>NZ_CP144914.1:2723724-3047448 GCF_008014775.2 Alkalicoccus halolimnae | reverse complement strand
ATTTGGATGCTGCTGCTTTTCAAGGAGAAGTTTTAGTGTGCGGGGAAAACCTGCAGGAAATGTCCGGAATTGAACAAACATACTACAGGCGGAGGTTGGGCATTATTTTTCAAGATGCCTGTCTGCTTCCAAACAGATCAGTAATGGAAAATACGGCTCTGCCGGCAAAGATTCTAGGCGAGAATAAAAGAACCCGAATGAAAAAAGCGAGAGAAGCTCTGGAAATAACCGGTTTGAGCGAAAAAAGGTTCTGTCTGCCTTGTGAATTGTCAGGAGGAGAGATGAAAAAAGCTGCATTAGCGCGAGCAATTGTAAATAATCCGGAAATTATTCTCGCTGACGAACCGATGGCAAACCTTGATAAAGCATCGGCAGAAAAAGTGCTGATGATATTGGAGGAAATGAATAGAAGAGGGACGACAGTTATCGTAACTACTCACACAAAAGAGTTTATACCGAAAGTAAATAATAGAGAAGTAGTGATCGAGAACGGCAGAATCATAAGTGATGGGAGAAACGGGGGGCGCAGTCGTGAGGCGTGAACCATTTGCAGAACGAGCGGGAAGTATTATGGCAGAACTGATCAGAAACAAATGGCTGACGCTTGCTTCTACCAGCGCTATGACAGTTACTTTATTTATAGTTGGTGCATTTGCAATACTGCTCGTAAACGGATTTCACTTTACCGATGCTCTCGAAGAAAAAATGGAACTGCGTGTTTTTATTGCGGATGAGGCTGTGGAAATGGATAAAAACCTCCTTCAGAAACAAATTATTGCTTTTAATTCTGTAAAACAGATTGAATATGTAACGAAGGAAGAAGCTCTTGAGCAGTTCCTAAGTAAAATTGGAGAGGAAGAAGAGGATTATTTTGACGCGCTGCGTCACGATAATCCATTGAATGATTTTATCATAGTGAATATAAAGGAATTGGATTCCATAAAAGCTGCGGCGGAAGAGATTGCAGCGATGGCAAATGTAGAAAAAATCAGCTACGGAGAAGAAATTGCCGGCAAAATAGTGAAAGCTTCCGGGATCGTCCAAAATACGGGCCTGTTGATTGGTTCTTTTCTGATTTTTGCCGCCATCGTACTGGTTACAAACACAATGAAACTTACCTCCGCATCCAGAAAAGAAGAAAGGAAGGTGATGCTCCTCTTGGGAGCTTCGATTAGCAGCATCCGCTGTCATTACGCTTGGGAAGGTTTATTCATCGGCTTTTTCAGTGCTTTAATACCGATTGTCCTTTTAAATTATATATACGAACGGATTTATGAATCATCCTATATTTTCGGGAATCTTCTGCCCGGGGGTCTCCTTTCTCCGCAGCTGTTCCACTTTCCCCTTGCCTGTGCGCTTCTCCTTCTGGGAAGTTTAATCGGGATCGGTGGAAGTTTAGCAGGCATTAAAAACATGGGAAAGGATGATTATCATTGAAAGATAGTAAGAAGGTGACGGCATGAGCAGAGGGATCTTCATTTTTCTTCTAATAAGCTGGTTTTCTGGAGAAGCATCGGCTGAAGAAGAGGGGAAAAGCTATGAGGAAATCGATAACGAGTTAACAGAGCAGCAGCTGGAAATCGAGAAAGACCTGGAAGACTACGGTTTTATACAAGCAGAGGAAGAAGAACATCTGCAGAAACTCGATGAAAAAATGATTCAAGTAGACAGCGAAATCACGAATAAGAAGAAAGATATGGAGGAAACAGAAAGCAGAATCAAAAAAGCTGCAGAGGGAATATCCAGTTTGGAAGAGTCCCTCAAGTCAACGAAGGAAACGTTGGATACCCGCTTAAAAGCAGTGCAGCAGTATGGGGGGGACCCTGATTACTTAACGTTTTTGTTCGATGCAGCAAGTATTGGTGATTTTCTGGAACGCCTGTATATTTTTCATAAAGCTGCAGAGCAGGATCACCGGCTTCTGAAAACTTACGGAGAGGAACTCAAGGAACTTGCAGAGCTCGAAGCAGCGCTTGCCCGGCAGCAGGTTCAACTGGAAGAGGAAACGGCAGAAATGAAAGCCATTCATGCTGACTACCGTGGACAAAGCGGGGAAAAATTAAACCTGGTCACTTCGCTTTATGAAGAGGAAAAAGAGCTGAAAGAGCAATTGGAAACGGTGCAGAACAATAAAGCTGTCAACCGGTTGGCAAAGCAGGAAATGGAACTGGAACAATTGGAAAAAGAAGCAGAGCTGCGGTTTTCTCTGGAGACGGGAAAGAACAAAAAGAAAAGACAAGAGGCAGGAGAAATGAAGAAAACTGAAGAAAATTATAATCAGCAGAAAGAACGTTCTAAGAAAGAAATAGCCGAGGATTCCGGAAAAGAGGATAAGTCGTCTGAACTGACTTTAAAAACCGAAGAGGAGAAGCAGGTTCTTGAAGTGAAAAATCTGAACGAAGAGAACAAGTCTGAGGAGATAGATGAAGAAGCTTTGCTGGTTCCGGGCCTGCTTCACCGACCTGCAGACGGCAGAGTAACTTCCGCATTCAACCCGAAAAGAATTCATCCCATTACCGGGGAAGTGCGGGCGCATAATGGCACGGATTTTGGCGGGGAGAAGGGAAGGAATATTTATGCCGCAGAAAGCGGAACAGTCGCGGCGAGCGGCTGGAGAAAAGGATTTGGCAATACAATCCTGCTGGATCACCTCACAGATGAAGAGAAATATACAACGTTATATGCCCATCTGGCTTTTATGAACGTTAAGGAAGGAGACACGGTGACGAAAGGAGATATTATTGCAGAGATGGGAACGACGGGATTATCAACCGGTATTCATCTGCACTTTGAAGTACATCCGGGAGGTTATCGAGGCAGAGAAAGCGCCGTAGATCCGGAAAGTTACCTCCACTGAACGAAACCCTAAGCGGTAGTTCAGGTGGGTAAACTGTCTTCCGCTGGTATGGGAAGCTGCTCCTGAAAGTCTGCGCGCATTCCTAATGAATCTCACATCATTAGAAGGTTGTAATTTCTTCCGTCTGCTCACGGGAACGGGGGAAGTGTATGTCAAATATTGTGTAACAGGTATCCATTCTTTCCTGTTCCGGGTAATGTCTGTTATTATAACGTTAAGTAAGCGTTACTAAAGGGGTATATTCAGGGAATGGGAGAGGTGGACGAATGAATAATAAATTAGTTCTGTCTGTAGTTGCCGTTATAGCACTCCTCATAGGGGCCGGAGGAATGCTGGCATTTTTATCGGTTTCAGATGCCGGACAGACAGGTCAACAGGGGAACGCTTCGGAACAGGCGTCCACACAGGATGAATCCGAAAGCAGTACCCAGGGAAACAGTATAGAAGGTCAGGAAGATCAAGAAGGAGATGAACAAATCCAGCAGGCACTGGAAATGATTCAGAATTCCTACGTCGAGGATGTGGAGGAAGAAGAGCTTGTGGAAGGGGCAATTTCCGGGATGCTTGATACGCTGGAAGATCCCTACTCCGTTTATATGAACCAGTCCACTGCGGAAGAGTTCATGAATTCTCTTGAGTCATCTTTTGAAGGTATAGGTGCCGAAGTGAGTATGGAGGAAGGGCGCGTGACTATTATGGCTCCTTTCCGGGATTCCCCTGCAGAGGAAGCCGGGCTTCGTCCAAATGATCAAATTCTGGAGATAGATGGTGAAGATATTGAAGGATTGTCGCTTTACGATGCCGTATTGAAAATACGCGGAGAAAAAGGGACCACTGTTACATTGACTATCGATCGTCCAGGTGTTTCTGAACTTATGGAAATCGATGTCGTCCGCGATGAAATTCCTATAGAAACAGTATATAGTGAAACGATAGAGCAAAACGGACAGACAATCGGAGTACTGGAACTCCGCTCTTTCTCTGAAGATACAGCAGAGAGATTTGAGGAAGAGCTTGAAAGTCTGGAATCCGAGGGGATAGACGGACTGATTGTCGATGTGCGGGGCAACCCGGGAGGATTTCTACAGAGTGTGGAAGATATCGGTAATGCTATTATTCCCGGAGGAGAAACAGTCGTACAGATCGAAGACAGAGACGGGAATATCTCCGAGCACATATCCGACCTTTCTGAAGATAAAGAATACCCGATTGTCGGTTTAATTGACGAAGGAAGTGCTTCTGCTTCAGAAATTCTTGCTGCAGCGCTGCATGAAGCTGGAGGTCATGAACTTGTTGGTAATGCAACGTTCGGAAAAGGTACGGTGCAGCAGACGCTTCCAATGGGAGACGGAAGCCAGCTGAAACTGACGCTGTTCCGGTGGCTGACGTCTGATGGGAACGATATAAACGAAGAAGGAGTGCAGCCTACGGTCGAAGTGGACCAGCCGGATTACTTCTTCGCCTCTCCGATAGATGCAGAAGAAACACTTGAACTGGATATGCTCAATGAAAATATTGAAAACGCCCAGATTATGCTGGAAGGACTGGAGTTTGATCCCGGCCGTACAGACGGGTACTTCGATGAAGAAACCGAAGCAGCAGTCCGGGAGTTTCAGGAAAGTGCCGATATCGAAACTACCGGCACGATCGATGAAGCTACTTCCAATGCCATTCAGGAACAGGTTATCGAATCAGTGAGAGAAAGAGAAAATGATGAACAGTTTCAGCGTGCAGCAGAACTGTTAACAGATACGGAATAAAAAGGATGGAATCAGCCCGCAGGAGAAAAAAGCCTGCGGGCTTCTTTCTCTTATATTTTTCGGAGGCAGAACTTCTGTATAAACCGAACAAATGATTTTGCATTTAGCGTTTCATCATCTACATTAAGAGAGGACGCTGTATTTTCACAGGAACTATTGAAAAAGCAGAGTACGTAATAAAACAGCAGGCAGAAAAAGCTCCGATTCCCAGGGCAGGCCGAAGCGGGGTTTTCTACACTTATCCACACGGGACTTTGTCATAGCTTTCTGGAAAAAGCACTTATGAAATGGAATCAAAAAAACAAAATTTAATACTGCAACTGCCGGAAAAAGGGACACGGAATAGTGAACATACGTTCGTAATACGGAGAATATCATGATATAATAGATAAAGAAGTATTCAGAACGGGTAAAGAAATAAATGGCGATCAGAAAGCATCGTTATAAGAAGAGGAAATTTATAAACAGGGAAGGGTGAACATTCGTGGCGATTGCATCCCATACATTTAATTTGAAGTCCAAATATGATCCTGCCGGCGACCAGCCTCAGGCAATAGAAGAATTGACCGCGGGAATTGAGCGTGGAGAGAAATTCCAGACGCTTCTCGGGGCGACTGGAACAGGAAAGACGTTTACGATGTCAAACGTGATTCAGAATGTAAATAAACCGACGCTCGTCATTGCCCATAACAAAACGCTCGCCGGTCAGCTTTACAGCGAATTCAAAGAGTTTTTTCCGGATAACCGTGTGGAGTATTTTGTGAGCTACTACGACTATTATCAGCCGGAAGCATACATTCCGCAGTCCGATACATTTATTGAAAAAGACGCGAGCATCAATGATGAGATCGATAAGCTTCGTCACTCTGCTACGAGTGCCTTATTCGAGCGGAGCGATGTCATTATCGTAGCAAGTGTTTCCTGTATATACGGTCTGGGTTCACCGGAGGATTACCGCGATCTCGTAGTTTCCCTCCGTAAAGGGATGGAAAGAGAGAGGAACGATCTGCTGCGACAGCTTGTCGATGTCCAGTATGACCGTAACGATATCAATTTCACCCGGGGCACATTCCGGGTCCGGGGAGACGTTGTGGAAATTTTCCCTGCCTCCCGTGATGAACACTGTCTGCGCGTAGAGTTTTTCGGCGATGAAATAGACCGCATTACAGAAGTGGATGCTTTAACAGGGGAAGTACTGGGAGAGAGGGAACATGCAGCTGTTTTCCCGGCGTCCCACTTTGTGACGCGTGAAGAAAAGCTGAAGCGGGCTATCGTAAACATCGAAAAAGAGCTGGAAGATACGCTTAAGGATTTTCATGAAAAAGGAAAGCTGCTCGAAGCTCAGCGCCTCGAACAGCGGACCCGCTATGATATTGAGATGATGCAGGAACTCGGTTACTGTTCCGGAATTGAAAACTATTCCCGGCATCTGACTTTCCGCGGTCCGGGTGCAACCCCCTACACGCTGCTGGACTACTTTCCGGAAGATTTCCTGATGATAGCTGATGAGTCGCACGTTACTCTGCCGCAGGTACGGGGAATGTACAACGGAGACAGAGCGCGGAAAGGGGTGCTTGTCGATCACGGCTTCCGCCTGCCTTCAGCCCGGGATAACCGTCCTCTGCAGTTTGAAGAGTTTGAAAAACATATAAAGCAGGTTGTTTTTGTCTCAGCTACACCAGGCCCTTATGAAATAGAACATACCCCAAAAATGGTAGAGCAGATTATTCGCCCTACAGGCCTGCTTGACCCTACTATTGATGTCCGTCCAATTGAAGGACAGATCGATGATTTAATTGAAGAAATACGCCTTCGCAAAGAAAGAAACGAACGGGTGCTGATTACCACTTTGACGAAAAAAATGTCGGAAGACTTAACCGACTATTTAAAGGAAGTCGGCATCAAAGTGCAGTATCTGCACTCCGACATTAAAACGCTGGAACGTATCCAGATTATCCGTGAGCTGAGACAGGGGCAGTTCGATGTTCTTGTCGGTATCAACCTGCTTCGTGAGGGCCTCGACCTTCCGGAAGTATCTCTCGTAGCCATTCTCGATGCAGATAAAGAAGGCTTCCTCCGGGCGGAGCGTCCGCTTATCCAGACGATGGGACGTGCAGCCAGAAATGCTAACGGGCATGTTATTATGTATGCCGATAAAATGACGAATTCCATGGAAGTGGCCATTGATGAAACGAAGCGGCGCCGTACGATTCAGAAAGCCCATAATGAAAAGCACGGGATTACGCCGACTACCATTCAAAAAGATATTCCGGAGCTGATCCAGGCCACTTATGCGGCGGAAGAAGAAGAAACCTATGAAGCGTTAGAAAAAGCTCCAAAACAGAAGCTCAGCAAAAAAGAGCGTGAGAAAGTAGTTGAAAGAATGGAACTGGAAATGAAGCAGGCGGCGAAAGATCTCGATTTCGAGCGGGCTGCCGAGCTTCGTGACGTTATATTAGAACTGAAAGCGGAAGGATGATAAACGTATGTCTCCAGATAATATTGTTGTAAAAGGAGCCCGCTCGCACAATTTAAAAGATATTGATGTGACGATTCCGAGAAACAAACTTGTTGTAATGACCGGACTTTCCGGCTCAGGTAAGTCATCCCTCGCTTTTGATACGATCTATGCAGAAGGACAGCGCCGCTATGTGGAATCTTTATCCGCTTATGCGCGGCAGTTTTTAGGCCAGATGGATAAACCGGATGTTGATTCTATAGAAGGACTGTCTCCGGCTATTTCAATCGATCAGAAAACAACTTCGAAAAATCCGCGTTCCACCGTTGGTACGGTTACGGAAATATACGATTACCTGCGTCTGCTTTTTGCACGTGTGGGAAAACCGATATGTCCAACGCACGGGATAGAAATCACTTCCCAGACTGTCCAGCAGATGGCAGACCAGCTGCTGGAATTTGAAGAGCGTACGAAGATGCAGATTCTTGCCCCAATTGTTTCCGGCCGGAAAGGCACGCATGCGAAAGTGCTGGAAGATATAAAAAAACAGGGCTTCGTGCGCATCCGTGTAAATGGAGAAATGCGGGAAGCCGGAGATGAAATTGTGCTCGATAAAAACAAAAAACACAGTATTGAAGTGATTATCGACCGGATTGTTATTAAAGAAGGAATTAAATCTCGTCTCGCCGACTCGCTTGAAACAGCTCTCCGCCTGGCGGAAGGAAAAGTAATTATTGACGTTATTGATCACGAGGAACTTGTATTCAACCAGCACCATGCGTGTCCTCACTGTGGTTTTTCTGTCGGGGAGCTGGAGCCGCGGATGTTTTCTTTCAACAGTCCCTTCGGTGCCTGCAGCCGCTGTGACGGACTGGGCCATAAGCTGGAAGTAGACGTGGATCTCGTTGTCCCTGATCCGGAGCTGACTCTGGAAAAGCATGCCATTGCAGCCTGGAAACCAACAAGCTCCCAGTACTATCCTTCCCTTTTAAAGAGTGTCTGTGGACATTTTAATATTGATATGAAAAAACCTTACAAAGAACTTACGAAAAAAGAGAAAGATATTATCCTTAAAGGGAGCGGGAACGAACGGATCCATTTCCGGTACGAAAATGAATTCGGCCGGGTAAGAGAGAAAAAGATTTACTTTGAAGGCGTATTGAAAAACATCTCGAGAAGATACCATGAAACAGGGTCGGACTATATCCGTGAACAGATGGAGCAGTACATGACGCAGAAGCCATGCCCATCCTGTAAAGGCAACCGGCTGACAAGTGAAGCGCTGTCGGTAAAAATAGCAGGCTATCATATCGGCGAAGTGACAGATAAGTCCATTAAAGAAGCTTCTTCTTTCTTTGAATCACTCGAGCTCTCGGAAAAAGATATGACGATAGCGCGTCTCATACTCCGGGAAATCAGTGAGCGTCTCGGATTTTTGTTGAACGTCGGTCTCGAGTATTTAACCATGTCCCGGGCAGCGGGCACACTTTCCGGAGGCGAAGCCCAGCGGATTCGTCTGGCGACCCAGATAGGTTCTGCTTTAATGGGGGTTCTTTACGTACTGGATGAGCCATCGATCGGGCTTCATCAGCGTGATAACCACCGGTTGATCCGGACACTGGAAAGAATGCGCGATCTTGGTAATACGCTGATTGTGGTAGAACATGACGAGGATACGATGCTTGCTGCAGATCATCTCATTGACATCGGGCCCGGCGCAGGCGTGAATGGCGGGGAAATCTGCTCCACCGGTACGCCGAGGGAAGTTATGGAAGACGAAAACTCGGTTACCGGGAAATACCTTTCCGGCGAAAGATTTATACCGCTTCCAGCTGAAAGACGGAAGCCGGATGGAAGGAAATTGACGATCCGCGGAGCAGAAGAGAACAACCTCCAAAAAACAAATGTAGATTTTCCTCTCGGACTGCTCATGGCAGTAACTGGAGTTTCCGGTTCCGGGAAGAGTACGCTGATTAACGATATTCTTTATAAATCACTTGCCCACCGGCTTACCACAGCGAAAGCCAAACCGGGGAAAGTGAAGGAAGTAAAAGGAATGGACCAGCTGGAAAAAGTGGTGGAGATCGATCAATCACCAATCGGGCGGACTCCGCGTTCCAATCCGGCTACGTATACAGGAGTATTTGATGACATCCGCGACGTGTTTGCGATGACGAACGAAGCGAAGATGCGCGGCTATAAAAAAGGGCGGTTCAGCTTTAATGTGAAAGGAGGCAGATGCGAAGCCTGCCGCGGGGATGGAATTATAAAAATTGAAATGCATTTCCTGCCGGATGTGTATGTGCCCTGTGAAGAATGTGACGGAAAACGCTACAACAGGGAAACGCTGGATATCGCATATAAAGGGAAGAGCATCGCTGATGTACTGGCGATGACGGTTGATGAAGCGCTGATTTTCTTTGAAAATATTCCGCGTATTAAACGTAAAATCCAGACGCTTCAGGATGTAGGGCTCGGCTACATTAAACTTGGGCAGCCTGCTACGACCCTGTCCGGGGGAGAAGCGCAGCGTGTGAAGCTCGGTTCTCAGCTGCACAGACGATCAACCGGCAAAACGTTTTATATTTTAGATGAACCGACTACCGGTCTGCATATTGCAGATATAGCAAGGCTCCTGCAGGTGCTGCAGCGGCTTGTGGAAAATGGAGATACCGTTCTTGTCATTGAGCATAATCTGGATGTTATTAAAACAGTCGATCACGTGATTGACCTCGGTCCGGAAGGTGGTGACAAAGGTGGAAAGCTGGTAGCCCAGGGCACCCCTGAAAAAGTAGCAGAAGTAAAAGCTTCCCATACCGGCGCTTTCCTTAAACCGATTCTCGAACGTGACCGGGAACGTACAAATAAAAAAATGGAGGAACGAACAGCGGCGAACAGTTAAGCTGATGCCTGCGCTTCCTTTTATCCCAAAAAAGGATGTGCCGGGGAATATTTGAAACGCCGGACCGGTCCAGACGTATAAAAGAGAAACAGTCTTTTGTCTGAACAAGAATACGTCGGAAGGCGGAGGCTGGAACAATTTACAGCGTGTAAAATGAAGGTAAGGTAAAAACAGGAAGGAGTGTTCACGATGCAGGAAGAACGTCAAATGATTCTTAAGATGATCGAAGACGGTAAGATTTCCGCGGAAGAAGGCATGCGCCTTTTAAACGCTCTGAAAGAGGGCAGCCGGGAGGAAGAGGAACCAGCATCTTCTAAAGAGAAGAACCAAGAGGGAAAAAGTCAGGGTCAGGATCAGCGGTCACAGTGGGATTACCGTAAAGCAGAAGAGACTTTTAATACTTTTGCAACGAAATTTTCTGAGTTTGTCGACGATGCGGTGCACCGCGTAAAGGAATTTGATCTCGACTTCAATTTTGGTCCGTCAGAATCCATTCAGCATGTTTTTGAGCATAAGGATGTTTTTCTTAAGGAAGCAGACATTCATATTGAAAACGGGAATATTGAGCTGAAGCCATGGAATGAAAAAGACATCCGCATAGAATGTGATGTGCAGGTTTACCGTATGAAGGACAAAGAATCAGCCAAGCGTGAATTTCTGCGTGATGTCCAGTTCAGTTTTTCCAATGGGAAGCTGAAACTGGAAGCGAGAAAAAAGACGATGAGGGTTAATACGGTCATTTATTTTCCGACCGAGCATCTCGACAAATTAAAGCTGTATACGTTTAACGGTAAAATGAATGGGGAAGATATTCCTGTACACCGTTTGGAAGCAAAAGCGATCAACGGCAAAGTTTCTTTCGATAGAGTAGACGCAAAGGAAGTACGTATAGAAACGATTAACGGACCAATTAACATCCGTCGTCTGCACTCGATGGAAGCAGAGCTGAAAACGATGAACGGGACATTGAATATAGAAGCTGGACGCGGCAATATGCATCTGGAATCAGTAAACGGAACGATCCATTTCCGTCTTTCGGAAGCTTCTCAGTCAAAAGCCTATATTAAAACAACGACAGGAAGCATTTATATAGCAGTTCCTGACGGGGTTAAAACCGAAGGGGAAGCGAAAACAAATGTCGGCGGCATTCACTGTCAGCTTCCTAATATGAGCGTCATCGATGAAAAGAAAGATTTTGCCAATAAAAAGTTAACCTTCCTTGCCAACAAGGAAGGGGAAGGACACTTTTATATTGAAGCAGAAGCTTCCACCGGATCTGTAAACATCAAATAATATGCTGACCGCGAAGAAAAAAGGAGTGATTTTTAATGAAACGTTTAACGAGAACGACAGAAGACCGTAAACTTGCCGGAGTCTGTGGCGGTTTAGGGGAGTATTTTAACATTGATCCGACCCTCGTCCGGATTATTGCAGCTATTTTGTTCATTCCATTTTCAGCCCTTGTTGCGATTCTCTATATTGCGGCCATTTTCCTTGTGCCGAATGATACTGAGGCCGATCAAGCATGAGCTGGCTGATACAGTTAGTCGTTAACGCTGTCGTTCTGCTGATCATTGCGAACCTGTTCGGCAGTATCGAACTTTCCGGCTTCGGAGCCGCTCTTTTGGCAAGTCTTATCCTGGCGGTAGTTAACGTGATTGTTAAACCGATTCTTGTTATCCTTACTCTTCCGGTTACGATTTTATCTCTCGGGCTCTTTCTCTTTGTAATTAACGCCATTACGCTGATGCTGACAGCCTGGATAATGGGAGACAGCTTTCAGATTGACGGCTTTGGTATCGCCATAGTGGCAGCCGTTATATTTGCGATTCTGAATGCGGTTATTTCCAACTTTATTGTCGATCCCCTTACAAAAAGAAAATAAAGGTACTCCCGCTGGAGGGAAGCTTCCAGCGGTTTTTTATGTGCAATTTAATTGAACCCGGGTCTGTTTTTCAGGCGGGCAGAACGAGCTCCTTTCTGGAGTAGCTATTTAAGACTATATAAAAGAATGGCTACCTTGAAAATAAAACAGATAAGCTATGAATGGTCGCTTTCGTTTCCATGGGGACGCTTTCCGGGCGGGCCGGCCTCAGCTAATTCCGCCCTCCCCTACGTCGGGCGGAGTGGGCTCGTCCTTAATCGAACTGGAGTCGCCCCATGTCCACTCCAGCTTACGGTAAAAAAACCCTCTTATAATAAAGAAACCTCATTCTTGAACATCATTGATTCAACCTGTACAGAAGGGAAATTCCATTCCTGTAAAAGACCATTTTCATCCATCATGGGGCAGTCAACCTGCATGAGTGTCTCTGTTAAAGTCTATGGTTCTTACGCGAAAAAGGGGAACTTGTCTTTCCGGCTTACGATGACAGAAGATAAGTCTACTTAAAAAGCTGGCGGCCCAGGCTTAAACGATAGAATGTTTAAGGGTTAAATTAGTTTTTTTGTCAGATATATCTTGTTTTCACCAAACGTGCGTAAGAGCCAAGTCTATTGTTGATAAATACAGATAACTCCGCTTCGTTTTGATTTCCCAACACTGAAAGCCCGGTGGTTGAATCAAGGAGGTACAAAGGTAGAAACCAGTGCCAGTGCGATTTTCAAGACGCCTGCGGAAAAAGAAAGCGGGAAGATCCTCCCGGACGCAAGGTAAGCCGCAGGCAATCCAATAACAACACGGAGCTTTAACAGAACCAAAAGAATAAATTTCAAGCAGGCGACTTCCGGCGCAGCCTGGCCTTTGATATGCTAAAATAAAGAAAGACTATGTTTTTGCGAGGGGAGAGAGTAAAAATGGCAGAAGTAACAACAAAAGATATAATGGAGGAATTCGAATTAGCATTGGTTAATGATGAAGATTCTGTGGCTTACAGACCAATTACTACAAGCGATATTTCCCGGCCGGGAATGGAAATGGCAGGTTTTTTTACATATTATCCTGCAAAAAGGATCCAGCTGATCGGAAAAACGGAACTCTCATTTTATGAACAGCTGAGTGAAGAAGAACAGCTCGATCGAATGGAACAGCTCTGCACGTACGATACGCCGGCTGTTATTCTCTCGCGTGGAATGGAAGCCCCCCAGCCATTAATAAATGCGGCGAATGAAGTAGGTTTACCGATTTTCTCAACGGAAATTTCGACGACACGAATGAGCAGTAAACTGACTACCTATCTGGAAAGTAAGCTGGCTCCGATGACCGCCCTGCACGGGGTTTTGATCGATATTTATGGCATAGGTGTCATGATTACAGGATCCAGCGGTGTAGGTAAGAGTGAAACGGCTCTGGACCTGGTCCGCCGTGGTCACCGCCTCGTAGCAGATGACTCGGTGGAAATACGCCAGGAGCAGGATGGTGTGCTCGTCGGACGTTCTCCAGAGCTTATCCGTCATTTGCTTGAAATACGCGGTCTCGGTATTATAAACGTAATGACTCTTTTCGGGGCAGGGGCTGTCCGTAATGAAAAACGTATCGGACTTGCAATCGACCTTGAAGCCTGGGATCAGAAAAAACAATACGACCGACTCGGCCTCGACGAGGATTTTATGCAGGTTTTTGACACAGGACTGCCGAAAATCACGGTGCCGGTCCGTCCGGGGAGAAATCTGGCCGTTATTATTGAAGTAGCAGCAATGAACTTCCGATTGAAACGAATGGGAATTAATGCGGCAGAACAATTTTCAGAGCGGCTCACCTCTGTTATTAATGAAAGTGATACTGACAACGATTGAAGAAGGAGATGAAGTAATTGTTTTTAACTGCCCAGCCGCTTGATCCGATAGCTTTTGAAATCGGTCCTCTTACAATTTTCTGGTATGGAATTTTGATAGGGCTTGGAGCTTTTCTCGGATATTTGCTGACTAACAGAGAAATGAAGAAACGCGGACTGCCGGCCGATATGCTGGCAGATCTGCTTATGTTTGCACTGCCGGCAGCGATTATCGGTGCCAGAATTTACTATGTTATTTTCCGGTGGGAACAATTCGCCGATAATCCCATTAGTGCCTTTGCTATATGGGAAGGTGGACTTGCAATTCACGGGGCGCTGATTGCTTCTGTTATTACCGGACTGATCTTTGCGAAGGTGAGAAAGGTTTCCTTCTGGAAACTCGCAGATATTACGGCCCCTGGTATTCTCCTCGGGCAGGCAATCGGCCGGTGGGGAAACTTTATGAATCAGGAAGTATACGGCGGAGAAGTGCCGCGGAGCTTCCTGGAGAATATGATGCTTCCTAATTTTATTATTGAACAGATGTTCATAAATGGTGCCTATCATCATCCTACGTTTTTATATGAATCGGTATGGAATATTCTGGGTGTAGCACTGCTTCTTTATCTTCGCCGCTGGAACCTCCGCAGAGGAGAGCTGTTTATTACGTATTTCATTTATTATTCAATCGGACGGCTTGTGATAGAAGGCATACGGACCGACTATTTACTTCTTTTCGGAGTGCTTCGTACAGCTCAGGTGCTTTCAATTACGCTGATTATAGCAGGTATTATTCTTATCATTTACCGCCGGAAGAAGGGGCTTGCCGACAAACGATATTTGGATAATTAGCAGCGTTCCAATAATAAATTTTCACGAACATTTCTTTTTTTTGGCTACCTTGAAAATAAAGTGGATTAACGATAAGCGTGCGCTTTCGTTTCCATGGGGACGCTTTCCGGGCGGGCCTCAGCTGATCCCGTCCGTATTCGCCCAGGAGCCTTCCCATCTCCACTACAGCTTACGGTATAAAATATAGAGCAGGAAACATGTCTCTAATAAAGAAGACCTCTTCTGATATCATTGATTCCACCTGTATTGATGGGAAATCCATTCCCATAGTTCGAACAGGAACGTAAAACAGTACTTCTTGGAATTGAATGATCTATTTTGGTTTTAGAGCATTTGATATATAGTGCATATAATTTCCAAAGAGTTCACTGTGCTGTGGAAGAAGGAGGTCGGAAGATCCCGCATGGCGTAAGCCTACCCGGAGATCTCCTCCACGGCAGGGCTGAAGCGGAGTTTTCTACATGTATCAACAACAATGTTTTAACACAGCTGAAATCAATTGATTGGAAAGGAGGTGCTGCTTTGCAGACGTTGAAAACCGGCTTAATAAATGGACTTATGACGACGTGGAAACTGGGGAAAATTATTTTTCCGATTACGCTTATCGTTACCATGCTCAGTCAGACAGTTGTGATGGAATGGCTGATACGTCTTCTTTCCCCGATGATGGGGTGGATCGGTCTGCCGGGCGAAGCAGCTATCCCTCTTGTTCTAGGAAATATACTGAACCTTTACGCGGCTATTGGGGCTATGCTTACGATGGATTTAACCGTGAAAGAAGTATTTATTCTCGCGGTGATGCTTTCCTTCTCCCACAACTTATTTGTGGAATCGGCAGTGGCAAAACAGGTGGGGCTGCGTATCAGTGTCGTTCTGCTTGTGCGGATCGGCCTGGCTTTATTTTCAGCATGGATAATTCACCTCGTCTGGCAGGGGGGAGCAGAGCGGGCAAGCTACGGATTCGTTCCTGCAGGTCCTTCGGAAGTGGAAGGCTTAATGCCGATCGTGCTATATGGAATCGAAAGTGCTGTAATCGGTATTCTGCAGCTGGCGGCGATTGTCATCCCTATTATGATTTTCGTCCAGGTTATGAAAGACATGAAATGGCTGCCGGTATTTTCCCGCTGGATGACGCCGTTTACGAAGGTGCTTGGCGTCCGGTCCAACACATCGACGACGCTCGCGGCCGGACTATTGTTCGGTCTTGCCTACGGAGCAGGAGTGATGATTCAGGCTGCCAGGGAAGACGGGGTTTCGAAGAAGGATTTGTATCTTGTGTTTATTTTCCTCGTGGCCTGCCATGCAGTTATTGAAGATACCCTTATTTTTGCCCCTCTCGGCATTCCACTGTGGCCTTTGCTGCTCGTCCGTCTTGTAACGGCCGTCCTGCTTACTGCAGCTGTAGCTTTTGTTTGGAACCGTGCAGAGAAAAAAACAGAGGATGAAAAAGAATATGAAGAAGCAGAAGCTGCTTCTGATAGATAATAGAAGGAGATATAAACATGAACGAAAAAATTGACACTATCTTATTTGACCTTGATGGAACGCTTATTAATACAATTGACCTGATCGTTGCTTCTTTTGAACATACGCTGGATCACTACTTTCCGGAAACGTATACGAGAAAGGATATAGCAGGTTTTATCGGTCCTCCTCTTTCCGAAACGTTTGAACGGATGAACCCCGATTACGCATCAGAAATGATCGACAAGTACCGGGAATTCAATCACGCTAAGCATGATGAACTCGTTTCGGAATATACAGGAGTGCTGGAAACGCTGGAGCAGCTTTATGACCAGAAATATGCAATGGCTGTAGTGACAACGAAAAGGCGGGATACAGCACTCAAAGGTATCCAGCTGATGAATATGGAAAAATATTTTCCTGTTGTCATTTCACTTGATGAAATAACAAAACCGAAGCCCGATCCTGAGCCTTTGCAGATGGCGCTGGAACAGCTCGGGAAGAATCCGCACCAGGCGATTATGGTCGGAGACAGTGAACACGACATTCTGGCCGGGAAAAATACCGGTACGTTGTCTGCCGGAGTTTCCTGGTCTATCAAAGGGAAGTCTCATCTGCAGACTTTTGAGCCGGACGTGATGCTTGAGGAGATGCCGGACCTGCTTCGTTTTATTAACCAAACAGAAAATCTTCGTTAAGGAGGAGGAACATGGCGCGCAGAACCGAACGATATCAGGTCACAGAAGCCAATTCACTTTGGCAGGTCTATAAAACAGTGCCGTTTCTAAAAGTTGTCAAAAACTTTCTCGTCATTCAGATTGCACGGTATATGCCTTTTTTAGGTTTGAAAAATAAGTTGTACCGCACGTTTTTACGCTCGAAAATAGGCGACCAGGCGGCCGTTGCCCTGATGGTTATGTTTGATGTCATGTTCCCGGAACGAATTACAATCGGTAAAAATTCGGTGATAGGCTACAATACGACGATACTTGCCCATGAGTATCTTATTGACGAATACCGTCTGGGCGATGTGATTATCGGAGATAACGTGATGATCGGAGCGAATACAACGATTCTTCCAGGCGTAACTATCGGCGACGGAGCGGTCGTTTCTGCGGCCACGCTCGTTCATAAAGATGTTGCTCCCGGTACATTTGTCGGAGGCAACCCGATGCAGGTAATCCGACTGAATAATGAGCCAGCAGCTATCGATTAGGCGGCTGGCTCCTTTTTACTTCCCTCTCCGGTTGACGGACGGGGGGAAGCCCTGTAAACTGTCCATTAAGATCTTTATTGCTCTATCACGTTAGCACATTAAAGTGCATGCAAATCAGAAAGGATGAAGCGCCCCATGCCAAAGTTATTTATGTTTGAAAAACCGCAGGGAATGCGGGATACACTGCCGGAACTGTACCACCTGAAAAGCCGGGTAAAACAGTCCGTTTCGAAGGAAGTCCAGCAGTGGGGGTACGAACCGGTGGAAACTCCGACGGTAGAATTTAATGAGACAGTCGGGACAGCTTCCGCTATACTCGATCAACAGTTATTTAAACTGCTCGACCAGCAGGGGAACACGCTCGTCCTGCGGCCGGATATGACAGCTCCTATCGCTCGTATTGCTGCTTCTACGATGAAAGGAGCCGAACGTCCGCTCCGCCTGACTTATGATGCGCCGGTTTTCCGTGCCCAGCAGTATGAAGGAGGCCGTCCTGCGGAGTTTGAACAGGTTGGAGTCGAACTGATCGGTGATGAATCGTCTAGTGCGGATGCGGAAGTTATTTCATTAATGATTTCTTCACTTAAACAGGCAGAGGTGCGTTCCTACCAGGTAGCAGTCGGCCATGTCGGCTTTGTTAATGCGCTCCTGAATGAAGTGCTTGGAAACGAATCGAGAGCCCAGGAATTCAGAAGATATCTCTATGAGAAAAACTACGTCGGTTTCCGAAAAGCAGTGGATGAACTGCCGTTATCTTCTCTTGATAAAAGACGCCTTTACGAACTGCTCCGTCTGAAGGGCGGGGCCGAAGTAGTGGAAAACGCAAAAACGCTCACGGAGTCGGACGAAGGAAAAGCAGCTCTTGCTCAGCTGGAACAGCTGCTCGATATCCTTAATGACTATGGAATAAATGAAGATGTAATGATTGATTTAAACCTCGTTATGCATATGAGTTATTATACAGGTACTGTATTTGAAGCTTACAGCGAAGGACTTGGATATCCTCTCGGAGGCGGAGGCCGCTATGATCAGCTGCTCTCGAAATTCCATCACCCGGAGCCTGCTACAGGATTCGGCCTCCGCGTTGACCGGCTGACAGAAGCACTTGGTGTTTCCAAACAGCGGATCACTTCTGATATATGCCTCATATTCAGTGGGGAGCGCCGCAAAGAAGCAATGGAACAGGCACGGACTCTCCGCAGTGAAGGACAGACCGTAGTTATTCAGGAAATTACCGGAATTAAAAATGTCGATGCTTATTCTGCCCAGTTTCAGGAAGTCAGGTATTTCATCGGCTCGAATGGAAATGGAGGGACCTCATCATGAGCGCGAATTTATTAACAGTAGCCATGCCAAAAGGTCGCATATTTGAAGAGGCACTCGAACTGCTGCGCCGGGCAGGATACGACCTGCCTGCGGATTTTGACGATTCCCGCAGGCTTATCATTGAGGTGCCGGAATCAGGAATGAGATTTATACTTGCCAAACCGATGGATGTCCCGACCTATGTCGATCACGGCGTCGCAGATGTCGGTGTCGCAGGTAAAGACGTAATGATCGAAGAAGAGCGGGACGTATACGAAGTGCTCGATTTGAAAATCAGCGCCTGCTATATGGCTGTAGCCGCGCTGCCTACGTATGATCCCGGTAAAGATGTGGCTCCGAAAATTGCCTCTAAATATCCCAAGCTGACTTCTGATTATTTTCGGGAGCAGGGGGAGCAGGTGGAGATTATTAAACTGAACGGATCCATTGAGCTTGCCCCGATTGTTGGTCTTGCCGATCGTATCGTCGATATTGTGTCGACGGGGCAGACGCTTAAGGAAAACGGTCTTGTCGAATTGGAAACAATGATTCCGATCACGTCCCGTTTTATCGTAAATCCAGTAAGTTACCGCACGAAAGCTGCGCAGATCGATGATATGGTCGACCGTCTTGCCGAGGTAGTCGGGAAGGGGGAAACGGTATGAATATAGTCTCCCTTGAAGAAACGCCATCCCTTAAACGATCTATTGACCAGGGTACCGGCACCCAGCGAGAGGCTGTAACCGGAATCCTTCAGCAGGTAAAAGAACGAGGAGACGAAGCGGTGCAGGAATACACGCAGCAATTTGATAAAGTAACGATTGCCGATCCCCGCGTAACAGAAGAAGAATTGAGCGAAGCGGAAGCCGCTGTCGGGGAGGAAACCCGCACGGTGATAAGAGAAGCAATTGAAAATATCCGTGATTTTCATGAGCGGCAGCGTCAGGAAACGTGGATTACAACAAAAGAAGATGGCACTATTCTCGGCCAGAAAATAACTCCTCTCGATGCGGCAGGTGTCTACGTACCGGGAGGACGTGCGGCCTATCCATCTTCGATAATAATGAATGTCATTCCCGCTCAGGTAGCAGGAGTGGAGCGTATTGTGATGGTTTCCCCGCCACAGGAAAACGGAAAGCTGGAAGACATCGTTTTGTTTACTGCAAAAGAACTGGGCGTAAAAGAAATTTATAAAATCGGAGGCGCTCAGGCAGTCGCCGCGCTTACTTACGGGACGAAAACGATCGATCCGGTTGATAAAATTACGGGACCGGGCAATATTTTTGTGGCGCTTGCCAAGCAGCTTGTTTACGGTACCGTCGACATTGACATGATTGCCGGACCGAGTGAAGTCGTCGTTCTGGCGGATGAGTCGGGGCATGGAGATTATATTGCTGCCGATCTGCTCAGCCAGGCGGAACACGATCCGATGTCCTCTGCGATTCTCGTCACGACGAGCCGGGAACTGGCAGAGGAAACGGCAGTAGAAGTAAAGGAGCAGCTTCAAACACTTCCTAAAAAGGAAATTGCCGAAGCTGCTATCCGTGATCACAGTACGATCTATGTGGCGGACACGCTGGCTCAGGCAATTGCGGCAGTTAATGAACTCGCTCCGGAACATTTGGAGCTTCATACAGCAAAGCCGTGGGATATTGTAAGCAAAATTAAACACGCAGGAGCGATCTTCCTCGGAGAAAACAGCTCGGAACCGATTGGTGATTATTTTGCCGGACCGAACCACGTTCTGCCGACAAATGGAACGGCCCGCTTTTCCAGTCCGTTGAATGTGGAGGATTTCACAAAAAAATCGAGTATAATTTCTTACAGTGAGCAAGCGCTGCGTGAAAACGGCGGAAAAATTGCGGCATTTGCACGCCTGGAAAATCTGGAAGCCCACGCCCGCGCGATCGATATCCGTTTGGAGAAAGGAGCAGGACATGGAAAAACGACAGGCAGCTAAAATTCGCGAAACAAAAGAAACACAGATTGACTTGACGTTTAATATCGACGGGGAGGGCGACGCGGATTTAACGACGAACGTGCCGTTTATGTCCCATATGCTCGACCTTTTTACGAAGCACGGTCTTTTTGACATGCAGCTTCATGCAAAAGGGGATATTGAAATTGATGACCATCATGCTACGGAAGATATCGGAATTGTCCTCGGCAGCGCCCTGCTGGATGCACTCGGAGATAAGCAGGGGATCCGACGTTACGGTTCGGCCTTTGTGCCGATGGACGATGCGCTGGCTCACGTAGTGATAGATCTGAGCAACAGGCCGCACTTTGAACTCCGGGGGGACATTCCGCACCGGAAACTGGGCACATTTGATACGGAACTCGTCGAAGAATTTTTGTGGAAATTCGCCCTTGAAGCCCGCATGAATCTGCATGTGAATGTACATTACGGCACGAACGCCCACCACATTATCGAAGCGGTGTTTAAGGCGCTCGGCCGTGCCCTCGATGAAGCAACCCAAGTTGATCCGCGTGTGAAAGGGATCCCTTCTACGAAAGGAAGTTTGTCATGATTGGAATTATCGACTACGGAATGGGCAATCTTCACAGCGTAACAAAAGCATTGGAACGCCTCGGTCACACACCTTTTCTTTCGGAGCACGCCGAGGAGCTTGCAAAAGCGGATATGCTTATTCTCCCTGGTGTTGGATCATTTAAGGACGGTATGGCGGAACTGGAAAAGCGCGGCCTGGACACGTTTATTAAGCAGTGGGCAGGAGATGGAAATCCGCTTCTCGGCATCTGCCTTGGAATGCAGCTTTTGTTTGATGAAAGCGAAGAAAATGGACGAACTCCGGGACTTTCCCTCCTTCGAGGAAAAGTGGTCCATTTCCCGCGCGGTGATTTTAAAGTGCCGCACATGGGCTGGAACAAGCTTGTCTTTCATCAGCCGCAGCATCCTGTTCTTTACCAGGTAGAGGAGGGGCACGTTTATTTTGTCCACTCTTACTTTGTTAAAGCAGCAACAGATATTCTCGTGGCTTCAGCCGACTATGCTCATGAGACCGTTGCAGCGGTTGTAGCTCAAAACTCCGTCTGGGGCACGCAGTTTCATCCGGAGAAGAGCAGTTTTGTCGGGATGAGTATGCTTAAAAATTTTGTTGAACAAAAAGGAGGCGTACGCGTTGACTGATTTTACGATTTATCCGGCGATTGACATGCGCGGAGGAAAATGTGTCCGGCTTCTTCAGGGAGATTACAATAAGGAAACGATATACGGAGATTCCCCGTTCGAAATGGCAGAGTTGTTTGCGGAAAAAGGAGCATCCTGGATTCATATGGTGGACCTTGATGGTGCCAAGGAGGGGAAACCTGTGAACCACGAATATGCGGTCCGTGCGGCGAAGGAACTCGGTGCGGACGTGCAGGTAGGCGGAGGGATCCGAACTCCGGAAGCAGCAGCGACCTATCTGGAAGCCGGTGTTTCCCGGATTATTCTCGGAAGCTCAGCGATTTCCGACCCTGACTTTGTCCGCAGGATGCTGAAGACCTATGGGGGAAAAAGAATAGCGATCGGCATTGACGCCCGCGATGGGTTTGTAGCAACGCACGGGTGGCTGCAGACATCCGAAGTCCGTGCCGAAGAACTGGGCCAGGAGCTTGCAGAAGCAGGGGCTGAAACGTTTATCATGACGGATATTTCACGTGACGGGATGATGAGCGGTCCGAACGTGCAGGCGATTGCCGAACTGGGACGTGCCACTGGAAAACAGGTTATCGCTTCGGGAGGCGTCAGCAGCATGGAAGATCTGCGGGAACTTGCTACCTTCAAACATGACGGCATTTCAGGGGCAATTATCGGTAAAGCACTGTATACAGAAAAAATCGACCTCGAACAAGCTCTCCGGGAGGTGGAGAAATAGCCGATGCTGACAAAACGGATTATTCCATGTCTCGATGTAAAAGAAGGGCGCGTTGTCAAGGGTGTGCAGTTTGTCAACCTGCGCGATGCAGGAGACCCGGTGGAACTGGCTGCTTTCTATGACGAACAGGGGGCTGATGAGCTCGTATTCCTTGATATTTCCGCGTCTCACGAAGGAAGAGAAACGATGGTCGACGTTGTGGAGGAAGTGGCCGGCAGACTGGCAATTCCTTTCACGGTTGGCGGAGGGATAAACTCCCTGGAAGATATGAAACGGATTTTAAGAGCCGGTGCAGATAAAGTCTCATTAAACACGGCAGCTGTACTGCGGCCGGAACTGATTGGAGAAGGAGCAGCTTTCTTTGGCACCCAGTGTATTGTCACAGCGGTTGATGCAAAGTGGGATGATGCTCTGCAGTCGTGGCGCGTTTATACCCACGGCGGCCGCAAAACGACAGACTGGGAAGTCATCGCCTGGGTAAAAGAAGCGGTAAGGCAGGGGGCAGGAGAGATTCTGCTTACAAGTATGGATGAAGACGGAGAGAAAAAAGGGTTTGATGAAAAGCTTACTAAAGCAGTGAGCGAAGCCGTTTCTGTACCCGTAATTGCTTCAGGCGGAGCAGGGAATAAAGAACATTTTGAAACTGTCTTTAATCAAGGAAAAGCGGATGCCGCCCTTGCTGCTTCGATTTTTCATTACCGGGAAACATCTGTGGCAGAAGTGAAAGCCTACTTAAAAGAAAAGGGGATCTCTATCCGATGATAAAAGTGGATGAACTGACATTTGACGAGCGGGGGCTCATTCCCGCCGTCGTGCAGGACCAATCGACGAAAGAAGTATTGACACTTGCATACATGAACGAAGAATCGCTGCATAAAACGATGGAAACGAAGGAAACCTGGTTTTACAGCCGTTCGAGACAGGAACTCTGGCATAAAGGTGCGACGTCGGGGAACACCCAGCAGGTGTCGGAAATTCGTTTCGACTGCGACCAGGATGCATTGGTCATCCTTACAGTTCCTCAAGGCCCGGCCTGTCATACAGGAGAGCAGAGTTGTTTTTACCGGACGCTCTGGCAGGACGGGGAAGGAGCACCGGAGGATTTACGATTCGCGATTATTGAAGAGCTCGAAAGCCTGCTTGCAGACCGGGAAAAGGAACGTCCCAAAGGTTCTTATACTACCTACCTGTTTGACGAGGGAGTAGATAAGATTTTAAAGAAAGTAGGAGAGGAAGCTTCCGAAGTAATTATTGCAGCGAAAAACCGGAATAAACAGGAGCTGACGTGGGAAAGTGCAGATCTGATTTACCACTGGCTCGTCCTGCTTCAGGAACAGAAGCTGCCGCTCGATGATGTGCTGGCACGTCTTGCCGATCGTCACAGCGGAAAAAAGAACATCTAAAAACATCATGCTGGATATGCGGGCTGCTTAAAAATAAATATAGATGAAGCAAGTCATCTATATCTACAGAGTGTTGATTAAGTAAAGAAAGAAGTATATTTATTCTATTCCTTGTATTTTCTCCTCCGCTTACCGTGGGGCTGATCTTCAACTAATTCTTTCTTGCTTCGCTGTGTCAGAATGGATTTTCAGACTGCGCTTATCCCGCCGGAGCAGCCTCCTTTTCTCTCAATCCTTTGATTCTTTTTTTAACTTGGAAAAATAGGTTTGAGCGGTATGCTTTCTCTTGTTTGATAAACTGATCTTTGGAGATGCCAACCAGCTTTCATATAATAGATTATTACAACATCAAATAATGCATATGCCTTCTGCAAAAACAAAAAAAGGACGGTTCCGGAAAATTTCCGGGCCGTCCTTTTTATTATTTTGCTTTTACTGCGCTGCGGTCTTCTTTAATTAAGTCGGCTGTGAGCTGGCCGGAAAGAGTGACCATCGGAACGCCTCCCCCAGGGTGGGTGGATCCTCCGCTGAAATAGAGGTTTTTATACACCTGGCTTCTGGCAGGGATCTTAAATCCTCCGTTTGTGGACTTATCAGCAGCAATTCCGTAGATAGAACCTCCGTTTGATCCGTAAAGTTCTTCTATAGTATCCGGAGTAAATTCGTATTCAAATTCAATGGATTCACGCAGACCTGTAAGTCCCATTCTCTCAAGTTTATCCAGGACGATCTCCCGATAGTCATCCCAGTCCGCTTTTTTCTTCATCAGCGTCTTCGGTGGGACGTGGGTGAGAACGAAGAGGTTTTCCTTCCCTTCCGGAGCTTGCGAAGGATCGGTTTTAGAAGAAACCCCAATATAAATCGTCGGATCATCTGCCGGCACTCCTTTTTCGAAAATTTGTTTAAACTCCCGCTCCGGATCTTCGGAGAAAAAGAAGTTATGATGGTCCAGCTGTGGGAATTTTCGGTTTGTACCGAGCAGCAGGACAGTGCCGGAAACGGTCGGGCTGTATTTTTTAGTCAGTGTTTTAATTTCTTTTTTCGTCTTTCCGTTATTCGGAAGCAGGGATTTGTAAGCAGGAATAGCTTCCAGGTTGGATACGACAACATCGGCAGGATAAAAATCACCGTTTTCTGTTACGACTCCCTGAGCTTTTTCCTCTTCAATATATATGTGTGCCACTGGCTGTTCGGTTTTCACTTCGACACGAAGTTCATCGAGTACCGCTTTCATACCGCGGGCGATGTTGTACATCCCGCCTTTAACATAATGAATCCCGAGACCGAGCTGGACGTAGATAAGCTGGTTTAAAATAGCAGGAGACTGGTAAGGATTGGATCCGACATACATGACGAAATAATTAAACATCTGTTCCAGATATTTGTTGTCGAAGTGCTTTTTAGTACTGTCTGCGACGGTATGGAAAGGATCCATGGACATCAGTTCTTTAATCGTATGCTGCTGGCGCAGGTCTTTTAAATCGCTGATACTCGTTTTATAGAAACTTTTCATACAAAGCTCGTACATATCCTGGGAATAGGATAAGAATTTCATGAAAGAAGCCCCGGGATCTGGTTTTACTTTCCGCATTTCATCCAGCATCCCTGGGATGTCGGAAAGAACGTTAATAGACGTTCCATCTTCAAAAAACGTCCGCCACTGGGGCTCGATGCGGATAATATCCATATAATCCTCAATGTTGCGGTGGACGCTGTTAAATAGCTGCTCGAGAACCCACGGCATCGTTAAAATCGAAGGTCCCGTATCAAATGTGAAACCTTTTCCACTCCGCTGATTGAGCTTTCCGCCGATGTTTTCATTTTTTTCAAGAATAGTTACTTCAAATCCATCACCTGCAAGACGCATCGCAGCGGAAAGACCGCCGAGTCCTGCCCCGATGACTACTGCTTTTTCTTTTCCTGTTCCCATAAAGCACCTCCAGTAATTTTGTTTAACTAATTGCCTCACCTTTGCGAAGTGGAGCGTGGCGTATAGAAATATGTTTTTTTCCACCGCCATGCCATTTAGTAAAGGAAGGGAATAAGCCGATAGCGCGGTTCCAGCCACTTTTCGTATTCAGGACCGAACGCTTCCTTTAACATACGTTCTTCAATCCGAATGCGTTGCAGTAAAAAAGGCAGAAATAAAAATAGGACCAGCAGAAGTCCAGCCAGACTGGCTGTAAACAAAGCAAAACCGGTAACAATACAGAAAAGACCTGTATAAAGCGGATGACGGAGCAGTCTAAAAGGACCTCCGCTTACGATGCGGTCGCTGGAACGTATCTGCACGTCCCGTGTGAACTGTCTGCCGAGGGCGATAATGCCCGAATACCGAAGAAAAATGCCGAGTGCATAGACTGCTGATCCTGCAAATGGAAGCCACGTAAATGGAAGGAGAAGCAAGCCTGTTTCCCTGCTGACGAGAGAAATAACGATGACAAATACAACAGAAAGCATGATCCAGGGGAATGAAGCAGCTTCCTCCTGTTCGTTTTTCCCTTTACGGCTTTTGAAAAAAATGAATTCAAGAACCCATACTATGGACAACCCGATAAATAGAAGATCAAATAAAGGCATGAGGCATCTCTCCATATTATGTATTCTTCTGTTGTATACCCTGTAAGGCATACAACTAATCGTGTGAAGGGGAATTCTGTACATAAAGGTACCCATTTTCACAGGTGAGCATGTGCCATTGTTAGGGTTTTGAGCGCATGTTATACTTCGTAAAGAAACAAGGGAGAATAAGTATACAATGAAATGGAGGCTCCCGCATAATGAATCCAATAAACCAGCACACCGCTCAAGTCATCCCGTTTATGCAGGATGGCAGTTATTTTTACAAAAAAGGGATCGAAGCTTATGAGAATAAACAGGTTTCCCGGTCGCTGCACTTCATAAGACGTGCCATACAGCTTGAACCGCGCGAGCCTATTTTTTTGTGTCAGCTCGCCATTGTACTTGCTGAAGAAGGAAATTATGAGGAAGCAAACGACTGGCTTCTTAAAATCAAAAATGAGGTCGATCCGAAGATGAGTGAGTGCTATTTTTTCCTGGCGAATAATCAGGCTCACACTGGAGATTTCAAAGAAGCAAAAGAAAACCTGGAAATGTATTTAGAGCTGGATAAAGAGGGCGAATTCCGGGAGGACGCAGATGCGCTTCTCTATTTATTAAATGTAGAGCTTGGAATTGAGCATAACAAAGCAGATAGTTCCACCCCGTTTTACTCGACGGTTTTAATGAAGCTGCATGAAGGTGATTATGCTGCAGCGGAGAAAGAAGCTGGTCTAATTATCGCAGAAAAGCCGGAAGAATGGGAAACGTATGCCATGCTTGCGGAAGCATTATGGAAAAGAAATAAACAAAAAAAAGCCGAACAGATTCTTTCGGATCTTCTGACAAAGGAAAACCCGGTTTTTTTCGCCCGATGTCAGTATACAATGCTTCTTCACGACATGGATTCTCCTGAAGCTGCCGCCTGGATTGAATCGCTGAAGCACCTTCATCCGATGGACCGCTGGGAAAGATATGCAGCCGGCCGGGCTCTGTACCATGCTGAAGAATATGAAGCTTCCTTTGCCATGCTGAAAAGTACAGTCCCGCTTGACAGTCCAGTTTACTCCCACCAGCTTGCGGTGGCAGCTGCAAGAAGCGGAAGATTTCAAAAAGCACTGCGTCTCTGGGGAAAAAATAAGGGACTTCCCGAACACCGGAGCAGCAGAATACAGCAGATGAAAGACCGTGCCCGTGAAAAAAAGATGCCCGGGGAGCATGGATCAGAATGGTTGTACTAATTAACCTTCTCCATGAGCAGATTAATAGACGTCCCGGTTAAAATTATTTAGGATATTTGTTAGGGATTAAAGAAACACCTACAAACAGGAGTGTGAGCAGAATGTCAGAAGAAACAATTTATGATGTGGTCATCATTGGAGCGGGACCTGCTGGAATGACAGCAGCAGTCTATACGTCCAGAGCCAACCTGTCGACAGTCATGCTGGAGCGCGGTATGCCGGGCGGCCAGATGGCTAATACGGAAGAAGTGGAAAATTATCCAGGGTACGATCATATCCTTGGTCCGGATTTATCAAACAAAATGTTTGAACATGCAACGAAATTCGGAGCGGAATACAAGTACGGGGATGTAAAAGACGTTATTGATGGAAAAGAATATAAAACAATCATTACCGGAAGCGGAGAAATTAAAACAAGATCCATTATTATTACGACCGGTGCCGAATACAAAAAAATCGGCGTCCCCGGCGAAGAGGAACTCGGTGGAAAAGGCGTTTCGTACTGTGCCGTATGTGACGGTGCCTTCTTTAAAAACAAAGAGCTTGTCGTTGTAGGCGGAGGCGATTCGGCGGTGGAAGAAGCAGTTTATCTGACCCGTTTTGCAAGTAAAGTGACCGTCATACACCGTCGTGACAAGCTGAGGGCTCAAAAGATACTTCAGGACCGCGCGTTTAACAATGAAAAAATTGAATTTATCTGGAGTCATGTTGTTAAAGAGATCAACGAAGAAAACGGCAAAGTGGGGAGTGTAACGCTCGTCGATAAAAGTGATGGAAGCGAACGTGAGTTTAAAACAGACGGAGCCTTCATCTATATCGGCATGCTTCCTTTGAACGCACCATTTCTTAATCTCGGCGTGACGAATGATGAAGGATACGTTGTGACGGATGAAAATATGAAGACTAATGTACCGGGTATTTATGCAGCCGGAGACATCCGCGACAAAATGCTTCGCCAGATTGTCACAGCAACAGGAGACGGCAGTATTGCAGCTCAATCAGTCCAGCATTATGTCGAAAATCTGATGGAAGAATTAGAGGAAGCTGCAAAAGATAAAACGACTGTATAAGGAACGCCGCTGTTTAAGCCGCTGACTGCTATTGTTTAGGCTACCTTGAAAATAAAGTAGATAAACGTGCGCTTTCGTTTCCATGGGGACGCTTTCCGGGCGGGCCGGCCTCAGCTAATCCCGTCCTCCCTGCGGTCGTGCGGGATGGATCTTCAGCTCGTCCTTCATCGCCCCGGAGTCGCCCCATGTCCACTACAGCTTATGGTAAAAAAAGATAGAACAGGAGGTAGAAGACCTCTTCTGCATATAACCAGGACTGTAAATGCATTCTGCAGCTCCTTTCCGAAATACTCGAAAGAGCAGGAAAGCCGCCGCGGATGAAGGAGAAATTGAAAAGTAACGTCTCTTTAATTTAGTCGTAACAGAGGTGCAATAATTTTCAGTTAGACTAAACAAGGTAAGCAGCCCCCCTTTTATATTTTTTGCGCGCAGGCCGTTCGATGCCTGCGCTTTTTTTGTGTTTTTCCACTTTTCCTCCACGGTGATTTTTGTAGTATACTGAACATAGGACAGTCATAAAAGAAAGAGGTGAAACAATGCAGCGGATAGCCAACTGTATTATTCAATATGAAGGGCGTATATTACTACTAAAAAAACCCCGGCGCGGCTGGTGGTATCTTCCGGGCGGAAAAATCATTCATGAAGAGCTTCTGCCCGATGCCATAAAACGGGAAGTTTACGAAGAAACCGGCTTAACTGTAAAAAGTCCGGTCCTTCGGGGGATACTGACACATCTGGTGCTGGATGAAGATACGTATATTGAAAAAAGAACTATGTTTATTTTTCAAGCTGACTCTTTTACAGGCACAGTCAACGAAAAATCGGCAGAAGGAGAACTTGCCTGGGTCAGGGTAGAAGATCTGTCGGAAATGGCGATGGATGAAGCGGACAGAACCGTGATTAAAGCAGTTCTTGAGAAGAAAGAACTGCTTTACGGAACTTTCATCTATGATCACCGGCGGGAGCTCCAGTCGCATAAAATGGAATTCAGCAGTAATACGCTATCATAAGCAAATGACAGAGGAAGGTGACGACCGTGGCTTATAACACAGGGAACGGAGAAAATGAAATTGAACTCGTTATTATTACAGGAATGTCCGGAGCCGGGAAAACGGTCGCCGTACAAAGCTTTGAAGACATGGGATATTTCTGTGTGGATAATCTGCCTCCTGCACTTATTCCGAAATTTATCGACCTCGTTGAAAACTCAGGTGGTAAAATGCAGAAAGTGGCTCTCGTTATTGACCTGCGTGGCAGGGAATTTTTTGATCAACTGTTTGAAGCGATAAATCTCATTACTTCAGAGACGAATGTCTCCCCGAAAATCTTATTTCTGGAAGCAAGAGATGAAAAACTTGTCTCCCGTTATAAAGAAACAAGACGTTCCCACCCCCTTTCGGACAATAGTGCGCCGCTCGCCGGCATTCAGGCAGAAAGGGAAATACTTAATGATTTAAAAGGCCAGGCTCAGCTTATTATTGATACTTCCGATTTGAAGCCGCTTGAGCTGAGAGAGCGGATCATTCAGCACTTTGCGTCAGAGAGAAAAGAAACATTTCATGTGCACGTTATTACTTTCGGATTTAAACATGGGCTTCCTATTGATGCTGACCTCGTATTTGATGTCCGTTTCCTCCCTAATCCGCATTACATCGACCATATGAGGCCTAAGACCGGCCTTGATAAAGAGGTGTCCGATTACGTTTTAAAGTGGGAAGAGACCCGGCAGTTCATTACGAAACTGGATGATCTGCTGCAATATATGCTTCCTCATTATAAAAGGGAAGGAAAAAGCCAGCTTATTATCGCTATTGGCTGTACCGGTGGCAAACACCGTTCTGTGACGCTTGGAGAGTACTTTAATAAACGTATTAATGATATCGGCTACCATACCCATGTGACTCATCGTGACGTGGAACTCGGGCGGAAAGAAAAGTGAAACAGGCAAATGTGTGCGTCATCGGCGGAGGGACTGGTCTGTCGGTTCTTCTCCGCGGCCTGAAAACCTATCCTGTTGATATATCCGCCATTGTTACGGTGGCGGATGACGGAGGGAGCTCAGGACGCCTTAGGGAAGAACTTAATATTCCACCGCCGGGAGATGTACGAAATGTGCTTGTAGCGTTGTCGGAAGTAGAACCGTTAGTAGAGGAATTATTTCAGCATCGATTCGAGAACGGATCCGGCTTAACCGGCCATTCCCTCGGTAATCTTCTGCTTGCAGGCATGAGCAGTATCACTGGAGATTTTGCGCAGGGCGTTCAGGAAATCAGCCGCGTTCTCAATGTGAAAGGAAAAGTTATTCCCGCCTCCAATGAGCACATAACGCTGGTGGCTGAATATATGGACGGCACCACGATGCGTGGAGAATCGAAAATTCCAGGGGTAGGTAAACCGATCCGGCGTATTTCTCTTGATCCGGAATATCCCAGGCCTATGGCTGAAGCTATTTACGCGATTGAACAAGCCGATCTGATTGTGCTCGGCCCGGGAAGCTTATATACTAGCATTATTCCTAATCTGCTCGTACCCGGTATGAAAGAAGCCCTGCTGCGATCGGATGTTACAAAAGTATACATTTGCAATGTGATGACCCAGCCGGGAGAAACCGACAATTATTCGGTTTCAGAGCATATTCAGGCTATCGATGAGCATGTTGGCGCTAAAGTAGTAGATGCGGTATTATTAAATATGCAGTCCATACCTGAAGAGTTTGCTGAAAAGTATCGGAAAGAAGGAGCTTCCCCTGTGGAAGCGGATCTGGAAAAACTTCGGGAAATGAAACTTAAAATTATAGCTGATGAACTGCTGACAATAACCCAGGACGCACTGCGTCACGATGCGATGAAAGTCTCCCAGCGGCTTGTATCACTGCTTTAAAGACATTGGAGGGGAGGGACAACCATGTCTTTTGCATCTATGACGAAAAAAGAATTAACGCAGCTGGAAACAGATGAATGCTGTGCTAAAGCAGAACTCGCTGCACTCGTAAGAATGAACGGAACTGTAGCCCTGCGCAGCATGCAGATATCTTTGGATATTCAGACTGAAAATGCTGCGATTGCACGTAGAATATATACGCTTTTGAAAAAAATCTTCTCAGTTCATGTGGAACTGCTCGTAAGGAAAAAAATGCGTCTGAAAAAAAATAATGTGTACATCGTCCGAATTTCAAAGGATGCGAGAAGGATTCTTGAATCATTAAAAATCGTCGATGAAACTTTCGCTTTCACACGTGAGATAGACGATAGGCTGCTCGAGAAAAACTGCTGTAAAAGAGCCTACCTCCGCGGAGCTTTTTTAGCCGGGGGCTCTGTAAATCACCCTGATACAGCTTCTTATCATCTGGAGATTTTTTCTTTTTATGAAGAGCATAACCGTTCGCTGATTACCCTTATGGAAGAATTTGATTTGAATGCAAAGCTGATTGAACGAAAAAAGGGGTTTATTCTCTATTTGAAAGAGGGAGAGAAAATCAGCGACTTTTTAAATGTGATAGGAGCCCATCAGGCGCTGCTGAGATTTGAAGATACGCGGATCATGAAAGATATGCGTAATTCGGTTAACCGCCTCGTTAATTGTGAAACAGCTAACTTAAATAAAACGGTGGGAGCTGCGATGCGCCAAGTGGAAAATATCCGCTTTATCCGCGACGAAATCGGATTGGAAGCGCTCCCGGAAAAACTTCAGGAAGTTGCAAAGCTGCGGATAGAGCATCAGGATATTTCATTGAAAGAACTGGGAGAAATGCTGGAAGGCGGTAAAGTCAGCAAGTCAGGGATGAATCACCGCTTAAGAAAAATTGAAGAATTTGCGAACAAACTGCGGGCAGGGGAAAAAGTTTAACTCTTTCCCGCTTCGTTTGTAAAATTTTTGTAAGCGTTTCTACAATATGTAACTAAAAAGGAGGAGATAATTGATGCTGGAAAAAAACGTAACAGTAAAACGGCGTTCAGGACTACAGGCTCGTCCGGCAGCATTATTTGTGCAGGAAGCCAACAAATTTAATTCGGATATTTTTCTGGAAAAAGACGGTAAAAATGTGAATGCGAAAAGTATAATGGGAATAATGAGCATTGCGGTAGGCGCCAATAAAGATGTGGTGATTAAGGCTGACGGGCCTGATGAAAAGGAAGCGATGGAAGCTTTAACAGCTTTTGTAGAGAAAAAAGAATAATGAAAAGAACCCCGTTTCAGGTACATAAAGCACCGCGGGGTTTTTGTCTGCTTTCAGCCGCCCCTTCCAAATAAAACCACTGACCATTACCCTTCTTTCGAAAGCAGACGGCGGCGACTTCTGCGGGATTTGAAAGCGGAGTCTGAAGATCCTTCTTCAGAAGCCCGGAGTCTTACAAAACAGCTTAAGAAAAGCCCCTCGGAAAGCTTCCGCCGGTGACCACAGGAAAGAAAAAGCACCTGTTTTACAGAACACCCGCTTTTTAGCTTCTGCAGATTAACAACAAGGAACAACGTCTTTAATTAATACATAAAAGGCTAACTTGAAAATAAAGTAGAAAATCGGTGAACGTGCGCTTCCGTTTCCATGGGGACGCTTTCCGGGCGGGCCGGCTTCAGCTAATCCCGTCCTCCCTGCGGTCGTGCGGAATGGATCTTCGGCTCTTCCTTGATCGCCCCGGAGCCGCCCCATGTCCACTCCAGCTCCCGGTAAAAATACGGAGCAGGATCGGCCTTTTAATAAAGAAGGCCCCTTCTGACTATCCTTCATTCAACGTGTATAGAGGGGGGAATTCCATTCCTATAGAAGGCCATTTTCATGCCCCATGGTGCAAGGCTTTTTGCATGAGTGTCTCTGTTAAAGCTCCGTGTTGTTATTGAAGTGTCTGCGGCTCTTACGCCTGCCGCGGAGAAAGCATGCGGCTTCCCTGTCGTCCGGGAGGATCTTCCCGCTTTCTTTTTCCGCAGGCGTCTTGCCCTGGCACTGGTTTCTACCTTGGTACCTTCTTGATTCAACCAGCGGGCTTTCTGTATGGGAGAATTAAAACGAAGCGGAAACCGGCGGACGCCAGTGGAAGAAGGAGATTGAAAGATCCCGCAGGGCGTTAGCCTGAGGAAGCTGGAAATCTCCTCCACGGCAGGCCTGCCGGATTGAAGCGAAGTTTTCTTATATATATCAACGACAGAGTTTAACAGAGCTGCATAAAAAAGCTGCCCCAATTTTTATTGGGGCAGCCTGCTCAAAAAATATTAAACGGTTTGTGATTTACTCATTACTTCGTCAATGAGGCCGTACTTTTTAGCCTGCTCGGCGCTCATGAAGTTGTCACGGTCTGTATCGCGGCGGACAGTTTCAATGTCCTGGCCTGTACGCTCCGCGAGGATAAGATTCAGCTTCTCGCGCATTTCAATAATTCGCTTTGCATGAATTTCGATATCAGAAGCCTGGCCCTGCGTACCTCCAAGCGGCTGATGAATCATTACTTCACTGTTCGGAAGGGCATAACGCTTGCCTTTTTCTCCGGCAGCAAGAAGAAAGGCTCCCATAGAAGCTGCCATGCCGATGCAGATTGTCTGTACGTTCGGCTTAATGAACTGCATCGTATCGTAAATAGCCATGCCGGCAGTGATAGATCCGCCCGGGCTGTTAATATAAAGAGAAATGTCTTTATCAGGGTCATCAGCTGTCAGGAAGAGAAGCTGGGAAACGATAGAGTTTGCTACGTTGTCGTCAATGCCGGAACCGAGCATAATAATTCTGTCTTTCAGCAGGCGAGAGTAAATATCATAAGCACGCTCACCACGGTTTGTTTGTTCAATAACTGTAGGTACTAAGTTCATAAGTAATAATCCTCCTTATATTTGATGCTGAGAAGTTTTTTCACGTGCGTTGAAAATGCGCATCGTATGTACATATCATAACGTCAAAGGTCAATTAAGGTCAAATGATTTGCCGCTATTTACACTATCTATTTCGCGTCCGATTCAAAATATACCGATGCTTTCCTCTCCAAATCCGCCTTTCTACAAAGCTTCCTTGAAAATAAAACACCTTTTCAAGGAACTTCCTTATTCGCTTCCCCACTTGGTTATCGTCCACTGCAGAGTTTTTTGAAATTATAAGAAGCATTATTACCTTTGATAACCGTTTCCGTTACAACTCAAACTACCTTCATATATGATAAAATAAAAGAATCGGATGGAACGGATGAGAGGTGTACAGATATGAACATGGATTTTAATCTTATACAGCAGCAGTCGATGAAGCTCGTGATGACAAATGAACTGCGCCAGGCGATAACGATGCTGCAGTATTCTGTGCACGATTTACAGGAATATCTGCAGGAGCAGCAGCTTGAAAATCCCCTGATCGAACTGAAGGAACCGGATGTAACAAAATCAGTGGAATTTAAAGAAATGCACCGGTCGGGAATTTCTCAGGAGGAGGACGTTACTCCTCTTGATTTTCTATCAAATAAAGAAGAGGGCCTGCAGGATTATCTTCTTTCCCAGCTTCGTGTTTTATCTTTGTCGAAAGAGACATACGCGGCTGTATCCTACCTGGCACTCAGTACGGATGAAAACGGCTATCTGGAAGCAGACACCAGGGAGCTGGCAGAAGAACTTGGAGAGCCGGAGGAGAAAGTATCGGATGCACTTGCTCTTTTACAGCAGCTGGAGCCCGCCGGAGTAGGGGCACGCTCGTTAAAGGAATGTCTTCTCCTCCAGCTTGAGCGCACTCCTGTACGTGACCGTCTTGCAGAAAGAATTATAGAAAACCACCTGCAGCTCCTCGCAGACAAACAGTTTAAACAGATCGCCAGGCAGGAAGAAGTCGATACGGCCGATGTTCAGCAGGCTGCTGACTTTATCCAGACCTTAAATCCAAAGCCCGGTGCTGTTTTTTATCAGGCACCGGCCGAATATGTGACTCCGGAAGTGTTCGTAGAAAAAACTTCAAAAGGGTGGTCGGTCCGTCTTAACAGCAGCGGACTTCCACGCATGTTTATGAACAGACAGTACCAACAGCTTCTTCAGAAGAAAAATGAAGAAGTCCAGCAGTATTTAAAGCAGAAACAGGAGCAGTTCCAGTGGATCCGCCGAAGCATCGAACAACGCCAGGAAACGATTCTAAAGGTTACACAGGCAATTGTTGAACACCAGCACGAGTTTCTGGAATACGGACCGGAGTTCGCAAAGCCGCTGACGCTGAAAATGATTGCAGACAAGCTGGAAATTCACGAATCGACGGTGTCGCGGGCTACGACGAGAAAGTATGTCCAGACGCCGCGGGGATTATACGAGCTGAAATACTTTTTCCAATCAGGTATCCGAAAAGAAACCGGCGAAGGGCAGTCTGCCGAACGGGCAAAAATATACTTAAAACGACTTTTGGATGCTGAAGATAAGAAGAAACCATTATCAGATCAAAAACTTTCAGAACTGTTGAAAAACGAGCACCATATTGAACTTTCCAGACGAACGGTAGCTAAGTATCGGGAAGAAATGCATATTGCATCCTCATCAAGGAGGAAACGCTTTGAATAGGAGGATCAGACATGAAAATATATTTTTACACAAAAGAGAACTGCTCTCTCTGTGATGAGGCGCTGGAGAAAGTGCATATGCTTCAGGAAGAAAAGGAGCTTGAAGTCGAAATCCGCAATATTCATGAAAACGAAGACTGGCTGCAGGAATATCATCTGCGGATCCCGGTTATCACGGATGAAGACGGGCAGGTCCTGCAGGAAGGAATAGTGACTTACGGAGAACTCTCCCAGCACGTTTATTAAAATGATTTGCCAATGAAAAAGTTCCCTGCTATAATATGGTTGTACGTGAGCTACACTTGTACATCCAGCAGGGGCAAATTTTTTTCGCGTTCGTGGGACATAATTTGTCTCCTGGGGACGAAAAACGTCCCGGAAGTCGAAATAAAGGAGAATGACATGAATATGCTTCTCGATCTTCAAAAAAAACTTCTGCCGGATCTTGTTGAAGTCCTGGGAATGCGTTACCGGATTCTTAGATACATACGGTTAATGCAGCCTATTGGAAGGCGGACACTCGCCGTAAATCTTGAAATGTCGGAAAGGGTTCTGAGAGGAGAAGTTACGTTTCTCAAGGAACAGGGTCTGGTCACGTTTCAATCGACAGGCATGCTGCTTACAGAAGAAGGACACCTTCTTCTCAGCCAGCTGGAAGCGGTGATGAAAGAAGTGTTTGACACCCGGACGATGGAAGAAGATCTTCAGGTCAAGCTTGGAGTAAAAGAAGTTCATGTCGTTCCCGGGGACAGCGACAAATTCCCGTGGGTACAAAAAGAGCTTGGCCGTGCGGCTGTGGGCGTAATGAAAAGACGCCTGAAAGCAGCGGATAATATCATTGCTGTCACGGGAGGAACATCGATTGCCTCCGTAGCGGAAATGCTCGTCCCGGATTCTGATTTAAAGGAGTCGGTATTCGTACCGGCCAGAGGAGGACTGGGCGAGCAGGTGGAAAACCAGGCCAATACGATTTGTGCAACTATGGCCCGCAAGGCAATGGGATCTTACCGGCTGCTCCACGTTCCGGACCAGCTCAGCAAGGAAGCGTATGACTCTCTTATCAGCGAACCTTCTGTCCAATCCATTTTAAAGCTGATCCATTCAGCAACAATGGTGATTCACGGAATCGGGGAAGCCCATACGATGGCGGAACGCCGAAGTACACCAGTGAGTGTTATGAAGCATTTAAAAGAAAACAATGCAATGGCAGAAGCATTTGGTTATTACTTTGATGAAGATGGAACGATCGTTCATAAAGTACTGACAATCGGCCTGCAGCTGGAAGATATGAAAAACATTCCATCTATAATCGCTGTAGCCGGCGGATCTTCCAAAGGAAAAGCGATTGAAGCCTACATGAAAAAAGGACCGAGTCAGGTGCTGATAACTGATGAGGGAGCTGCGAACGCAATTTTAAACGAACTTTAAGTTTAAAAAGCTTTCTTTTCGTAAATACAATTACATGTGTCAGATGAAAACGCGAATTCAAGGGGTTGCCCTTTGAAATATATATTTTTTACCTATACTAAGGAGGAATTTTATTATGGCAGTAACAAAGATTGGTATTAACGGTTTTGGACGCATCGGGCGAGTAGTATTCCGTCAGGCAATGGCAAACCCGAACGTGGAAGTTGTAGCTGTTAACGACCTTACAGATGCAAACATGCTTGCACACCTGCTGAAGTATGACACTGTTCAGGGAGAGCTTGACGTAGAAGTGTCTGTAAAGGGAAACAACCTTGTAGTAGACGGTAAAGAAATTACAGTACAGGCTGAAAAAGACCCGGCTGACCTTAAGTGGGGCGAACTCGGAGCTGAAATCGTTGTAGAATCTACTGGTATCTTCACAAAGCGTGATGGAGCTGCGAAGCACCTTGAAGCTGGAGCGAAGAAAGTAATTATTTCTGCACCTGCTCAGGAAGAAGATATTACGCTTGTAATGGGTGTAAACGAAGATAAGTATGACGCAGCTAATCATCATGTCATCTCAAACGCGTCATGTACAACAAACTGTCTCGCGCCATTCGCTAAAGTTCTTCATGACAAGTTCGGATTGAAGCGCGGCATGATGACAACGATTCACTCTTACACGAACGACCAGAATATCCTTGATGCACCTCATAAGGACTACCGTCGTGCCCGTGCCGGAGCGGAAAACATCATTCCAACATCTACTGGTGCTGCAAAAGCCGTATCCCTTGTCCTTCCAGAGCTTAAAGGCAAGCTGAACGGTGGAGCGATGCGTGTGCCGACTCCAAACGTATCCCTTGTTGACCTTGTCGCTGAGCTGGATCAGAACGTAACAGCTGACGATGTGAACGCAGCATTTAAAGAAGCTGCTGAAGGCGATCTTAAAGGAATTCTTGGATACAGCGAAGAGCCGCTTGTTTCCAAGGACTATAATGGTAATGTGTATGCTTCTTCCATCGATGCTCTTTCAACAATGGTAATGGAAGACAACATGGTAAAAGTAATTTCCTGGTATGACAACGAAACAGGCTACTCCGCTCAGGTAGTACGTCTTGTTGAGTACGTAGCAAAGCAGGGAGTTTAATTAAAAGGTAAAAAAACCATCCTGAACCACCCTTTAGGAGGCGGGCCCGTGTCCTGCCTCCTTTTTTATTTGGAATTCTGTTCATAAAGGAGGAGGGATTATCCGCGAGCTTAGTGCGAGCGGCTTCCTGCTCTGATAAATGACAGAAAAACGTCAGGATTAAAGGGAATAATCAGAAGCTGATAAGGGTAAAGCCTATTGTGGCAGTGAGATTTTACCCGCTGCCTTCTGGTTAATAATTCAATAGAACATTGTGTAATTACCGTAAGAAGAGAAGGTAATTCACTCATTAACCGCGAATCAGGAGGCGTAACGCATTCTTGTAACGCATGTACTTATCATTGAAGGAGGTATTTTCATGAACAAAAAATCGATCCGCGATATTGATGTAAAAGGAAAACGCGTGTTCTGCCGCGTTGATTTCAACGTGCCGATGAAAAATGGCGAAGTAACGGACGATGCCCGTATTCGTGCGGCAGTCCCAACGATTAAACTGCTCGCAGACCAGGGGGCAAAAGTTATCCTGGCAAGCCATCTCGGCCGGCCAAAGGGCGAAGTAGTCGAAGAGCTGCGCCTGGATCCTGTAGCAAAGCGTCTCAGTGATCTGCTTCATAAAGAAGTCCGGAAAACAGACGCTGTTTACGGGGATGAGCCTAAAAAAGCTGTAGAGAACATGGAAGAAGGGGGAATTATTCTCCTGGAAAACGTCCGTTTTGAAGCCGGCGAAGAAAAGAATGACGGCGGACTGTCGAAACAGTTTGCTTCCCTTGCCGATGTGTTCGTCAATGATGCATTCGGAGCTGCACACCGCGCGCACGCTTCTACAGCCGGGATTGCGGAACATATTCCGGCTGCAGCCGGACTTCTAATGGAGAAAGAGCTTGACGTACTGGGTAAAGCAATGGAATCTCCGGAACGCCCTTTTACAGCGATTATAGGCGGAGCGAAAGTAAAAGATAAGATCGGTGTTATCGATAACCTGCTTGATAAAGTAGACAACCTGGTTATCGGCGGCGGTCTTGCTTATACGTTTGTGAAAGCAAAAGGCTTTGAAGTCGGTAAATCCCTTCTTGAAGAAGATAAAATTGATCTTGCGAAACAATTCATGGAGAAAGCGGAAAAGAACGGTGTGAAGCTTTATCTTCCTGAAGATGTAACAGTCGCAGATGATTTTGGAGAGCACGCGAATACAAAAATAGTGTCGATCGATGACATTCCTTCTGACTGGGAAGCGCTGGACATCGGTCCGAGAACGATTGAAACGTTCAAAAACGTTGTCAGAGATTCCAAGCTCGTTATCTGGAACGGACCGATGGGCGTATTTGAACTCGAAAAATTCGCTTTAGGAACCCGTGGCGTAGCAGAGGCTCTTGCCGAAGCGGAAGGCACGTATACAGTCATCGGCGGAGGAGACTCTGCTGCTGCGGTTGAAAAATTCGGCTATGCCGACAAAATGGACCACATGTCCACCGGTGGAGGAGCTTCTCTTGAATTTATTGAAGGTAAAGAACTTCCCGGTGTGACAGCACTTAACGATAAATAAACGATACGTTAAAGGAGGAATTTGTTTATGCGTAAACCAATTATTGCCGGTAACTGGAAAATGAACAAAACAAAATCAGAAGCGGTGTCTTTTCTTCAGGAAGTAAAAGGAAAGGTTCCTGCTTCGGATAAAGTGGAATCAGTTGTATGTTCACCTGATCTGTTTCTTGACGCACTTGTGCAGGAAGCAAAAGGAACAGACGTAAAAATAGCTGCACAGAACATGCACTTTGAAGATAACGGGGCATTTACCGGTGAAACGAGTCCGGCAGCATTAAAAGACCTCGGTGTGGAATACGTTGTTATCGGGCACTCCGAGCGCCGCGACATGTTTGGTGAAACAGATGAGTCTGTAAACAAAAAGGTTCATGCAGCCATTAACCACGGCCTGACACCGATCGTCTGTGTAGGGGAAACGCTTGATGAGCGCGAATCCAACAAAACAAATGACGTTGTCACCCGCCAGGTAAAAGAGGGCTTGAAGGATTTGACGAAAGAACAGGCGGAACTCGTAGTTGTTGCCTATGAACCCGTATGGGCAATCGGCACAGGGAAGACGGCGTCTTCGGAAGATGCGAACACAACGTGCGGAGTTATCCGGGAAGCGCTCGGAACGGCATTCACTACGGAAACAGCCGGCGCCGTGCGCATTCAGTATGGCGGCAGTGTGAAGCCGGCTAATATTAAAGAGCTCCTTGGACAATCGGATATCGATGGCGCGCTCGTAGGAGGAGCCAGTCTCGAAGCCGATTCATTCCTACAGCTTACGGAGGCAGGAAATGAGTAAACAACCTAAAGCGTTAATTATTCTCGATGGTTTCGCTCTTCGCGACGAAGTGAAGGGCAATGCTGTCGCCCAGGCAGACAAACCTAATTTCGACCGTTATTGGAACACGTACCCGCATGCCACACTTCAGGCCTGCGGTCTGGCAGTAGGCCTGCCGGAAGGCCAGATGGGCAACTCGGAAGTAGGACACTTGAATATCGGTGCCGGAAGAGTCGTCTATCAAAGCCTTACACGTGTAAACCTGGCAATCGAGGACAAATCCTTTTTTGATAATGAAGAATTCAAAGCTGCCATGGATCATGTAAAGAAAAACGGAAAGGCCCTTCATCTATACGGGCTTGTGTCCGATGGCGGTATCCACAGTCATATTAAGCATCTGTTTGCCCTGCTCGAAATGGCCAAAGAAGAAAAGGTGGATAAAGTTTTCGTCCATGCCTTTCTCGATGGACGGGACGTCGGCCCGACGACAGCCCAGACCTACCTGGATCAACTGGAGCAGAAAATGCAGGAACTGGGTGTCGGCCAGCTTGCGACTGTTCAGGGCCGCTACTACGCGATGGATCGGGATAAGCGCTGGGACCGCGTAGAAAAAAGCTATCGTGCCATGGTTTACGGAGAAGGAGAAAAGTTTGCTTCGACAAAAGAAGCGATTGAAGCTTCCTACAGTAAGGAAATTCACGATGAATTTCTGCTTCCTTCCATTATTACCCAGGAAGATGGTGAAACACCTGTCGGAACGATAAAAGATGATGACGCAGTCATTTTCTTCAACTTCCGTCCCGACCGGGCAATTCAGATTTCTGAAGTTTTTACAAAAGATGAATTCGTTAACTTTGAACGCGGGGAGCGCCATCCGAAAAATGTGCATTATGTCTGTCTCACCCAGTTCAGCGAATCTATTCAAGGAAAAGTAGCCTTTAAACCGACAAGCATGGAAAATGTGCTTGGAGAAGTCGTTTCCAATGCCGGGTTAAAGCAGCTCCGCATTGCAGAAACGGAGAAATATCCGCACGTGACTTTCTTCTTCAGTGGAGGCAGGGAACAGGAATACCCTGGAGAAGAACGTGTTCTGATTGATTCGCCAAAAGTCGCAACGTATGACCTTAAGCCGGAAATGAGCGCTTATGAAGTGACAGATGCGCTGCTTGAAGAAATTAAAGCAGATAAGCATGATTTAATCATTCTTAATTTCGCGAATCCGGACATGGTCGGTCATTCCGGTATGGTAAAGCCGACAATAGAAGCGATAGAAGCTGTAGATGAGTGTCTCGGCAAAATTGTCGATCTTATCGAAGAAAAAGGCGGTAAGACGATTATTACGGCCGATCACGGAAACGCTGACGTTCTAATGATGGAGGACGGTTCTCCGATGACAGCTCACACGACGAATCCAGTGCCGGTGATCGTGACCGATAAAAAAGCGGAGCTCCGTGAAGACGGCGTCCTGGGCGATCTTGCACCAACACTTCTGGAACTGTTGAAGGTCGACCAGCCGAAAGAAATGACAGGAAAATCCTTAATTAAAAAATAAACAGACAAATTCGAAAGGGTGTTGATTTTTATGACAATTATTAATGACGTATATGCAAGACAAGTTCTCGATTCCCGCGGTAACCCGACGGTAGAGGTAGAAGTTCATACAGAAAGCGGCGCTTTCGGCCGTGCAATCGTACCAAGCGGAGCTTCTACAGGAGAGTACGAAGCAGTAGAACTGCGTGACGGAGGCGACTCCTGGATGGGGAAAGGCGTTTCCAAAGCAGTCGATAACGTAAATGACGTTATTGCTCCGGAGCTTATCGGTTTCGATGCACTGGATCAGCTCGGTATTGACCACTTAATGCTTGACCTTGACGGAACACCAAACAAGGAAAAGCTGGGGGCAAACGCTATTCTTGGCGTTTCCATGGCTACTGCGCATGCTGCAGCAGATGCACTGGGAGTACCTCTCTATGTCTACCTGGGCGGCTTTAATGCCAAGACGCTTCCAACTCCTATGATGAACATCCTGAACGGCGGAGAGCACGCAGACAATAACGTCGACATCCAGGAATTTATGATCATGCCGGTTGGAGCGGATACGTTCTCCGAAGCTCTGCAGATGGGTGCGGAAATTTTCCACAACCTGAAAAAAGTACTCAGTTCCAAAGGGTATAACACAGCAGTAGGCGACGAAGGCGGCTTTGCGCCGAACCTTGGGTCGAACGAAGAAGCACTTGCAACGATCATTGAAGCAGTTGAAAAAGCTGGCTACAAGCCGGGAGAAGAGATTCAGCTTGCAATGGATGTAGCAGCTTCTGAGATTTATGAAGACGGTAAATACAACCTCAAAGGTGAAGGCGTTGTGAAAACATCGGAAGAAATGGTCGACTTTTATGCAGAGCTCTGCGACAAGTATCCGATCATTTCGATCGAAGACGGCCTTGACGAAAACGACTGGGAAGGATTCAAGAAGCTTACTGATCGTCTTGGAGACAAAGTTCAGCTTGTTGGGGACGACCTGTTTGTAACAAACACTGAAAAGCTTTCCCGCGGAATCGAGGAAGGCATCGGCAATTCCATTCTGATTAAAGTAAACCAGATTGGTACGCTTACAGAAACGTTTGATGCAATCGAAATGGCAAAGCGTGCCGGCTATACGAACGTCATCTCCCACCGTTCCGGTGAAACAGAAGACGCAACGATTGCTGACATCGCTGTAGCAACAAACGCCGGTCAGATCAAAACGGGTGCTCCGTCACGTACGGACCGCGTTGCAAAATATAATCAGCTTCTGCGTATTGAAGACGAGCTTCAGTTCGTCGGGCAGTATGCAGGAAAAACAGCTTTTTATAACCTTAATAAGTAATATGTTTGAAGCGTCCGGACAACGATCCGGACGCTTTTTTATTAGCAGCTTTTATCCGGCAGTCGCTAAATTGGAAAGAGTTTAGTAAAATAAGGAAAAGACTTTGAGGAGGGGTTGTATTGACAATCAACGCTGGAATAATTGGACCCGGTTATATCGCTCAGAAAGCTCACATGGGTGTTCTTCAGAAGGATCCCCGGGTAGTAATTAAATCTGTTTCGTCACGCACGGAAAAAACGGCCCGTATGGCAGCAGAAACATTTAATGTACCGGGAGTCTACACTTCCGAAGAAGAGATGCTCCGGATGGAAGATCTGGATCTTGTAATTGTTGCAACCCCGAACAAATTTCATCATGATGGAGTAATGAAAGCCCTGCAGGCCGGATGTCACGTCCTCTGTGAAAAACCGCCGGCCGTCAATGCAGCGGAAGCTCTAAAAATGGAAGAGGCAGCGGCAGCCGCCGGTCTGCATCTGTTTTACGGCTTTCACGAGCGCTACACTCAGGAAACAGAAATTTTAAAAAAGGCTGTCGCTGGAGGAGAACTGGGAGAAATTTATCATATTAACGTGCAGGCGATGAGAAGAAGAGGAATTCCCGGATGGGGTGCCTTCACAGATAAAGAACTTCAGGGAGGGGGGCCTTTAATTGATATCGGGGTGCATATGCTTGATCTGGCAGTCTACTTGAGCGGCTTTCTGAAGCCTGTGGAAGTAAGTGCCGTGACACATCAGCGGATTGGCAAAAAGCCTGGAGTCGGCCTCCTGGGCAGCTGGGATCCCTCCTCTTTTTCAATCGAGGACCTCGCGGCAGGAATGATCCGTTTCGAACACGGCGTTTCGCTCGTACTGGAGACGTCATATGCAGCTAACACAGCAGAGGAAGAGAACCTCAATGTGAAACTTTTCGGGGACAAAGGAGGGGCAGAACTTTCCCCTTTCCGGATGTATGGAGAAAAGTACGGGGCGCTGCTTGATATTACCCCTGTCTTTTTGGAGAAAGCCGATCCAAGAGACGGGTACGAGCGTCAGATAAGCCACATTCTGGACGTGATTGAAGGGAAAGCGAAACCGGTCAGCGAGCCCTGGCAGGGAACCTATGTACAGCAGCTTATTGATGCACTTTACGAATCAGCATCAAGAGAAGAAGCCATACGCATGAAGGGGTTATAAGGAAGAGGAGTTGCAACCATTTCTTATTCGTGATATATTTTCAAAAGGTATAAACGATCGTTTTATTAAGGGGTGTATTTGGTGGAACAACTTCTATCTGTATTGCTGGTCATTGTAGCTATTCTGCTTATTGCCGCTGTACTGCTTCAATCAGGACGCAGTGCCGGCCTGTCCGGAGCGATTTCCGGAGGGGCAGAGCAAATGGTAGGAAAGCAAAAAGCAAGAGGCCTTGAAGCCGTATTAAGCCGTGTTACAGTCGTACTCGGAGTGCTGTTTTTCGTATTTGCACTCTGGCTCGGTTACTTTACGTGATTTTTCATGACTGAAGCAGCAGATACCAGATCTGCTGCTTTTTTGCATGCTGATCGAAACTCTCCCGAATGCAGGTTAAAGACCTCTCATTTGGGGAATAAAATAGCACAGAAGTTTTCATTTTGATGAAAAAAGGTGAGGAAAATGATTGGATGCTTGATTATACATGGATTTACCGGTACACCAAAAGAAGTTTATGATATCCAAAGCCATTTTGAAAAGAACTCCTGGCTCGTTTATACTCCTGAACTCCCGGGACACGATGGTACGAGAGAATCACTGAAGGATGCGAAATATAAAACATGGGTTTATAAAGCCCGGGTAGCTCTTGAAGAACTGATGAAGCGGTGTGACGAAGTTTATGTTGTCGGTTTTTCAATGGGCGGCGTTATTGCCGGGTACCTGGCTGCGCAATATCCTATTACGAAGCTCGTTCTCATCTCTTCTGCCGTTTTTTATCTGAATCCTAAACAGATAGCGGAAGATTTAAAAGGATGGGTGCTGGAAGGTTTCCGCGGGGAACTGGATCAAAACGACGTATACCATTTTTACAGAGAAAAAATTAAACGCACCCCGGTCGCTGCGACACTGGAATTTGCCAAACTGGTAAAAAAACTCCGCTTTGCCCTGGAAGATATTACAGTGCCGACACTGATTGTACAGGGAGACAAAGACGGGCTTGTACCCGTAAGAAGTGCAGAATACATTTATGAAAAAATCCGTTCTGAGGATAAACAGATCTTTTTCTTTGAGAACGCGAAGCATTATATTTGGTACGGAGACCAGAAAGAGGCTTTCCTGACAAAACTGAACCATTTTTTAAAAGGACCTGAAAACGATAAAAACCCAGGCAGAAGGAGTCGACTCAGTCATGATGAAAATAGCACAACCGAAACCATTCACATTTGAAGCAGGCCCCCGGGCGGTTCTGCTTCTCCATGGATTTACAGGAAATTCCGCTGATACCCGCATGCTCGGACGTTATTTGCAGAAAAAAGGGTATACGTCCCATGCGCCGCACATGAAAGGACACGGGGTGCCTCCCGAAGAACTTGTGCAGTCCGGCCCCGAAGACTGGTGGGAAGATGTGCAGGCTGCTTATAACCATTTGAAGGAACTCGGCTATGAGGAAATCGCTGTTGGAGGACTTTCTCTGGGGGGCGTATATTCGTTAAAGCTTGGTTACACGGTCCCTGTTAAAGGGATATTCACGATGTGTTCACCGATGATTGCGCAGGATGAAGAAAAACTGCGTACGGGTGTGGCAGAATATGCCCGTAAGTACAAGAAACATGAACAGAAGTCTGAAGAAGAAATAGAAACAGAAATGAAAGCTTTTGACGGAACACAGATGGAAACGATCCGAAAGCTGATTGAAATGAACAAAGAAGTACGCAAAAACATTGATACGATTTATGCCCCGACATTTGTAGCTCAGGGAAGTAAAGATGATGTGATCGATAAAAGAAGTGCGGAAATAATTTACGAAGCAGTGGAAACGGACCAAAAACATCTTAAGTGGTATGAAGAATCAGGCCACGTCATAACATTAGATAAAGAACGAGACCAGCTGCATGAGGACATTTATGAATTTCTCGAAGAACTGGACTGGAGCGAATAATAATCGTACTCATGAAAGGTCTCGTAAAACAGAAAGGAGACCAATGATGCAGGAACTGACAAAAGACCTCATTATGGCAACTATTAAAGAAGCGGACAAGCCGCTCACAATGAAAGATATGGAAGAATCAATCGGACTGGAAGACCCGGCCCGTTTTAAAGAAGTTATGAAATTACTAAATGAACTGGAAGAAGAAGGCGAGGTTGTCCGTACTAGAACGAACCGTTACGGAATTCCTCAGAGAATGAACCTTCTTCGCGGAGAAGTTATTATGCATCCGAAAGGCTTTGCTTTTATTAAAACGGATGACCAGGAGGAAGATGTATTTGTGGCCCCCGGAGAATTAAACGGGGCAATGAATAAGGATAAGGTTCTTCTCCGTCTGCAGTCTGAATCAGGAGGAGCACGTCCGGAAGGAACTATCATCCGCATTTTGGAAAGAGGAACGACCCAGACGGTTGGAATCTTTAAAGATGATAAGCTGTACGGTTTTGTCGTACCGGATGACAAAAGAATCCCGACGGACATTTTCATCCCCAAAAACCAGACGCTCGGTGCAGTAGACGGACATAAAGTCGTCGTAGAAATTACTAAATATCCGGAAGGCCGCATGAACGCTGAAGGACATGTTTCCAAAATACTCGGCCACAAAAACGACCCGGGCGTCGATATTATTTCGGTCATCCACAAACACGGTCTGCCGGGAGATTTTCCGGAAGAAGCCGTCCAGCAGGCAGAAGGTGTGCCGGATGAAATTTCCGGAAAAGACCGCGAAGGACGCAGGGATTTGAGAGAAGAAACGATCGTCACTATCGATGGAGCAGATGCAAAGGACCTGGATGATGCGGTGCAGGTAAAACGCCTCGACAATGGCAACTTTGTGCTTGGCGTCCACATTGCCGACGTTACCCATTATGTGAAAGAAGGCTCTCCGATTGATAAGGAAGCATACGATCGGGCGACAAGCTGTTATCTCGTAGACCGGGTCATCCCGATGATCCCTCATCGGCTTTCAAACGGCATCTGTTCGTTGAATCCGCAGGTGGACCGCCTGACACTTTCCTGTGAAATGGAGATTTCCCCTCGAGGAGAAGTCGTCAACCACGACATTTTTGAAAGTGTAATCCGTACCAATGAAAGAATGACGTATACAGACGTCCGAAAAATTCTGCAGGAAGAAGATGAAGAAGTTACAAAGCGCTATGAATCACTTGTGCCTTTCTTCAAAGACATGGAAACACTCGCTTCGATTCTCCGCAAAAAGCGGTTTGACCGTGGAGCAATTGACTTTGATTTCAAAGAAGCTCAAGTGCTCGTTGACGAAGACAGTAATCCTACAGACGTCGTGCTACGGGAACGAAGCGTGGCAGAAAAGCTGATCGAGGAATTTATGCTCGCAGCCAATGAAACGATTGCTGAGCATTTCCACTGGCTTAAGCTGCCGTTCATTTACCGGATCCACGAAGAGCCGGATGAAGCCAAACTGACACAGTTTCTAGAATTCGTCACGAATTTCGGCTATGTGGTTAAAGGTACGGCAAATACGGTTCATCCGCAGTCACTGCAGAAACTTCTTGAAAGTGTTCGCGGAGAATCAGAAGAAGCAGTCATCAACACCATGATGCTACGCTCCCTGAAGCAGGCCAAATACGATCCGAACAACGTAGGCCATTTCGGTCTTTCCGCGGATTTCTATACGCACTTCACGTCACCTATCCGCCGTTATCCGGATTTAATTGTTCATCGTCTAATCCGCACGTATTTAATTGATGGAAATACAAAAAAGCAGACGATCGAAAAATGGGAAGAGAAGCTCCCGGAAATTTCCAAGCATACGTCCGAGATGGAGCGCCGCGCTGAGGATGCCGAAAGAGAAACAGATGAACTGAAAAAAGTTCAGTTTATGGAAGACAAAGTAGGCGAAGAATATACAGGGATTATCAGTGGTGTAACAAACTTTGGATTGTTCATAAAACTTCCAAACACGATCGAAGGGCTCGTTCACGTCAGTTATTTGACAGACGATTACTACCGCTTCGACGAAAAGCATTTCACGATGATCGGAGAACGAACAGGCAATACGTTCCGCATCGGTGATGAAACAGAAGTGCGGGTGGCCAAAGTGAACGTGGAGGAACGGATTATTGATTTTGAAATTATCGGTATGAAGCCTCGTAAAGTACGTAAAAAAGATAAACCGCGGGTAATTGAAACACCAAAAGACAACAAAGGCGGAAAACCCGGAAGCAGTAAAGGAAAGAAAAAAGGCATCGATCTTAAACAGAAAGATGCTAAAGGGGATAAAAAGAAAAAGAAAAAAGCGTTTTATGAAAACCTGCCTAAAAAGCAGCGCAGCAAGGCGAAGAAGCGAAAATAAGATCGCAAGCCCCGGCTCTGATTTGCCGGGGCTGCGGGATTCTGCGCTCAAAAGCAGGGACATAGAACGGAAAGGATGCACTGCCAATGGCCAAGGAATTAAGCAGACCACTAGCACAGAACAGAAAAGCAAACCATGAATACCACATTGAAGAAACGTACGAAGCCGGCATGGTGCTTACGGGGACAGAAATTAAATCCATCCGCAACAGGCGGGTGAATTTAAAGGAGTCCTTCGCCCGTGTTTCCAATGGGGAAGTGTGGATTCATAATATGCATATAAGCGAATATGAACAGGGCAACCGTCATAACCACGATCCGGTAAGAGCACGTAAGCTTCTTCTCCACCGCAAGCAGATCAACAAGTTGATAGGCCTCACAAAACAATCCGGCTATACGCTCGTCCCATTGAAAATTTATATTAAAAACGGTGTGGCTAAAGTGTTGATCGGACTTGGTAAAGGAAAGAAGAAATATGATAAGCGGGAAGACCTGAAGCGTAAAGATGCGAAGCGTGAAGTACAGCGGGCAATAAAAGATGCCCAGCTCGGACGTTGATTTATTGACTGTATATACAAATATGTTATAATAAATAGTACCGTTAAGGACATTTTATTCCTTGACGTTCTCATTTTCCGGGGACGTTCTGGATTCGACAGGGATAGGTCGGCCTTACGTGGCGAGTCGAGCTGAGTGTCCTCGTAAAAACGCTCACACGCCTATAGTTGGCAAACAAGAAGATAACTTCGCACTAGCAGCGGCGTAACAACCCTGCTTGCGGTTCCTCCCTCCATCGCCCATGTGGAGGATTCAGGGACTCACTCTAAGTGGGATACGCAGAGGTTCCTCCACCTGAGGAAGCTCTGAAGAGATTAATCAGGTTAGCCATACGGAAGCCTGTCAGTTGGCTGACGTATCGGCGAATTATAATAAGCTGACTACGCTCGTAGAAGCGTAAGGCACGTTATCCCTGGACGCGGGTTCGATTCCCGCCGTCTCCACCATACATATGCTATGGTGGTTTTTTTATGTCTTCTATACCTTGAAGAAAAGGTACAGGCTTCAGCACAGAAATATTACGAGGGCATAAAAAGGATAAAAAAACCTCATCCGATAAAAAGAAGGCTGCCTTGAAAATAAAATAGATAAGCGTGCGTCTTCGTTTCTATGGGGGCGCAGGGCCGGCCTCAGCTAATCCCTTCCTCCCCACGGTCGACAGGAATGGATCTTCAGCTCGTCCTTGATCGCCTCGGAGTCGCCCCATGTCCACTTCAGCTTACGGAAAAAAAGACCGAGCCGCATCTGCCTTCTCACAGAGAATCCCCCTTCCTGAACATCATTGATTCCAAGTGTATAAAGAAGAAGGTTCAGTCATATAGAAGGCCATTTTCATACCTCATGGTGCAAGGATTTTGCATGAGTGTCTCTATTAAAGCTTTAACACAGTCAAAAAGAAAGAAACGACAGACAAGTGCCTTTTAATAATATTTTCATAAAGAAAATTTCCCCGTATACCCTCTGCTCCTGCCTGAATATCCAGAATAAGATCATAAAATCCATATTTATGTAGTATAATAGTAAAAACATCTAAAAAGTCTTGAAGCATCCTGAAAGAAAAGCATTGGGGAAAACAGTTAAATATCTACAGAAGGGAGCTGGACGAATGAGTTCGTTTAGAAATATGGCTCTTCATACAGATCTTTACCAGCTGACAATGATGCAGACTTATGTGCAAAAAGGTCTTCAGGATCAGAAAGTAGTATTTGACATGTTTTTTCGCAGCCTTCCATTTGGAAATGGGTACGCTGTTTATGCCGGACTCGAACAGATAATAGACTATTTAACGGAACTTGCTTTTTCAGAGGAAGACATAGCGTATCTTGAGTCCCTTGGCTTCAAGAAAAAATTTACAGAACTTTTAAGAAACTTTCGTTTTACCGGGGATGTTTATTCGATGAGGGAGGGAGAGATTATCTTTCCAAATGCACCGGTATTAACGGTAGAAGCCCGGATCGTCGAAGCCCTGCTGATTGAAACAGCTCTTTTAAATATTTTCAATCACCAGACGCTGATTGCTACGAAAGCGTCCAGAATTAAACAGATAACCGGTAAAAAGACAACGGTTGATTTTGGAGCGAGAAGAGGTCACGGCCCTCAGGCGTCCTTATACGGAGCGAGAGCTGCCTGCATAGGAGGAATGGACGGGACGTCGCTGGTAAAGGCAGGAAATAAATTCAAGCTACCGGTTTTCGGCACGATGTCTCATGCATTTGTTCAAAGTTTTGAGAAAGAAGAGCAGGCGTTTATGGCGTATGCTGAAGAAAATGAAGGGAACGTCGTACTCCTTGTCGACACGTATAATACCCTAAGAAGCGGGGTGCCGAATGCGGTGAAAACAGCTGAAAAGCTGAAAGAACGGGGGAAGACCGTGGATGGGATCAGGCTGGACAGTGGGGATATGGCCTACTTGTCTAAAGAGGCACGAAAAATGCTGGACAGGAGCGGATTTCCGGATATTAAAATAGCGGCCTCTGGAGATTTGGATGAATACATTATAGCCGAACTGGAAAATCAAGGAGCGGCTATAGATATGTACGCCGTTGGAACAAAGCTGATTACAGCATTTGATCAGCCTTCTTTAGGAGGAGTCTATAAACTCGTAGAAGTGGAAGCGCAGGGGAAAAGAAATCCGAGAATAAAACTGTCGGATAACATAGAAAAAATAATTACTCCCGGCAGAAAGAAGCCGTATCGAATTATTAACAGCAGGACAGGCCGGGTCGAAGGGGATTACATCACTCTTGCTGATGAAAGGGTTCCCGAGAAAGGACGAAATCTCCTGCTGTTTGATCCGGTAAATACGTGGAAGCAAAAAACAGTAGAGGATTTCGAAGCAATTGAACTGCAGGAAAAAGTAATAAATAAAGGAAAAAGAATAATTTCAAGACCCGAAATAGAAGAAATAAGAAGCTATAGAGAAACAGCCTTAAGCCGTTTTTGGGAAGAACATAAAAGAAAAAAGAATCCCCAGGTATATTATGTCGATCTTTCCGCAGACCTGTGGAGGCTGAAACATAAAATGATCGAAGAAATGCGCAGCCATTTTTTAAAGCAGCAGTCCTGAGTGGGCTTTCGTAAAGTCGTTACGGCATTTCCATACTTCTACAAAAAGCACAATGGTACATTCGATAATTAAAGGTTATATAAGATGAACTTAAATTTTAACGTTTCCGCTTCTCAACCTGTATCAATCGTTTGCATGTGGGGAGCAGGGACGGCTGCAGCTAATTGCACCCTCCCTGCTGAACAAATCTTCGTTTCGTCCTCTATCGCCGCGGAACTGCCCCATTCCGTGAGAAGGCGTTATTCACTAATGACGCTGCAGAATGTGTTTTGTTACTGTTGGAATATATCTAATCCATAAACGAAGCCACTTCTGCATTTAGATGAAGAAACAAACTTTTCGAAATCATTTGTTCATCTTATATAGAAAACTGCGTTTCTTTAAATACATATACGGGTAATAGTATATTAAGGCGTTTGTCTGATTCCTTTTACAGCGCATATTACTAAGCGGCGCTATTTTATTGCTGTAAGCTTCTTTTAAGAGACAGAGAATTATAAACAAAAGTTCCCTGCAGTAAAAATGATGAGCATGCCGGAAGAAGTTCTTATTACGAAAAAATAACACAAGTTCCAATAAATACGATGGTCCCGAAACTCCGTCGTAAAAATACGGGAAAGAATCGCAATTCAAGTGAAAGAAAGGATGAATTTGTATGCAAGGAAAACGTTTTGCAGCTAAGCACGCTGATAAATTGATCGATCCAGCCCGAAGAGAAATACTAAGAGCAGAGGAGATTGTGAATCTGCTTCTTCCTGGGTTTGGAGGCACTATCGCGGATATCGGAGCAGGCAATGGCTATTTTTCCATTCCTCTTGCTTCCCGGGCTGCTCGGGTTAACGCGATGGATATTGAACCAAGAATGCTCGAAATGCTCAGACTGCGTGCAGAACAGGCAGATATAAATAATATCACTTATATAGGAGGAACAGCAGAAGATATTCCTCTGGATGATAATTCCCAGGACGCGGTGTTGTTTGCCTTTGTTTATCATGAAGTTGACTATCCCGTAAAAGTGCTTCAGGAGATAAAAAGGATTCTCCGTCCCGGAGGAAGGGCGGTAATCGCCGACTGGGGAGAGAAAGTAAGAGAGCTTGGCCCGCCGCAGCATGAGCGGTTAGAGGCAGAAGAAGTTCAAAAGGATGCTGCAGCTGCGGAGTTTTCAGTTGTTCATACAGAGATTCGTCAGGACGTTTTCTGGGTGGAATTGAAAAAAGAAATGGCAGGATCTCCGTAGGCTTTTATTAGGAAGTTTATTAGAGAACTGTTTCTTGCGAGGCAGCGCTCTCAAGGTATCCTTTTGGAAGAAAAAAACTGCTGTAATGCCGGTAAACAAAAGGGGCTGTCCCATAAGGACAGGGGCACGGCTTCGAACGGACAAAAGCCAGTTAGACGGGGATTTGTCTAACTGGCTTTTTAACACCTTGTCCGGCTCCGCACGCTTTAAAGGCTGTCTCAATATACCTTTTGAGACAGCCTTTATTATTATTTATTGACCGCGGCGTTATTGTAAAAACGGGTGAGTACGTCCATACCTTTAGCAAAATGCTCAAGCGGAAAGCTCTCATTAGGAGAATGAAGATTGTCTTCTGGTGTACCGAAGCCGAGAAGTACGACGGGAATACCGAAAAGACTGTCTATCGTTTCCACGACAGGGATCGAGCCCCCGAGTCTTACAAAGACTGTTTCTGATCCAAAAGCTTCGCTGTAGCTTTCTGCCGCTTTTCGAAGCAGCGGATGGCCCGGGTCGACTTTATATGCTTTTGCAGAAAGTGCTTCTCTTTTGACGTCGACAATGACCCCTTTAGGCGTATTATTGTTAATGAAATCAACCAGTTTGTCCTGAACATCTTTCGGGTCCTGTCCAGGCACAAGGCGGCAGGTGAGTTTCGCTGTTGCTTCAGCGGGTATGATCGTTTTCGTCCCTTCCCCCTGATAGCCCCCGAACATGCCGTTCACTTCGAGTGTCGGTCGTGCCATCGTATGTTCTTTTGCGGTATAGCCTTTTTCCGATGCCGTTTCCGGAATACCTGTCGTTACAGGGTAGTCTTCTCCCGGAGCCTCATTCATCAATTTTCGTTCTTCTTCCGGGAGCTCTTCTACTCCGTCATAGAAACCAGGGACGGTAATGACTTCTTCTTCGTTTTTCATAGAAGCCAGCAGCTGGGCGAGTGCCATAGCAGGATTTTTCACGGCACCGCCGTATAGACCGGAATGAAGATCCCGTCCAGGGCCGCGTACTTTAAGCTCCAGGCCGGTGAAACCTTTTAATCCGTAAAGGATGGTCGGAATTCCTTTGTCCACCATCCCGGAATCGGAAATTAATGAGAAGTCTGCTTTCAATAGTTCCTGATTATCGTGAAGAAAGCTGTACAGATGTTCACTGCCGATTTCTTCTTCGCCTTCGATAACTACCTTTACGTTCAGGGGGAGTTTTCCTTCGGTGTTCATCATAGCTTCAAAAACGGCAAGGTGCATGAAGACCTGTCCCTTGTCATCACTTGCACCCCGGGCGAAAATCTTCCCGTCCCGGATGGTCGGGGTGAACGGCTCGGTTTCCCAAAGTTCGTAGGGATCGGCAGGCTGAACGTCATAATGACCGTAAAACAGCGCAGTCGGAGCCCCTTCGGCCTGCATGTACTCTGCATACACAAGGGGATGTCCTCCCGTTTCCCTGCGTTCCACAGTGTCAAAGCCTATTTCCTTCATATAATTAATGAGGAAATCGACAGCCTCTTCCATATTGTCTTTTTTTTCTGGATCTGTACTCACACTTTTAATAGCTAAAAAATCACTCAGCTTATGTAATAGACGCTCCTCGTTTTTCTGCAGATATTCCTGAACAGCCTTACTCATCAAGCTTCACTCCTTCTTGGACAAATTTTCCTACATGATTAGTTTAACCCTGCTTTGAAGCGGGTGCAAATATCAATATTCCAATGCTTGAATTACAAGTGAATTCTGAAAACTCATTGCGTCAACGTGTAAAAGTCGTTAAGATATAAGTTATAGCTGAAGCTTGAAAATTGACCGAACGCAGGAAAGGATGACGATCGTATGAGTGAAGAAAAAGACTTGAGAATCCGCAGTAAAGTAATCAGTGAGGGCGCCAACCGTGTGCCGAACCGATCTATGCTGCGTGCTGTAGGATTTGAGGATGAAGATTTTAAAAAACCAATGATTGGTGTGGCAAGTACATGGAGTGAAGTCACCCCTTGTAATGTACATATTGATAAACTGGCCCGAAAAGCAAAAGGAGGAGCAGCTGACGGCGGCGGAGCTCCGATGATTTTTAACACAATTACGGTTGCAGACGGTATAGCTATGGGGCATGAAGGCATGAATTATTCGCTGCCAAGCAGGGAAGTAATTGCGGACTCTATTGAAACGGTTGTCGGAGCGGAGCGCCTGGACGGTCTCGTAGCAATCGGCGGTTGTGACAAAACAACCCCGGCCTGCATTATGGCAATGGGGCGCCTGAATCTTCCTGCCGTTTACGTCTATGGGGGGACAATCGCTCCAGGGAAACTCGATGGAAAAGATATTGATATTGTTTCCTCTTTTGAAGCAGTCGGGCAGTATCAGGAAGGGATTATCGATGAGGAGCAGCTTCACAAAGTGGAATGCAGTGCCTGTCCGGGTGCCGGAGCATGCGGCGGTATGTATACAGCGAACACGATGGCTTCTGCTGTGGAAGCTCTCGGTATGAGTATTCCGGGATCTTCATCCACTCCTGCAGTGAACGATTATAAAGAAGAAGAATGCCGGCAGGCGGGAGAACTTGTAATAGACCTGTTGAAAAACGATATTTATCCGAGAGATATCATGACAAAAAAAGCATTTGAAAATGCTATTACCGTTGTCATGGCGCTGGGCGGATCGACAAATGCGTTCCTTCATCTGACTGCGATGGCACATTCTGCGGGTGTACCACTCGACTTTGAAGATTTCGAACATATCCGTAAACAGGTGCCTCACATCGCCGATCTGAAGCCGAGCGGAAAATATGTAATGCAGGACCTTTACGAAGTTGGAGGCGTACCAGCCGTGATGAAAATTCTCTTGAAAGAAGGTCTGCTTCACGGAGACTGTATGACAGTGACCGGAAAGACAATGGCCGAGAATTTGGAAAGCGTGCCTGATTTAAAAGAAGGACAGAAAGTGATCCGTCCTATTAATAATCCTTTCAAAAAAACCGGACCGCTTGTTGTACTAAAAGGAAACCTCGCTCCGGAAGGTTCCGTTGCCAAAATGTCCGGTCAGAAAATCAGCCGCTTTGAAGGAGTCGCCAAAGTGTACGACAGCGAAGCCGATGCCACCACGGCTATCGAAGCGGGAGAAATTGTTGAAGGAGATGTTCTCGTCATCCGCAACGTCGGACCTAAAGGCGGTCCGGGTATGCCGGAAATGCTTTCGATTACAGCCATGATAGTCGGACGTGGTTTGAACGGAAAAGTGGCACTTATGACGGACGGACGCTTCTCCGGAGGATCCCACGGTTTTGTCATCGGCCATATTGCTCCGGAAGCGGCTGCCGGCGGACCGATCGGACTCCTGCAGAACGGGGATACAGTTACGATCGACAGTGACACGCAGGAAATTAATATGCATGTCGATGAGGATGAGCTGGATCGCCGCAGACAAGCATGGAAAGCACCTGAACCCCGGTATAAAACCGGAATACTTGCGAAATATGCGCGTCTCGTTTCTTCTTCTGCCAAAGGAGCAGTGACCGACGCTGATCTGGATAAGTAAGCGGAGAGAGGTGGTTCCTGGAAAATGCAGGAACCGCCTCTCTTTTTTTATCGTTGGCTGTCTTGAAAATAAAGTAGATAAGCGATAAAACGGGCGCTTTCGTTTTCATGAGGGCGCAGGGCCCGCTTCAGCTAATCCCTTCCTCCGTCGAGTGGGGCTCGTCCTTTATTACATCGAAGTCGCCCTATGCCCACTCCAGATTGCGGTAAAAAAAGACAGAACAGGATCTGCCTTCTATGAGAAAATGGATTCAATAGAGAAAAGATTGGGTATCCACCTTTACACCTGCTTCAATGCTGTGCTAAGCTACAGTCAATCAATTACATACTTCTCTTATCAAGAGCGGCGGAGGGACTGGCCCGATGAAACCCGGCAACCACCAGGAACAACCTGGAAGGTGCCAAATCCTGCAGAATGTTAATTCTGAAAGATAAGGGAGACGGTATCTCTGTATACACGACTCTCTCTATCTTTTTTGATAGAGAGAGTTTTTATTTTGAGAACATTTTAATAAAGGGAGAGATTTTTCATGAGCAGAGCTAAGCGGTTAGCAATTGTCGGATATGGGACAGTAGGGAGCGGCGTGTACGAAGCGCTTGAAGAAAACAGGGAAAAAGTGGAGAAACTGGTCGGCGGGTTTACTATACCGCTTATTGTCGTAAAAGATGGAAAAAAATCCAGAACAACAGAATCAGGCACGAAAATTTCAGAAGATATAGAAACTCTTTATAAAGAAGAGATTGATACGGCAGTGGAAGCTGTACCGGATGCTTTAACGGCGTATCCAATCGTAAAGAAGCTTCTCGAAAAGGGAATCACCGTAGTGACAGCCAACAAAGAGCTTATTGCTAAATACGGGGAAGAACTGCTCCATCTGGCTGCAGAAAATGACTGCCGTCTCTATTTTGAAGCAGCAGTAGCCGGGGGTATTCCTGTATTAAGCAGTATCCGCCATACATTGAAAGTTAACAATGTAGAAAAAATTGAAGGAATTGTTAACGGCACGTCGAACTTTATATTAACAAAAATGAGAGAAGAAGGAACTTCTTTCGAAGACGCACTGGAAGAAGCTCAAAGGCTTGGATATGCAGAGGCGCTTCCTGATAAGGACGTTGATGGGTGGGATGCCTGGTATAAAACGGTGATCCTCAGTCATTGGCTGCATGGACAGCCGCCGGTTTGGCCGGAGGAGAAGCCCAGGGGGATCCGCGGAATAGACGTAAGGGACCTGCATCTGGCAGCTGCTTTTTATGGTCGTATAAAACATACTGCTGTCCTGGAGGGCACATCAGCACGCGTAGAACCCCGGTTTGTCGATGCGGACCATCCTCTTTATGGAGTAGAAGGGGTCAACAACGGGATCCACGTAAAAGGGAGCATTGTCGGGTCGCTGTTATTTCAGGGTGCAGGAGCCGGGAAGTTCCCGACAGCAAGTGCAGTAATTGAAGATATAGTGAATCACTGGACGAATACGGCGGAAGCAGAACCTCCTTATACGGAACAGAGAAAGGAACAAGAAACGAAAGAGCAGGATAATTTTCCTTATTGGTTCATTACAGGAGAACATTTACAGGACCTTCCTGACTTGGTTTCGGAGGTAAGGTTTTTGGAAGGGAAAGAAGCGGCAGTTTTAAAATGTGCCAGAGAAGATCTCCCTGATGTCAGTGGAACTGTTTATCCTGTAAGCGGAACATTAAAAGAAGGAAAGCAGCTTGCGGCTTCACCTGTGCTCTCCTGATAGATGAGCATTAATTATAAAAACTGCTCTCACAGCTTCTCAGTTCCTGCGCAAAAGAGTGATAATTATAAGTTAGGCTGCCTTGAAAAAAAAGTAGATAAACGATAAACGGGCGCTTTCGTTTCCATGGGGGCGCAGGCCGGTTATAGCTTCATACCACCAAGTATGCGTAAGAGCCACAGACTTTAACACAGCTATAAGTTATGAGGGAATTGCTGCTTTTCAGTGAAAAACTCTGTAAACAGATCTTTAAAAAGGAGGCTGGAAAAAATGGAAGCAATTCATTCTTTTTTGAAAAAATCTGTTTTTCATAAAAAACTGCATTATACTTTCGAAGAACTGCAGAAGGAAGAGGTTGTATATCTGGTAGCGCTGGATGATTATCCGCTTAGTTTCCCGCTTTATGGTACGAGAAGGCTCTTATTCGGGGAAGAACACGAACATTACCGGGAACAGGTGTTTGTAAAACTAATCCGTCTGCTTGAGCACAGCTTTGTAGAAGGACACCGGATCGTAATCAGCGGTTTGAAAGCGAATCGTGATGCTGCCTGTTTAGCAGCGGGGTTTTTATTAAGCCTGAGAGAAGCTTCTTCTATACAGGAAGCGGCGCTCATGCTATCGGAACTTGATCCAGCCATCCGCCCGGACTGGTTTACGAGTGAGTTTTGGCTCGAAACAGTTATGCAGTAAGTCTTCTTTTAAGCATGACGGGGAAGAATCTGTTACGCTCCTACTATATAGAAGGAGTGATTTTCATGACAGTAACCGTCCGTATTTACAGTGATTTTGTTTGACCTTTCTGCTATTTAGCGGAGGCTCCGCTATTTCGTGCATTGGAAGGGGAAGACGCTGAAGTAGAGTGGCTGCCTTTTGAATTGAGGCCTTATCCGCAGAAAACTCTCAGTCCCCACAGCAGCTATATCCAGCAGGCCTGGCACCAGTCGATCATGCCGCTTGCAGAGGAGCTGGATGTGACGATGCGGTTAAATTTAACCGATCCGCAGCCGCACACCCATCTTGCCCATGAAGGACTTCTTTTCGCCAAAAAATATAATAGAGGAAATGAATATTCCCATCTTGTTTTCCGTGCTTTTTATGAAGATGGTAAAGACATTGGGAATCCAGCCGTACTTCAGGAACTTGCTGAATCGGCAGGACTCAGCGGCAGGGATTTTAGAACAGCTCTGGAAGAGAGGCATTTTTCTGAAGCGAGGGAAGAATCGATACGTGCAGCTCACCGGGACGGAGTGCAGGCTGTTCCAACTTTTATTATCGGTAATAAAAAATTAACCGGCCTCCAGTCTCAGGAAGCTTATGAACAGGCATTAAAAGAAGCGTTATAAAAAATAGGTAAAAAGATCTAAGAGAGTGTCTCTATGAGGCATTCTCTTCTTGCTGACTAAACTTTCACCTGCGGGAAGCCTCTATCGGGAAGCTGTTTTTATACTGAAAAAGCCCCGGAAAAAAGCTTCTTTATAATTTTTTTTATGATAGGTAAAATTGTCCGAGCGTTGCCCAGTTTAATATGATAAACTAATTAAGCAGTATTTTTATAATAAATGACAGCAGTATATGATGATAGGGGATGCGAAGACGCATCAGGAAGCGTAAGCGGTTACGCTCCATCATAGATTTTTGAAATGAAACAGAGGTGGATAGTTGTATGTTTAATACTTTACAAGGGATGTTCCGCGCGGGAGATCTGCGTAATAAGATTTTGTTTACACTCTCTATTCTAGTGGTGTTCCGTATTGGTGCCCATCTTCCGGCACCAGGGGTGAACGCAGATGCGGTAGACTTCGAAGGGTTTGCTGCTCTCGGCTTCCTGAACCAATTCGGTGGTGGTGCACTGGAGAACTTCTCCATTTTTGCAACGGGAATTATGCCGTATATTACAGCGTCCATTATCGTGCAGCTTCTTCGCATGGATGTTATTCCAAAATTTGCGGAGTGGTCCCGTGAAGGAGACGCTGGACGAAAAAAGCTTGCCCAGGTCACCCGGTATGGTACGGTAGGGATCGCTTTTGTACAGGCTCTTGGCATGTCCATCGGGTTCAACAACCTGATGCCTGGTCTTGTACCTGATCCTTCCATAGCAACTTATTTAATCATTGCCATTACACTTACTGGTGGTACAGCCTTCCTGCTTTGGCTTGGTGAGCAAATTACAGCTAAAGGGGTTGGAAACGGGATTTCCATCCTGATTTTCGCAGGTATTGCCGCAGGTATACCAAATGGCGTCATGCAGCTTTACTCTATCTACATTGCTGATGCAGGAGAGCAGCTGTTCATGAATATTATTATCGTTGCTTTAATTGTACTTGCGATTCTTGCTGTTGTTGTCGGCGTTATTTACGTGCAGCAGGCGGAGCGCAAAGTTCCGGTTCAATACGCAAAGCAGATTGCAGCCGGAGGCCGTGCGACAGGCGGACAGTCGTCCCATCTCCCGATTAAAGTCAACGCGGCAGGCGTAATTCCGGTAATCTTTGCGATGTCCTTGTTCATTTTCCCTCCAACAGTAGCAAACTTCGTGGGAGAGGGCAGTCCAATAGCGACGTGGATTGTGCAGACATTTGATTATACGAATCCGATAGGAATGCTCGTTTATGCGATCCTCATTATCGCGTTTGCCTATTTCTATACGTTTGTGCAGATGAATCCGGAGCAGATGGCTCAAAATCTGCAGCGCCAGAACGGCTTTATTCCAGGAGTCCGTCCAGGTAAAGCAACCCAGGATTACATTGTGAAACTCCTTTACCGTCTGACGTTTGTAGGATCCCTGTTCCTTGCAACGGTAGCCATTTTACCGTTGATTCTCGGACAGGCAGCGGGGCTCCCGCCTTCTGTACAGATCGGTGGTACAGGACTGCTCATCGTTGTGGGTGTTGCCCTTGATACGATGAAGCGTATTGAAAGTCAGCTGATCGACCGGCGTTATACAGGCTTTATGCGTCGATCCTCATAACCAAAGGAACTGTCCCGGATTTTCCGGGGCAGTTTTTTTATGGGAGATCAGCCGTGGTTCGACCAGACTCCTCCACGGCCAGACCGGAAAGTGCCAATGGCAAACGAAAACAGACGTTTCCCGCAGCAGAAGCAATTATACAGTTTGAAAATAAACAGAAAAAGTTTTTTGACAATTGAGGTTGCATGATTGGTAAAAATTATATATAGTAAAAGTAGCGCAGGAGATTATTTTTTTAAGTTAAAAATGAATGAGTATTCATTCAAAATAGAACGCAAGGAGGTTTCTCATGACACGTCATATTAAAAAAGCGGCCGTTCTCGGCTCCGGTATTATGGGTTCAGGAATCGCTGCACACCTGGCGAACATTGGTATTCCGGTGCTTCTGCTCGATGTTGTGCCGAAAGAAGCTCAGGAAAATACGGGCAGTGTAGCTACGATGGAAGCAAAAAAAGTTCGCAGCAAGCTGGCTTCAGAAGCGGTTCAACAGCTGAAGAAACAAAAACCGGCTCCTTTGGCGCGGCAGGAAAATGCGGATTTAATTGAACCCGGAAACTTTGAAGATGACATGCACCGATTGAATGAAGTGGACTGGGTTATTGAAGTAGTAGTTGAAAACCTGGAAATTAAGCAGAAAGTTTTCGCCCAGGTGGATGAATACCGTCGTGACGGTACGATTATCACCTCCAACACTTCAGGAATTTCCATAGAAGCGATGGCCGAAGGAAGAACGGAAGATTTCCGCAGACACTTCCTCGGCACACACTTTTTCAATCCGCCCCGGTACTTGAAGCTGCTGGAAGTTATTCCGACGAAAGAAACAGATAAAAATGTGCTTTCATTTATGAAGCGCTTCGGAGAAGACGTACTCGGTAAAGGTGTAGTTGAGGCGAAAGATACACCTAACTTTATTGCAAACAGGATTGGCACGTATGGACTGCTCGTAACTGTCCGGGAAATGGTAAAAGGCGGCTATTCGGTCGGAGAAGTGGATTCTGTGACCGGACCTGCCCTTGGACGTCCCAAAAGCGCTACGTTTAGAACTCTCGATGTCGTTGGTCTTGATACATTCATGCACGTTGCAAAAAATGTTTACGACAAAGTAGAGGGAGAAGAAAAAGAAGTATTTAACCCTCCCGCTTTTATGGAAAAAATGATTGAAGAGAAGATGCTTGGAAGCAAAACGGGCAGAGGCTTCTATGAAAAACAAAAGACAGCGGAAGGAAGCGAAATCCTGGAGCTTGATTACGAATCAATGGAATACGTGACGCGCAAAAAAATGAAAGCGCCTTCTGTCCAGCAGAGCAAGCAGGCAAAAGGCAAAGCAGCTAAAATCCAGGCGCTTGCCTATGCGGATGATAAAGCTGGCACGCTTGTTTGGAATATATTAAAAGCTACGCTGCTCTACTCTGCTGAAAAGGCCGGGGAAGTAGCCGATTCCATTTACGATGTGGACCAGGCAATGAAGTGGGGATTCGGCTGGGAACTAGGCCCGTTCGAAACATGGGATGCCCTTGGCGTTGAAAAATCCACAGCAAGGATGAAACAGGAAGGGGAAAAGATTCCAGAGTGGGTGGAAAACATGCTTGCAGATGGAAAAACTTCTTTCTACGAAGGGTATGCCCGGTACTATCACAAAGGACAGTATACCGAGGCGGATATTAATGAAAAAGTGATTAATCTGAAGTCGTTCAAAAATGACAGCAACGTGATTATGAAAAATACAGGTGCTTCCCTTATCGATATTGGGGATGACATAGCTGTTCTTGAATTTACTTCACCTAATAATTCCATTGGCCTCGACGTCATGCAGATGATCAATAAATCAATTGAGGAAGTCGAAAAAAATTATAAGGGACTTGTTATCAACAATCAGGGCAAGAACTTCTGCGTAGGTGCCAACTTAATGATGATGCTGATGGAAGCACAGGATATGAACTTCCCAGAGATAGATCTCGTTGTGCGCCAGTTCCAGAATTCAATGGCGAAAATCCGTTATTCCGAAAAACCGGTTGTCGCTGCGCCTTTCCAAATGACGCTTGGCGGAGGTACGGAAGTCTGCCTGCCATCTGCCGGAATTCAGGCATCGATGGAAACGTACATGGGGCTTGTGGAAGCAGGCGTCGGACTTATTCCCGGAGGCGGAGGAAATAAAGAATTGTATCTCCGCCACGTAAACCGTATCCCGGAAGGAACAAAGGTCGATCTGCAGGCAGTTTCCAATAATGTGTTTGAAACGATTGCGATGGCGAAAGTAAGTACAAGCGCCCACGAAGCGCAGAAACTAGGATTTATCCGCCCGCAGGATGATATCAGTATTAACGGAGACCACCTTCTGACAGATGCCAAAAATAAGGCCCTCTATCTTTACGAGCAGGGATATCGTGCTCCGAAGCGGGAGAAGATTCCGGTAGTCGGAGAGCGCGGCTATGCTACGATGCTTCTCGGTGCGAAAACTCTCCGTTTTGGAGGACAAGTCTCTGAACATGACTTAAAAATAGCGGAAAAACTGGCTTTCGTACTGGCCGGTGGACGGGTTCCATACGGTACCGAAGTAGACGAGCAGTATCTGCTTGATGTAGAGAGAGAAGCGTTCCTCAGCCTTATCGGGGAGCCGAAAACCCAGCAGCGTATGCAGCATATGCTTACAACAGGCAAGCCGCTGCGCAACTAGTTGAAGGAGGGGATCAGAAGTGAGAGAAGCAGTAATTGTAGCAGGAGCGAGAACTCCTGTCGGCAAAGCGAAAAAAGGAACGTTTGCCAGCATCCGTCCGGATGATCTGGCAGCGCATACGATAAAAGAAACGCTGAAAAGGGCAAACGATTTTGACCCGGGACGGATTGAAGACGTCATTATCGGATGTGCTATGCCGGAAGCGGAGCAGGGGATGAATATGGCCCGCAATATTTCCGCACTTGCAGGTCTCCCGCAGCACGTACCGGCGATTACGATCAACCGCTATTGTTCTTCAGGACTGCAGAGCATTGCGTACGGAGCAGAACGGATTATGCTTGGTCAGTCAGAAGCCATCATTGCCGGAGGAGCAGAATCAATGAGTCTTATTCCGATGGGGGGGCACGTCATTGCACCGAACCCCCATCTCGTGGAACATGCTCCAGAATATTATATGGGAATGGGCTTTACGGCTGAAGAAGTAGCTAAAAAATTCGGCGTTTCCCGTGAAGATCAGGATGCCTTTGCAGCAGAAAGTCATAAACGGGCAGCAGCCGCTATTAAAAACGGCCGCTTTGAAGAGGAAATTGCGCCCGTACCGGTAACGCTTCGAAGTGTGAACGAAAACAACAAGCTCGAAGAAAGAGACGTCGTTCTGGCGCAGGATGAAGGAGTCCGGGAAGACACGACGGTAGAAACACTTGCCAAGCTTCGTCCAGCATTTAATCAGCAGAACGGAACCGTGACAGCAGGGAATGCTTCCCAGATGAGTGATGGAGCAGCCTCTGTCCTTGTAATGGATAAAGAAAAAGCTGAACAGGATGGATTGACTCCGCTTGTGAAGTTCCGCTCTTTTGCGGTAGCCGGCGTCGCACCGGAAATTATGGGGATCGGGCCCGTAGAAGCTATTCCGAAAGCTGTTAAGCAGGCGGGGCTGTCCATGGAGGATATCGGACTTTTTGAACTGAATGAAGCATTTGCCTCCCAGGCGCTGCAGGTCATCCGTCATTTAAAACTTGATCACAGCAAAGTGAACGTTAACGGCGGAGCGATCGCACTCGGTCACCCGCTGGGCTGTACCGGAACAAAGCTTACGTTGAGCCTTATTCACGAAATGAAGCGCAGGAATGAACAGTTCGGTGTCGTAACGATGTGTATCGGCGGCGGTATGGGTGCAGCAGGGGTATTTGAACTTTTGTAAAATAGAGAGAGGATGATAAAAATGGCAACAACACAAAAAGCAAAAGGCGGCGGATTTCTTCTGGAATCCCAGACAGCAGATGCAGTTTTCACGCCGGAGGATTTAACTGACGAGCATAAAATGATCGCTAAAACGACGGAGGATTTTGTAAAAGAAAAGGTCGTTCCGGAAATTGAGTTCATTGAGAACCACGAATTCGACCGTTCCGTCCGCCTGCTGAAAGAAGCGGGAGAACTAGGACTCCTCGGAGCAGATGTTCCGGAGGAATTCGGGGGCATCGGTCTTGATAAGATCAGCTCTTCTCTTATTACAGAAAAATTTGCTCTTGCCGGATCCTTTTCTCTCACTCAGGGAGCACACGTAGGAATTGGAACTCTTCCGATCGTATTTTTCGGATCGAAAGAACAGAAGCAGCAGTATCTGCCTGACCTGGCGACGGGAGCAAAAATCGCTGCTTATGCGTTGACAGAACCTACTTCCGGTTCGGATGCGTTAAGCGCGAAAACAACAGCGAAACTGAATGACGAAGGTACACATTACGTGCTCAATGGAGAGAAGCAGTGGATTACAAATGCCGGATTCGCCGATGTCTTCGTTGTGTATGCGAAAATCGACGGAGAGCAGTTTTCCGCATTTATTGTAGAAAGAGAGTATGACGGTGTGTCGGTAGGACCGGAAGAGAAAAAGATGGGTATTAAAGGCTCGTCCACACGAACATTAATTCTTCAGGACGCGAAGGTTCCGAAAGAAAACCTGCTCGGTGAAGCCGGCAAAGGACACGTCATTGCATTTAATATTCTTAACATTGGACGGTACAAGCTTGGTGTCGGATGTATCGGCGGAGCAAAACGTGCGATTGAAATTTCTGCTAAATATGCGAATGAGCGTAAACAATTTAAAATGCCAATTTCAAAGTTTACCCTTATACAGAAAAAGCTTGCGGAAATGGCAGCTAAAACGTACGCCATGGAAAGTACAATTTACCGGACGGGCGGTATGATCGAAGATGCTTTCAGCAGTCTCTCCGCAGAAGAACAGCAGGACGGAAAGGCCGTTGGACAGGCGATCGGAGAATATGCGATCGAGTGTTCTTTAAACAAATTCTTCGGTTCTGAAGTGCTGGATTTCGTAGTTGATGAAGCAGTGCAGATCCATGGAGGCTACGGCTTTATGGCCGAATATGAAGTTGAAACGATGTACAGAAACTCCCGTATCAACAGAATCTTCGAAGGAACAAATGAAATTAACCGTATGCTCGTACCTGCCACCCTCATGCGAAAAGCAATGAAAGGGGAGCTGCCTCTTCTCGAACAGGCCCAGGGGCTGCAGGAAGAGCTTATGATGATGATGCCGCAGGAAGTCGGCGATGAGCCGCTCGAGCAGGAAAAATATCTGCTTGAAAACAGTAAAAAGATCTTTTTGATGATTGCCGGAACGGCCGCGCAGACTTATGGTGAGGACCTTCAGAAAGAACAGGAGCTTCTCGCGAATATTGCAGACATCGTAAATGAAGTTTTCAATATCGAATCAATGATTCTCCGCACGGAAAAAGCGATGGCGAAATCCGGAGCAGAAAAAACTTCCCAGAAACTTCTAATGACAGAAGTGTATACACAGGAAGCATTCAACCATATTGAATCGATTGCTAAAGAATCGCTCGTTACACTGGAAGACGGCGACAGCCTTCGTACGATGCTTTCCATTCTTAAAAAGCTTACGCGTCACACTCCGATTGATTTGATCAAAAAGAAGCGTGAACTTGCGAAGCGTGTTATTGAAGAAGAGCGCTACGTCGTTTAATTACTTGATATCCAATTTAGGACAGTTCCCTGTCCTAAAAAAACTATAAACATTCTTTCTGGCATCAGGAAGAACATTCTCTCTTAGAAAAGGCCCGGCTCTGCGTCTCCCCACGCAGACCGGGCTTTTTTCTGTCATCAGCTGGAGCCGTACAGCATTTGAGGAGTCTGCTGAAATGATAAATGCGGAAGCTTAGACAGCCATCGTATCGATTATAAGCCGGCGGTAATTTTTTGAGCTTCTGCAAAAGCCGTAATGCGGGCTGCTGCTCTCTGAGCACCCGAAATATTTCGGGCTACCGGGCCGATTTCCAGCTCTGCAAGAGCTCCGACTGCAAATAAGCTATCTTCCCATAACAGCGAAGAGGATAAAACCGGATATCCGCAGGAGGCGCAGGGAAGAGAGTAGCGGGAAATCAAAGAATGCAGCCAGCCGGCTTCGGGAAGCTTGTTTTTAAAACCTGTACAGCAGATCACAGAATCAAAGATTCCTAAGGAGAGGTTTCTATCAAAAAGTTCTACTTTACCATTTCGGGAAACGGAGTCTGTAATATGCGCGTCCTGAAACACGACATTGCCGCGCCTTTGTTCCTGGAGCAGCCGAAAATAAAGTTCCCGCGGCATGGAACCGGTGTAGCGGGCGTCGTGAAGACACTTTCTGCGACTCCCGTAATTATTCATCATCGTAAATTTCCGCATATTTTTCGGGCCGAGCCATGCCGGATCACTGTCGAAGGGATGCACGCGCAGGGGATGGCGCTTAATGAAAGTCACTTTTTTATTTTTCTTTCGGGATAGATACAAAGCCGTATGAGCAGCTGAAATTCCGCCTCCAATAACAGCTGGTGTACTGCCTGCATTATCCAGATCAAAATGAGGATCAAAAATATGAACAGCTGTTTCCGTGAGAGGATCAGGCATATGCAGCTTCTGACCACCTCCTGGAGCGAGGATGACAAATTGACTTACGGCCTGTTTTCCTGATTTCAGGTTGACGTACCAATGTCCGGCGCTTTTTTCAAGACCAGTCACAGTATCCTGAACCCAAGAGGTTGAAATACCGAGGCTATCAATAAGATACGCACAGTGCTCGTTAAAAAGTTCTATGGAAGGACGCTTGTAACGCCCGTAAAAATCCTTGTCTGAAGAAGCGTAGTTTTCCAGGGAGAAAGGGTCGGATGAAAGGTGATGCACAAACGAGGAACGCAGGTAAGGCATCTCTATTTTAGATGTCCGCTTTTTCCAAACATGGAGCGGAGCCTCATGCGGGTCTATTACACATAGTTCGTCTATCGCACAGACGTTTCTTTCCAGTAAATGCACGGCAGCTGTTATACCTTGAATACCGCCGCCTATAATCGTCCATTTTTTCATGAAAAACTCTCCTCTTAAATCGAAATAGTTACGATTTATTATAATTGCTGTATGGTTTTGATGCAACACCCGTGCGGAGAATGAAAAGAAAAGGTAAAATAACGAAAGAAGGAGGGGTTTCATTGGAAATTAAATTTTATCAGTACCCTAAATGCAGTACATGTCAGAAAGCAAAAAAGTGGCTGGAAAAAAATGAGGTGAACTTTGAGGAAATTGATATTACAGAGCATCCGCCTGATAAAAAGCAGCTGAAGGAAATTCAAGAAAAAAGCGGTCTGCCGATTAAGAAATTCTTTAATACAAGCGGGAAGAAATACCGGGAGCTGAATATTAAAGAAAGAATAGGAACGGCTTCCGACGATGAGCTTCTGGAACTGCTCTCTTCGGATGGCATGCTTATTAAACGTCCGATTGCTTACGACGGCGAAAATGTGACGGTTGGATTTAAAGAAGAAGCTTACGAAACTGCCTGGAAATAGCGGGCAGCGGTTGCAGGAAGGAAGCGCGATGTATTATAGTAAAAGAGACAGCGCTTCACTGCCGGTTACATAAGAAGAGGGCAGGAAAAGTACGACCCAATATAATAGATGGAGGGATCCATACGATGAGTGTACCTAAGGAATTTAAGTATTCAGAAGAGCATGAATGGGTAAAAGAAGAAAACGGAAATGTACGGATCGGCATTACTCACTTTGCACAGGCAGAGCTTGGAGATATCGTTTTTGTTGAACTGCCGGAAGTAGGCGACGAAATCCAGGCGGAAGATCCATTCGGAAGTGTAGAGTCTGTTAAAACGGTCTCGGAGCTGTACGCACCACTAAGTGGTAAAGTGGTGGAAATTAATGAAGAGCTGGAAGATTCTCCAGAGCTTGTGAACGAATCACCTCACGAAAAAGCATGGATGATTGTTATCGAACCTTCCGATAAGAGCCAAATGGACAACCTTATGGATGCGGACGCTTATAAAAAAATGATCGACGAAGAGTAATCTTCACGTATCATATTGGAACTGCCGGGAAATCATTTTTCCGGCAGTTTTAGTTTTTGGCTCTGTTAAAGCTCCGTGTTGTTATTGGATTGCCCGCGGCTCTTTTTTCTTCGCCTGCCGGGTTGAAGCGAAGTTTTCTTATATATATCAACAACAGACTTGATTCTTACGCGAAAAAGGGGAACTTGTCTTTCCGGCTTACGATGACAGAAGATAACTTTACTTTAAAAGCTGGTGGGCCAAGCTTAAACGAGAGAAGTTTTAAGGGTTAAAGCAGCTTTTTTGTCAGATATAGTTTGTTTTCCCCAAACGTGCGTAAGAACTAAAGCTTTAACAGAACTTAGTTTTTTGATGGCTCTCTTGAAAATATTTTCAAGAGAGCCATTTTTAAAGCAGCCAAAATAGTAAGCGTTTTCTTCTTTGATGGGTATTCAGACAGTAATATCTTTAAGTTGACAATGGTTAAAGCGAGTGATAATATCCGTCTTAGACTAAAAAAGAAAACTAAATATCTTCTTATCGAGAGAGGTGGAGGGATGGGCCCGATGAAACCCGGCAACCGCGAGACACAGGTCTTGAAGGTGCCAATTCCTATGAAGGTACGCCTTCAGCAGATGAGAAGGAAGACTTTATTCAGCAGGCCTTTCTACTCATCATGGGGAGAAAGGTTTTTTTACAGCTTTTTTTCCTTGAATCCTTTTGTGCGTTAAACTAACTAAGCTGATAGGAATAATTAATTTTAATGGTTTTTATCTATAGAAAGGAGCTGCCACCTTGATTACGCTCTCGAAAATTGGAAAAGTGTTTCAAACGAAAGATGGAAAAGTAACAGCTGTCGATGACATCGATTTAACGATCGATAAAGGAGAAATTTTTGGAGTTATCGGATACAGTGGAGCAGGAAAGAGTACGCTTATACGTATGCTGAATATGCTGGAAGCTCCGACTTCGGGAAATGTGGAAGTTGCAGGAAAAAAAATGAATGGCATGTCCAGTCAGAAACTGCGTGAAGCAAGGCAGGAAATCGGTATGATTTTCCAGCACTTTAATCTTCTATGGTCCCGGACAGTATCAGAAAATATCGCTTTTCCACTGGAGATCAAAGGGGTAAATAAAGCGGACCAGAAAAAACGGGTCGAGGAATTAGTCCGGCTGGTTGGACTGGAAGGAAGAGGTGGTTCTTATCCAGCTCAGCTCAGCGGGGGGCAGAAGCAGCGTGTAGGTATTGCCAGAGCACTTGCTAATAATCCACAGGTGCTTTTGTGTGATGAGGCAACCTCCGCTCTGGATCCGAAAACAACAGATTCAATCCTCGATCTTCTTGTCGATATAAACAAAAAATTGGGACTCACGATCGTCCTGATTACTCACGAAATGCACGTCATAAGAAAAATCTGTCACCGGGTAGCGGTGATGGAGAACGGTAAAATTGTGGAACAAGGTGACGTGCTGGATATATTCCGGCGTCCGCAGCAGAATATGACGAAAGAATTTGTAAAACAGGTTACGGAGCCTGAAGAAACTGAAGAAGCGTTAAAGCATCTCTTCGATAACCAGGACATCGGCCGCGTGCTGCAGCTGACTTTCGTAGGCGGGGATGCCCAGCGCCCTCTTATTACGGATATTGTTCGGAATTTTGATGTGAATGTAAGTATCCTTCAAGGGAAAATTTCGCAGACGCAGCATGGATCTTACGGTTCGCTTTTTGTAAGTATTACTGGCGAAGATACGCCTGTAAATGATGCAGTATCCTTTATACGTGCTCAACAGGTGGAAGTGGAGGTGATTCACGGTGGATAACATCCTTGCTTCAGCCATGTTTGGAGAAATAAACTGGGCGAATATGTGGGAAGCTACGCTGGAAACAGTGTATATGTCGGTGGCTGCTCTCATATTTACTTTTTTGATAGGTATTATTCTTGGACTGTTTCTCTTTTTAACAGATAGAGGACAGCTTTGGCAGAATAAAACAGCTCATTTTATTATTGGAGCTTACGTAAACATATTCCGCTCCATTCCCTTTATTATATTGATCGTTCTGCTTATTCCGTTTACACGTACTCTTGTAGGGACAATGCTCGGACCATCAGCAGCTCTTCCTGCCTTGATCATCGGGGCGGCACCCTTCTACGCACGTATGGTGGAAATTGCCTTAAGAGAAATAGATAAAGGAGTTGTGGAAGCTTCCAGAGCGATGGGAGCTTCGAACAAGCAGATTATTATGAAAGTGCTGCTTCCCGAATCTATGCCTGCACTAGTTTCAGGAATTACGGTTACGGCCATTGCTCTAGTCAGCTACACGGCGATGGCAGGAGTAATTGGAGCAGGCGGTCTTGGAGATCTCGCTTTCCGGGACGGATTTCAGCGCAACAATCCGGAAATAACAATCACAGCAACAATTGTCGTACTCATAATCGTCTTTATTCTGCAGTTTATCGGCGATTATATTACGAATAAATTAGATAAAAGATAATTATCATAACAGGGGGATTTAAATATGAAGAAGACAGTACAGATTGCAGCAATTACAGCAACAGCGGCTTTTCTAGCAGCCTGCGGCACCAACGGTGAAGAAACAAATAATGGTACAGGAAACAATGGAGAAACAAATAACAGCGCAGAAACAAACAATGCCGCAGAAACAGAAGAAACTGACAACGAGTCAACAGATAATAATACAGCTGATGAAAACAACGGGAATGAAGCTTCTGAGGATTTTGAAACACTTACAGTTGGCGCTTCCAACGTTCCTCACGCTGAAATTTTGGAATACTCCGAGTCCCTTCTTGAAGAAGAAGGGGTAGAGCTTGAAATTGTTACGTTCAATGACTATATCCTTCCTAACCAGTCTCTCGACGAAGGGGAGCTTGATGCAAACTACTTTCAGCACGTTCCTTATCTGGAGTCACAGATGGAGGAATTCGACTATGATTTTGTTAATAAAGGCGGCATTCACATTGAGCCGATCGGTCTCTATTCCCAGGAATATGATTCCCTTGATGCTCTTCCTGAGGGAGCGGAAATTATCATGAGCAGCTCCGTTGCCGATCACGGCCGTATTTTGATGATGCTTGAAGAAGAAGGGTTGATTACTCTTGAAGAAGAGGCAGGAATCAATGCGACTATCGACGATATAGCTGAGAATCCAAACGATTTTAATTTCCAGGATAATGTTGAGGCTGCACTGCTTCCTACTGCTTACGAAAACAATGAAGGGGATGCTGTGCTGATCAATTCAAACTATGCGCTTGATGCAGGACTTAATCCGCTCGAAGATGCAATAGCTATGGAGTCGGCAGATGGTGATAACCCATACGTCAACGTTATCGCAGCTAACAGTGAAGATGAAGGCGATGAGCGTCTGGATATTCTTGTAGATGTTCTACGTTCAGAAGATGTCCGTGGGTTTATTGAAGAGAATTATGAAGGTGCCGTTGTACCTGTAGAAGAATAAAAATATTAAGCTGAGGGGGCTGGCCTGACAGGGTCAGCCTCTTTTTTAACCTGAACATGCAGACAAATGCAGTTTGTCTGCACAGCCAGCCCAATGGAGCAGCGTTTTCCGCCTTTCCATGAGCGCAGGAAAGAAAAGAACGGCTGCTTAAACAGAAGCACGAAGAACTGGTATATACACTGAGAAGCTGATCCCCTCAGGTCAGCTTTTTTGTTGTATTGTTATTTTTTGGTCTGGCTGAACTTACTTCCCTTCACGGGAGGCATCCTTAAAACAGGGAGAGACCCTCTGATTTCAGTAGAAACAGGATGCAATAATCGGTAGAAAAGGAAAGGTAACGGAGGTTTAAATTTGTCGGTCTGGAGCATTAGGGAGAATACGGGAGGAAACAGCCCAAATTAAAGAGTACAGTTATTTGATAATTCATGAATGGGAAAAAAGCTGAATTATCAGACAATATGACTTTGAATGAGAATTGGTTCACAAAGGATGAAGTGCTAATATATTACTTATCCGATGCAAATGCGGACAAAAAACTCGAGAGGAAAGTGATTTACTATCCATCAGATTGATACGAAAACGACTACTGAAATGGAAAAAGCGATGCATTCTTCACACGGAATGGGATACGGGGAGTACAATCGTAGACTTGAAAACCGGCTTAAAGTAGAAGAGAGCCGTCAGAAAGAATACGAGCAGTGTCAGAAAATCGTAGAAAAACTACAGCATGGATAAGTACTTAACATAACCGGCCGGCAGAGTGCCTGCCGGTTTTTTTTGTGATATTTTCAGAGCAGCCTAAAAAAAGAATGGTGGCAAAAAGTATACCGGCTAAGAAATGACGTGCGCGCACTTCCCTTGTGCTAATTAAGATTCATTCTCATTTAGATTCAAAAAAAACTTCCTATTGAGAATAAGGAAGAAGGGGAAAGAATCATCCAAATAATTGAAAATACGTAAAAAGTGCCTGTGTACCAAGCTTAAACAAAAGAATTAAGTGTATGGCTTGAACTCATTATACATATAAGATAAGATTAGAATGAGAATAATTTAAGAATCTATTGAAGGTTTGTATGTTATAATGAAACGTGGAGCGGGGAGTGATTCTGCTGCCTGTTTTTACGCGGTATATTATAACATGCGTATAGACTAACTTTCAAAAAATATGGAGGTATGATTCATGACTAAACCAAGCTTGAGTGTAAAAGATCTTCACGTATCGATTGAAGATACGGAGATATTAAAAGGATTTGGCATAGATGTAAAGGGTGGAGAGATTCACGCTATTATGGGGCCGAACGGAACAGGTAAATCGACGTTGGCATCCGCACTTATGGGGCACCCGAAGTATGAAGTTACAAGCGGGGAAGCAACATTTAACGGAGAAGACCTTTTTGATATGGAAGTAGACGAGCGTGCACGTGCAGGACTTTTCCTTGCTATGCAGTATCCAAGTGAAGTTTCCGGAGTGACGAATGCGGACTTTATCCGTTCAGCGATGAATGCTGACCGTGATGAGGACAATCAGGTTTCACTTATGCAGTTTATCCGTAAAATTGATGATAAAATGGGAACACTTGAAATTGACCAGTCTTTCCAGCACCGGTATTTAAATGAAGGCTTCTCCGGCGGCGAGAAGAAGCGGAATGAGATTCTGCAGCTTCTTATGCTTGAGCCGAAAATGGCTATTCTGGATGAAATAGACTCCGGTCTTGATATTGATGCTCTGAAAGTTGTAGCAAAAGGCATTAATGAACTCCGCAGTGAAGATTTCGGCTGCATGATCATCACTCACTACCAGCGTCTTCTTAACTACATTAAGCCGGACTTCGTCCACGTTATGATGCAGGGACGAATCGTGAAATCCGGTGGTCCTGAGCTTGCCCAGAAGCTTGAAGAAAACGGGTATGACTGGATTAAGGACGAACTCGGTATTGAAGATGAGAGAGTAGGACAGAAATAAGCTGTAGAAGGAGGATGCGAAGATGGCAACAGAATTAACCTTTCCAATAAATGAACAACAGCTTCAGAGCTTTTCAAAAGGCCGTCAGGAGCCGAAGTGGTTCAGTGATATGCGTCTCGATGCTTTGTCAAAAGCAGGCAGACTGGAACTGCCAAATCCGGACAAAACGAAAATTACGAAATGGAATTTTACTTCCTTTTCCTATGATGCAAACGCAGAAGCAACTTCTTCTTATGCAGAGCTTTCCGATGCGGTCCGCACACTTGTAGGAGAAGAAGATAAAATAGAAAATCTGCTGACGCAGAAAAACGGCGTAACAACGTACCTGGCTGCTCAGGCAGAACTTCAGGAAAAAGGCGTTATTTTCACAGATATCGAATCTGCTCTCCGGGATCACGGAGAACTTGTACAGAAGTACTTCATGCAGGATGCGATTTCTGCAAATGAGAACAGTCTGACAGCTGCACACGCAGCGCTTGTTAATGGAGGTACTTTCATCTATGTTCCAAAAAACGTAGAAGTACAGGCTCCTCTTCAGGCTATTTTTGCTCATGAAGGTAACTTCGGTCTCTTTAACCACGTGCTTATCGTAGCGGAAGAACACAGTTCTTTAACTTATATTGAGAACTATCTCAGCGAAGGCTCCGGTGAGCAGTCGACAGCTAATATTATAGCGGAAGTATATGTGGGCGATGGTGCCACAGTACGATTCGGTGCAGTGGACAACCTGGCTGATTCGGTTACCACTTATGTAAACCGCCGTGGACAGGTCAACGGCCGCGACGCTCAGCTTTACTGGGCTCTCGGTTTAATGAATGACGGTAATACCGTTTCTGAAAATACAACTTACCTTCACGGTCAGGGTTCATATGGCGATACGAAAAGTGTATCCATCGGCCGCGGTAAACAGGTTCAGAACTTTACGACTAACGTCGTGCACTACGGTAAAGATACCGACGGCCAGATTCTTAAGCACGGGGTGCTGAAAGAATCAGCAACGTCCATCTTCAACGGTATTTCCAAGATTATTAAAGGTGCGACTAAAGCCAATGGAGAACAGACAGAGCGTGTATTGATGCTCAGCGAAAAGGCGCGCGGCGATGCCAATCCGATTCTTTTGATTGATGAAGATGACGTAACGGCGGGCCATGCAGCTTCTGTAGGCAAGATCGATCCTCTGCAGATGTTTTATCTGATGAGCCGTGGACTTTCCCGTCAGGAAGCAGAGCGTTTAATTATTCACGGTTTCCTTGAGCCGGTCGTAGGTGCACTGCCGATTGACTCGGTTAAAAAGCAGCTTTATGAACTGATCGAAAGGAAAGTGTATTAAATGAACGTACAGGATGTCCGCCGTCAGTTTCCCATTTTAAATCAGGAAGTTAATGGTCATCCGCTCGTATATCTTGACAGTGCTGCCACTTCCCAAAAGCCCCTTCAGGTTATCGAAGCGGTGGAAGACTATTATAAGCGCTATAATTCAAATGTACACCGGGGAGTCCACACGCTCGGTTCGATGGCGACAGACGGTTATGAAGGAGCGCGTGAGAAAGTCCGCCGCTTCATTCATGCCTCCAGTATGGAAGAGATCATTTTCCTCCGCGGTACGACGACTGCAATTAATTTAATTGCTTCAAGCTACGGCAGGGACAATCTTGAGCAGGGTGACGAAATTGTTATTACTCCAATGGAGCACCACAGCAACATTATTCCATGGCAGCAGCTGGCAAAAGCTGTCGGTGCGGAATTAAAATATATTCCTCTCCAGGAAGACGGGACGATTGCAATGGAAGACGTCCGCAGTACTATTACGGACAGGACAAAAATTGTCTCCGTCATGCAGGTCTCCAACGTTCTCGGAACTGTCAATCCGATAAAAGAAATTACCGCAGCTGCTCATGAAAAAGGCGCAGTTATGGTAGTGGATGGAGCACAGGCAGTTCCTCATATGAAAGTGGATGTACAGGATCTGGACGCGGACTTTTACGCTTTTTCCGGCCACAAGATGTGCGGTCCGACAGGGATTGGTGTCCTTTACGGAAAGAAAGAACTGCTTAACCGGATGGAACCGGTGGAGTTCGGCGGAGAAATGATTGATTTCGTCGGCTTGTATGATTCCACCTGGAAAGAACTTCCGTGGAAGTTTGAAGGAGGTACTCCGATTATCGCCGGTGCAGTAGGCCTCGGAGCCGCCATCGATTTCCTGGAAGAAACTGGACTTGAAAATATCGAAGCTCACGAACGAAAACTAGCCAGGTATGCATTGGAAAAGCTTGAACACGCAGACGGCGTGACGGTTTACGGACCTGAGGACAGAGCCGGCATTGTGACATTTAATGCCGACGACGTGCATCCGCACGATTTGGCGACTGTCCTCGATTCAGAGGGAGTAGCAGTTAGAGCCGGTCATCACTGTGCCCAGCCGCTTATGAAGTGGCTTAATGTTACAGCGACCTGCCGTGCCAGCTTTTATCTGTATAATACCGAGCAGGATGTTGATAAGTTCGTTGAGTCATTACAAACAGCAAAGGAGTATTTCGGAGATGTCTTTGGGTAATCAGTTAGACACACTTTACCGGCAGGTAATCATGGATCATTATAAAACTCCGCGCAACTTCGGGGAGCTGGAAGGCGACGCGCTGAAGGTTGATATGAACAACCCTACGTGCGGTGACCGCATTCAGCTGCAGATGAGAGTAGAGGACGGGAAAATAGCCGATGCGAAATTTAATGGCGAAGGATGTTCGATTAGTCTTTCCTCTGCCTCTATGATGACTCAATCGGTTAAAGGTCTCTCCGTGGAAGACGCTCTTCGGATGTCTTCCCTCTTCTCTGATATGATGCTTGGCAAAGAAATCGACCCTGCCGGACTTGATATGGGGGATATTGAAGCCCTGCAGGGAGTAACGAAATTTCCTGCACGTATTAAATGCGCCACTCTCGCCTGGAAAGCAATGGAGCAGGGGCTCGAAGAAGAGAAATAAACTTTCAAACTTTGTAAAAAAAGCTTTATTCATGTAGAATGAAACCATCACCTGAAGATGCACATTCGTTTTTAAATAAAAGACAGTGAGGCAGATGCCTCTGTAAGATTTATGAAGGAGGGTTTCATATGGCAAAACAAATGCCGGAAATGGAAGACTATCAATATGGATTTTCAGATAAAGACGTTTCTGTTTTCCGTTCAAAAAAAGGTCTGACGGAAGATATTGTCCGTGAAATTTCCAAAATTAAAGAGGAACCTCAGTGGATGCTTGATTTCCGTCTGAAGTCATTGGAGCAGTTTTATAAAATGCCGATGCCGACATGGGGCGGAGATATTTCGGATCTGGACTTTGACGAAATCACTTATTATGTGAGGCCTTCTGAGAAGTCCGAGCGTTCATGGGATGAAGTACCGGAAGAGATTAAAAATACGTTTGATAAACTTGGAATTCCGGAAGCGGAGCAGAAATACCTCGCCGGTGTTTCCGCCCAGTATGAGTCTGAAGTAGTTTATCACAATATGAAAGAAGAATTAACGGAACAGGGAATTATCTTTAAAGATACTGATTCTGCGATGGTGGAAGATGAAGAAATTTTCCGCGAGCACTTCGGTAAAGTGATCCCTCCATCCGACAACAAGTTCGCAGCTCTTAACTCGGCTGTATGGTCGGGCGGTTCGTTTATCTACGTTCCAAAAGGCGTGAAAAGTGATACGCCGCTGCAGGCTTACTTCCGTATTAACTCAGAAAATATGGGACAGTTCGAGCGTACGCTGATCATTGCTGATGAAGGCAGCTCGGTGCATTATGTAGAAGGCTGTACAGCGCCGGTTTATACAACGAACTCTCTTCACAGTGCAGTTGTGGAAATTATCGTTAAAAAGGATGCCTACTGCCGTTATACAACTATTCAAAACTGGGCGCCGAACGTATACAATCTCGTAACGAAGCGTGCAGTAGCGGAAGAGAATGCAACGATGGAATGGGTCGACGGGAACATTGGCTCCAAGCTGACGATGAAATATCCAGCTGTTGTCATGAAAGGCCGTGGAGCTCGTGGAAACGTTCTTTCCATTGCAATCGCAGGGAAGGGACAGCACCAGGATGCAGGCGCAAAAATGACGCACCTTGCTCCGGACTGCTCGTCTTCCATCGTATCGAAGTCGATCTCCAAGCACGGCGGTAAAGTAACGTACCGCGGTATCGTTCACTTCGGACGTAAATCAGAGCGGTCCCGCTCCAACATTGAGTGTGATACGCTGATTATGGATAACAAATCCACATCAGATACAATTCCGTACAACGAAATTCTTAACAATAACATTTCGCTTGAACATGAAGCGACGGTATCAAAAGTATCAGAAGAGCAGCTCTTCTATCTTATGAGCCGCGGTGTTTCCGAGCAGGAAGCAACAGAAATGATTGTTATGGGCTTCATCGAGCCATTTACAAAAGAACTTCCGATGGAGTATGCGGTCGAAATGAACCGTCTCATCAAGTTCGAGATGGAAGGTTCGATCGGTTAATAAATCAGGATGAGAGCGAACTCGCGCAAAGCGGGTTCGCTTTTCTTTTAGCTGTCTTAAAGTTTAATGCTGATACATATAGAAAACTCCGCTTCGTTTTGATTTTTAAATACAGAAAGCCCGCTGGTTGAATCAAGAAGATAGAAAGCAGTGACAAGGCAGAGACGGCAGCGGAAAGCGTCCACATGGAAACGAAAGCGCGCGTTTATCTGCTTTATTTTCAAGGCAGCTTTTCTTTTAATAAACACACATACAGATTAATGTGTCCTGAACGCAGAAACAGGGTAAAAGGTTTTGTATACATATAAATCAATTTAATAGGTGCTTTTTTGACATATAAACGAAAAATAATCTGGTTATCCCTTTAAAATTCTTCTGTTTATAAAAAAAATGAAGCTGAATGCAAGCTGTCGGAAAAGACCTCATCTGGAGCGAAGGTCCCTGAACTGATTCGTTTTAAAAGGTAATGGTTTCAATTTTTGAAATTGAATCTTATACTGAATTACTGACTGTTTGTTGACGGAAGGCCTGCTGGTGTTCAGGCAGATCCTACAAGAAGGAGGACGTACCATGAGCGATAATATAGTGATTGGGCTTACTGGCTGGGGAGATCATCATACACTTTATGAAGGACTGCCTTCTTCTGCATCCAAACTGGAAACGTATGCTGCCCACTTTCCCGTAGTGGAGCTTGACGCCTCTTTTTATGCGATCCCTCCCGCGTCCTCCGTTCAGAAATGGCTGAGAGAAACACCAGACTCATTTCAATTTGTAGTAAAAGCGTATCAGGGAATGACCGGTCATCAGCGCGGTAAAATCCCATTTGATTCAAAGGAGGAAATGCTGGAAGCTTTCAGGAAAACATTCCGGCCGATGCTTGAAGCCGGTAAACTGAGTACGGTTCTCTGTCAGTTCCCTCCGTGGTATGACTGCCAGCAGAAATACGTACAGTATATTAAGTGGATCCGGGAAGAGCTTCGGGAATTTCCGGCTGCTCTCGAATTCCGCCACCAATCATGGTATGAGGAGGAATTTAAAAAGCGGACGATCGATTATATGAAGCAGGATAAATGGATCCACACCGTAGTCGATGAACCGCAGATTGGAGAGAAATCCGTACCGTTTGTTCCTGTCGTGACGGAGCCGGACCACACGTTCATCAGGCTGCATGGGAGAAATAAAGCAGCTTGGCAGAAGCCGGTTCAAGGCGAGGAGTGGCGCAGTGTCCGTTATCTGTATGATTATTCAGAGAAGGAACTTTCTGAACTGGCAGAGCAGGTCAAAAAAATTGCAGCAGAGAGCAAAAAAGTAACGGTTGTTTTCAACAACAATTCAGGTGGACACGCAGCTGGCAATGCGAAAAAATTTATTCAGATGCTGGGATTGGAATATACCGGTCTTGCTCCGAAGCAGTTGGATTTGTTCAGCGGGGACTAAAGGCAGATAAAATGAAAAGGGCTGAAGGGGCTTATCAGTTATGGAATGGATATTACTTGTTTTTTTAGGGCTTGCAGCAGCAATTGTCGGCAGTATTATGGGGCTCGGTGGAGGAATCATTATCGTTCCTGCTCTCATGGTATTAGGCGGCTTCACGGGGATATTTGAAGGAATTACTCCTCAGGTTGCTGTAGGGACTTCGCTGCTTGTTATGATATTTACCGGACTTTCTTCTACACTGGCCTATATGAAACAGAAAAAGGTAGACTTTCAAAGCGGTCTGATTTTCTTTATCGGGAGCGGACCCGGAGCTCTGTTCGGTGTATGGCTGAATAACGGCATAGATGCAGGGCGGTTTCTGATCGCTTTTGGATTTTTCATCATTCTAGTTTCTTTTATTCTGCTCATCCGTAATAAAATAAAGCCGGTGCCTCTTAGAAAAAGAGGCATAAAACGCACCTTTCAGGAAAGCGATGGCTCACAGCGAGAATATGGGTACGAGCCATCCCTTGCGATAGGCATCGCTTTTTTTGTAGGTATGTTCTCAGGACTTTTCGGTATTGGAGGAGGATCTTTGATCGTCCCGGCGATGATTATTCTGTTTGCTTTTCCCGCACATATTGCTGTGGCTACTTCGATGTTTCTCGTCTTTTTATCTGCCGCAGTGAGCTCCGTTTCCCACATCGCACTCGGTAATGTAGATTGGTTTTATGCCATGGCACTTATTCCAGGTGCCTGGTTCGGAGGGAAAATAGGAGCCTGGATTAACAGCCGTATGAAAAATGAAACGATCGTTCTGGCGCTTCGCATCGTACTTGTAATTATAGGAATCAGGCTTATTTTTGATGGTTTCAATGGATAGAGAGGAGACTGCCGCATGAATACACTTACCGTTCTGCATACGAACGATTTACATAGCGAATTGGAGCAGTGGTCTGCAGTAACAGAAATAGTGAAAAAACAGCGGAGGCAGGCCGAGAAGCTGGGTCATGACGTGCTGCTATTTGATATCGGCGATCATAGCGACCGGATGCACGTGCTGACAGAAGGACTTGTAGGAAAAGGAAATACAGACCTGCTTAACGCAATGAACTATAAAGCGGTAACGATAGGCAATAATGAAGGAATCACGATGGCTAAAAAAGATCTTAATTCGCTTTATGATAATGCGGAATTTGACATTCTGCTCGCCAATTTGTTTAATAAGGACGGAGGTCGGCCTGACTGGTGCAGTCCGTGGAAAATATATCCACTGTCAAATGGTAAAAAAGCAGCAGTAATTGGGGTCACCTATCCTTTCTATGCCTTTTATGAAGAACTCGGCTGGCACATTACAGACCCGCTGAAAGAAATCGACGGACTGCTTCCGGAAATGAAAGCAAGCGCCGATTTCATTATCTGCTTGTCTCACCTTGGATACAGACTGGACAAGCAGATGGCGGATAAATTTCCGGATATTCATCTTATTCTTGGAGCGCACACTCATCACGTACTGAACGGTGGAGAAAGAGTAAATAAGTCGTGGCTTCATCAATGCGGCAGATCCGGCTCCCACGTGGGAGAAGTAACAGTTGATGCGGAAAATGAGCCTTATGTGGCCCATATACAGACACATGAGGTGAATAAGAGAAACAGGGACAAAGCGACTGACACTCTTTTGAAAGAAGTGGAAAAACGCGCCCTGCCGTTTATGGATGAAGTAATTACGACCCTTCCTAAAGGTCTTGAAGTTTCCTGGTATGAACCATCTCCGCTTGTCCTGCTTCTTGCGGACGCTCTGCGGGAGTGGTGTGAAGCGGATGTAGCGATGGTTAATTCCGGTCTGCTGCTGAAAGGACTTCCAGCAGGGGATATTACGAAACGGCATATCCATGAAATTTGCCCCCACCCGATAAATCCGGCGAAAGTTTCCATGAGCGGCAGCGATTTGTACCATCTAATGAAGCAGTCCAATGATAATACGATGATCAATTACCCGCTCAAAGGTTACGGATTTCGTGGGAAGGTTCTCGGACTTACGCTTTACGCTTCGGAGGAATGGACGACGAGTTCTATGAAAGATGTGGAGACCTATGGAGCCGGAATCGATCCGAAACGATATTACAGTGTAGCAGTACCTGATTTAATTACTTTCAGTCATCTGTACCCTTTTGTGACAGAGCTGGCATCCAAAACTTATTATATGCCTGAATTTCTAAGGGACCTGCTGGCTTGGAAACTGAAAGAGCCGGCCGGTAAACAATCAGAGAGTAAATAAATGTTTTTTCAACCGGGATCTTCGTTATTAGAAAGCAGATCCTGGTCTGTATTTCTTACCGTAAGCTGTAGTGGAGATGGGGCAGCTCCGAGGCGATTCAGGACGAGCCCCACTCCGCCCGACGAAAAGCGTCCCCATGGAAACGAAAGCGCATTTTCATCGCTTATATACTTTATTTTCAAGGTGGCTTAAAATTAAGGCTCTGTTAAAGCTTTAACAGAGCTAAAATTAAAACAACCTCTAAAAGGAGAGAATTACATGCATGCTTATTTAGACCTTTGCCGGCATATCCTCGATAACGGAACGAATAAAGGAGACAGAACGGGAACAGGGACGATCAGCACGTTCGGCTATCAGATGCGTTTTGACCTGCAGGAAGGCTTTCCTCTGGTCAGTACGAAAAAAATGGCCGTTAAAGCGATGATTCATGAACTTCTCTGGTTTATAAAAGGAGATACGAATGTCAGTTATCTTCAGGAAAACGGTGTTCGTATTTGGAACGAATGGGCGGACGAAAATGGAGATCTTGGACCGGTATACGGACGTCAGTGGCGGAGCTGGCCGGCTCCTTCCGGTGAAACGATTGACCAGCTCCGGACAGTCATCGAAGAGATTAAGGAAAATCCCAATTCCCGCAGACTCATTGTAAATGCATGGAACGTCGGCGAGCTTGAAGAAATGGCGCTGGCTCCCTGCCACTGTCTGTTTCAGTTTTATGTTGCCGACGGAAAACTTTCCTGCCAGCTTTATCAGAGGTCAGCGGATGTGTTTCTCGGTGTACCGTTTAACATCGGTTCCTATGCGCTGCTTACGATGATGATTGCCCAGGAGTGCGGTTTGGAGCCGGGAGATTTCGTGCATACCTTTGGCGATGTGCATATTTATAACAATCATCTGGAACAGGTGAGACTGCAGCTGACAAGAGAACCGCGTCCTCTTCCAAAAATGAAGCTCAATCCGGATGTGAAAAAGATAGAAGATTTCCGATTTGAAGATTTTGAACTGACAGGCTATGATCCTCACCCTGCCATTAAAGGGAAGGTATCTGTATGATTTCTATGATCGCAGCGATGGACCGGGGCAGAGTCATTGGTAAAGACGGAGGCATGCCGTGGCATCTTCCAAATGATCTGAAGTTTTTCAAGGCTACGACTTATGGAAAAACTATCGTGATGGGCAGAAAAACATTTGAGTCGATCGGGAAGCCGCTTCCTGGGAGAAGAAACATTGTTCTCACGTCGAATCCTGATTTCAAAGCGGAAGGAATCGAGGTTTATCATGATCCGGATGAAATTAGAGCGTTGGAAACGGAAGATGAGGAACTCGTCATCATGGGGGGAGCTTCTCTCTATGAGAAGTTTATGAAGGATGCCACAAGAATTTATTTAACAAAAATTGAAGCCGACTTTGAAGGAGACACCTTTTTTCCTGAACTGATAGAAACGGAATGGACTTTAGTATCGGCAGAAACGGGAACAGTGGACGAAAAAAATGTCTATCCGCATGTTTTTCAAATTTTAGAGAGGAATATTGATTCGCTTGAAAAGATGTGATATATTTTATCAGGTTAAAAAATATATAAGATAATACCTCATACTGAATGAGGTAGAGGAGCGGGAACAATCATTAACGTATCAGAGCCGGACGGAGGCAGAGACGATGCGTGAAAGGTGTTATCGCCGAAGCCCTGTAAGCTCGTCTGCTTACAGGAGCTGGGGCTTCATCGAACAGGTGAAGCACTGTCGCGTATCTGCGGAGAGCTGCCGGCATGGCATGAAGGGATTATCTGTTTCTTTACAAAGGCAGGGTCTTCCCTGTCTTTTTTTTGCGCTGTTCCCCGTATAATAGCCGCTTTTCAAAAGAGACAGTCCCGCAGCAGACCATTAATGGCAAGCACAGGAATGCTCATAGAGATCGAGAAATAGGGATCAATATATTTCATCATGACTGTAGAAATATCTCTTACGGCAAATTGCAGAACGGAAAATAGTATCTTGAGAGGAGTAAGAAAAATGGATCACGGAATTTTATCGCTGCTTCCTCCTGTCCTGGCGCTCGTACTCGTATTAATTACAAAACGTGTACTGCTTTCACTTGGAGTGGGTATTTTAACTGGTGCATTGATGATACATCAGACAGAGGATATGTTTGTAAACGCGGCTGTCATGGATATTCTCAATATTGTTACGAATATATTTATTACGGAAGATGGAATAAACACGTGGGAATTTTATATCATTCTTTTCCTGCTGCTTTTAGGAATGATCGCAGCACTGATTACCATCACCGGCGGTGGACGTGCATTCGGGGAGTGGGCAATGAAACGTGTGAAAACACGGATCGGAGCACAGTTTACCGCAGCTTTTCTCGGTGTCATCATATTTATTGACGATTATTTCAACAGTTTGACCGTTGGTAATGTCAGTCGTCCGCTGACAGACAGACACCGCATTTCCCGTGCGAAATTAGCGTATGTGGTCGATTCCACGGCAGCGCCGATGTGCGTCATTTCACCTGTTTCCAGCTGGGGAGCCTACATTATTGCAATTATCGGCGGTATTCTGACGACACACGGTGTAGTTCAGTATGAAGCCCTGCAGGCATTCCTGCTGATTGCACCAATGAACTTTTATGCAGTCTTCGCGATTATTGCCGTTTTTGCTGTCGCCTACTGGAAGCTTGATGTTGGCCCGATGAGAGACCATGAAATAAGAGCGGTTGAGACCGGGGAACTGGTCGACCGTTCAAAAGGAGCGATCCCGGGCGAAAATACAGAAGCAAGTCCCCAGGCCGAAGGGAAAGTGGCTGATCTGCTGATTCCTATCCTCACACTGGTGGCAGCGACTGTCATCTTTATGGTGGTAACTGGTATTCAGGCAACAGAGGGAGCGCCGTCCCTGCTTGCTACATTTGAAAACACAGATGTAGCTGCCGCCCTTCTTTACGGAGGACTAATAAGTTTTGCGTCTGCCCTTCTCCTTTCCTTTATGCGAAAAGTCAGTGTGAAGCATATAAGCTTTGGATTGTGGTCCGGAATTAAATCCATGCTTCCTGCTATTTACATTTTGATTTTTGCATGGACAATTATTGAAATCATTGATGGGCTCGGCACGGGAGAGTATCTTGCAGCCCAGGTCGATACCTTTATTCCTGTAGCTCTTCTTCCGGCCCTCCTGTTTCTGATCGCAGGCTTTATGGCGTTCAGCACAGGAACCTCCTGGGGTACATTTGCTATCATGCTCCCAATTGCCGGAGATATTGCGGCAGCGACAGATATTACTATGATGCTGCCGGTACTGGCAGCGGTACTTGCAGGTTCGATTTTTGGAGATCACTGCTCTCCTATTTCCGATACAACCATTCTATCTTCCGCCGGGGCAGGCAGTCATCACATTGATCACGTGCTGACTCAGCTCCCTTACGCGGTGCTGATAGGCATTACAGCAACTGCCTCCTTCCTTACACTTGGATTTACGGGCAGTACGCTGCTTGGGCTGCTGACAGGGATAATTGTACTGGCAGTAATATTGTTTTTAATGCGGATTTACACGCAGAAACTACCAGCACCTGTATTGCAAAAAGGATAAAAAATAAGGTACCCTGCCGGAAATTTTCCGGCAGGGTTTTTAATATACGAAAGACCCAGCATTACTCATGCCTGCATATATTATGACCTGAAAGTATTTTTGAACTTTTTTCAACAATAATAAATGCTTTGTTCTGCTATAGAAATAGAGTAAATGTGCATAAACACACAATTTTCTGCTTAAAATTAATATTCTGAAAAGTCTTTGACTTTTTAATGGATAATAATTATAATGAAATAGCAAAGTGGCTGAACTTGAAAAAATAAGGAAATATTAAAGGGAGGAGGAATCAGTAGATTCTCATACTTATATCATGTTTAATCTATTAATTAGAAAGACAAATGAGGGGGGTAATGATCATGGATTTGAATAAACCAAGAGAAAGATTTACTTCAAGGCTCGGATTTATTCTTGCAGCGGTAGGTTCTGCCGTAGGGCTTGGGAATATATGGCGTTTTTCCTATGTTGCAGGGGAAAGCGGGGGCGCCGCTTTCCTGCTTGTTTACGTATTGTGTATTTTCCTTATCGGTCTGCCTGTACTTATGGCGGAATTTTCTATCGGTCGCAGAGGCCAGTCGGATGTTGTCGGTTCTTTTAATAACATAGCTCCCGGAAAACCGTGGGTGATCGGCGGTATCCTCGGAGTTCTCACGTCGTTTTTAATTCTTTCTTTTTACGGCGTTATTGCCGGGTGGGTCGGCCACTATATTTTCGCTTATCTTTCCGGTGATGCAGGAAGCGTAGCTGAAGGAGGCTATGCAGACTACTTTGTGAACTTTATCGGAGGTGTCGGCGGTCCGATTTTCTGGCAGGTACTGTTTATGGCATTTGTTATTGCTATCGTATTCTTCGGTGTAAAGCAGGGAATCGAGCTGTCCAATAAAATTTTCATGCCGCTGCTGGCTATTATTCTTATCTTTCTTGCAGGGTTCAGCTTAACGCTGGACGGAGCGGGGGAAGGACTTGCTTTCCTTTTCACTCCAGACTGGAATGCCTTTACTGATCCAAGCGTATATGCTTCTGCTGTCGGACAGGCGTTCTTCACGCTCTCGCTCGGTATGGGGGCAATGATTACTTACAGTAGTTATTTATCGAAAAATGCAAAACTTACAAGTGCTGCAGGTGGAGTAGTAACATTGGATACACTGTTTGCCATCATTGCAGGTATTGTTATATTCCCGGCAGTATTCACTTTCGCAAACATCGAGCCGGACGCAGGTCCGGGACTCATTTTCATCGTGCTTCCGGAAGTGTTTAACCAGATGGGGGCTGGAGGAACGGTATTCGCTATATTCTTCTTCTTCCTTGTTTTCATTGCTGCACTGTCTTCGGCAATTTCTCTGCTTGAAGTAAGTGTGTCCTACGTAATGCGTCAGCTGAACTGGCACCGCCGCAAAGCAACTCTTCTTGCAGGGCTCGCAGTAACACTGCTTGGGATTCCTTCTGCGCTCAGTCAGGGCGGTCCGCTGACGATGCAGATTGCGGGACTTCCGTTTCTTGATTTTATCGATATGATAACAGATCAGTACACGCTGCCTTTAGGCGGACTGATTGTCGCTTTATTTGTCGGATGGGGATGGAATAAAGTAGACGCACTTAAGGAAACGGGTCTAACGGATTCTGGTATTGGGATCCTCTGGATCTGGATGCTGAGAATTGTTGCTCCGTTAGGCATTATCTGGATTTTATTTCAAAATATTTTCGGTTAAGAGCATGATTTTATGTTCAGAGGAAACGAAGCTGTAATAAAACGGCTTCTTATAATCGTGAAGCGGCCTGACATAAATTGTCAGGCCGCTTTTACATGCCGGAAGGTGGAGCAGGTGGTTTTTCACGGGTAATTTTGAAAGATTAAAAGGCGCAGATTTATTACCGGGATCCAGTGTTTTTTAGGCTGCCTTGAAAATAAAGTAGATAAGCGGTGAACGTGCGCTTTCGTTTCCATGGAGACGCTCCGGGCCGGCCTCAGCTAATTCCGTCCTCCCTTCCGTCGAACGGAGTGGGCTCGTCCTTCATCGCCCAGGAGTCGCCCCATGTGCCCTCCAGCTCCCGGTAAAAATACGGAGGAGGATCTGTCTTCTAATAAAGAAAATCTCTTTTGACCATCATTCATTCCACCTGTATAAAGGGATGTTCGCTTCCTGTAGAAAGCCATTTTCATACCGCATGGTGCAAGGTTTTGCATGAGTGCCTCTGTTAACAGACTTTAACACAGCTTTTTTAATCCAGAAAATAAAAAGAAAGAGCAGACTTCTAACGGGATAGTTAATCGTCACCGCTGCTTCTGTAGTATACGTTGGATTCAGGCTGAAGGCTTTGAGTCTGATAACAAATTGTGATAAAGTTAGAATCGGAAACGTACATAATTTCAATAGTCTAAAAAAGGGGTGTGAGCTTTCGTGGCGAAGCAGGAAGAATACCTTCGTAAGCCGGAATGGTTGAAAATCAAGCTCAATACAAATGAGTCATATAAAGATTTGAAAAAACTGATGCGGGAGAAGCGTCTGCATACCGTCTGTGAAGAAGCGAAATGTCCGAACATTCATGAGTGCTGGGCGGAAAGAAAAACGGCCACCTTTATGATTTTGGGTGATGTATGCACCCGTGCCTGTCGGTTCTGTGCTGTTAAAACAGGGCTTCCGAATGAACTTGACTGGGATGAGCCGGAGCGCCTTGCCGAGTCTGTACAGGTCATGGGTTTGAAACACGTAGTTATTACGGCGGTAGCGAGAGATGACCTCCGGGACGGCGGTGCAGCTGTGTTTGCTGAAACTGTCAGACAGGTGCGGAAGCTGAATCCGGGAACGAGTATCGAAGTGCTGCCTTCCGACATGGGCGGCAAAGAGGAAAACGTGAAAACTCTGATTGATGCAAAGCCGGATATTTTTAATCATAATATTGAAACGATCCGCAGGCTGACTCCAAGAGTCCGTGCGCGCGCGAAATACGACCGCACACTTAATGTCCTGCGTATTTCGAAACAGCTTAACCCGACTATTCCTACGAAATCGAGCCTGATGATAGGTCTCGGTGAAACAAAAGAAGAGATCTTGGAATTAATGGACGATCTTCGTGAAGCGGACGTTGACATCATGACCATCGGCCAGTACCTGCAGCCATCTAAGTCCCATCTCAAGATCAAAAAATACTGGACACCTGAAGAGTTTGCTGAGCTGAAAGAGATTGCTCTTTCCAAAGGCTTTAAACACTGCGAGGCAGGACCGCTTGTCCGTTCTTCCTATCATGCCGATGAACAGGTTAACGCAGCCAAGGCAAACAGCTGATACGATTAAAATCGGGAGGGCCTGAAAAGTATTTCTTTTCAAGGCTCTTTTTATATGACTGTAAATAAAGCAGGAGATCTTTTTTTTATTCGACTGCTGGATAGATAATGTAATAAGGAATTGAAATTTTGGCTGTAATCCGGCAAGATAGAGAGTAAGAAGGCAGGTGGTTAGAGAATGATTGAAGTTCAGGGTAACACCTATGAAATGGTAGAAAATGTCCACGATGGATGGTCTGAGGAAGCTTTCAAAGAACGTTACAGTGATATATTAAATAAATACGATTATATCGTCGGGGACTGGGGCTATGAACAGCTCCGTCTGAAAGGGTTTTACGATGAGAATAACCGTAAATCCTCTGCCGATTCCAAAATCAGTTTTCTGAATGAATACTTGTATGAATACTGTAATTTCGGCTGCGCTTATTTCGTGGTGAAAAAAGTGAGAAAACCAAAAGTAGAGACAGAAACTGAAGAAGAAATTCAGGAAGTATAAAAACAGGCTCCGCCTTTTCTTATTATCGAAAAGGAGAGCCTGTTTTTTATTCTTTTTCCATAAGGTGAGGCTTCTGATTCAGACGGTGATGAGCTTTTATGAAACGGACTGTCCCGGTTTTAGCGCGCATAACAACCGTATCGGTTTCAACAAGGTCTTTGCCGAGGAAACGGACCCCTTCGAGAAGTTCTCCTGTCGATACCCCTGTAGCTGCAAAAATGGCATCGTCACTGCGTACGAGATCATCAAGGAAAAGCAGCTTATCAGGCTGTTCCATTCCCATATCCCGGCATCGTGCAGCCTCTTCGGCGTTGGAAGGAACGAGACGCGCCTGCATATCCCCGCCTAGTGCTTTAACGGCAGCGGCAGAAATAACCCCTTCCGGTGCTCCGCCGGTTCCAACAAACAAATCCATACCAGTGCGGGGCATAACTGCAGCGATAGAAGCGCCTACATCCCCGTCGCCGAAGAGCTTTACGCGCGCACCTTTCTGCTGTACGCGTTTTACAAGGTTGTTATGTCTTTCCCGCTCCTGAATAAGAACGGTGACGTCGCGGACACGTTTGTCGTTCATTTTCGCTACAATATCGATGGTTTTTTCGACAGGATCGTCCAGGCGGACAAGGCCGGCAGCTTCCGGTCCGACGACCAGTTTTTCCATATACATATCCGGGGCATGAAGCAGAGCACCGCGGTCGGCGACTGCGATGACCGCCATGGCGTTTGGATGACCTTTAGCTACAATATTAGTACCTTCGAGTGGATCGACAGCTATATCTACTTCCGGGCCGTTTCCAGTACCCAATTTTTCTCCTATGTAAAGCATGGGTGCTTCGTCGAGTTCCCCTTCACCAATAACGACGGTACCGGCCATATTTACGGAATCAAACATCGTCCGCATTGCCGAAGTGGCAGCGTCATCTGCTTCATTTTTCAAACCTCTTCCCATCCATTGAGCCGAAGCTAGTGCGGCTGCCTCTGTTACACGACCTACCTCAAGTGCTAATTCACGATCCATCTGAATTCCTCCAAATCTTTTTTTAATCCATGTATAATAAGGGTTGTACGCCAAATCCTTTACTATAGTATCAGACATTAATCGGAAAAGGAATGTCTTAATGAGATATTTATGAGGAATATTGAGTGGTAACGGATTCAATGTGACATACTATTCGGAAGGGGCAATTATTATGTACTTTGTAGACCGGAAATTAATTGCATCACGGCTCCGCTACATGGAAGAATTAACAGAAGTCTTTGAACAGACGTCCAGGGAAGAGGATAAAAAAGCTGTATTTGCGATGGAAAGAGTCTGTCAGATGATTATTGAGTCGATGATGGATGTTGGTAATCAGATGATTGATGGATTTATTATGAGGGACCCTGGAAGCTTTGAGGATATTGCTGCGATTCTCGTCGACGAACGTGTGATTTCGAAAGAGGAAGGCAGGCAGGTGGAGCAGCTTCTGCCGTGGCGAAAAACATTGCTTCAGGACTATACCAGCTACGACAGGCAGGAGATGATTACTTCATTTAACGATAACAAAGAGGCTTTTACGCATTTTCCGGAAAGAGTCAGAGCGTATTTAATAAATGAGCTCGGCCCGGTCTCTGCTTTTCTGCCGGAGGAGGAGTAGGTTTGAAACAGTATAAAGGATATCTTCTTGATTTAGATGGAACGATGTACAGAGGAAAAGAAGTTATTGATGCAGGGGTGCGTCTCGTTGAACGTCTGCGTCAAAAAAATATTCCCTACGTTTTTGTGACCAACAATTCTTCAAGACGCCCGGACCAGGTCGCGGAGAAACTGCAGGGGATGGGTATACCGGCGGCTGAAAAAAACGTCATGACAACTAGTATGGCCACAGCCCGCTACATAAAACAGACGTACGGAAAGGTACCCGTTTATGTTGTAGGAGAAGAAGGGATCCGTGATGCGGTGGAAGCGGAAGGTCTCATTATCTCGGATGACAAAGCGGATGTCGTGGTGATGGGCATCGACCGTGGCATTACCTATGAAAAATTGGCTGAAGCCTGTCTCTTTGTGAGAGAAGGAGCTGTTTTTCTTTCTACAAACGGAGATAAAGCGATTCCGACTGAACGGGGAATGCTTCCGGGTAATGGATCGCTGACTTCGGTCGTCCAGGTCTCGACCGGTGTTGATCCGTTGTTTATCGGGAAACCGGAAGCAGTGATTATGAATCAGGCGATGGAGGTACTCGGTACCGAAAAAGCAGAGACTCTCATGATAGGAGATAATTATGACACCGATATTCTCGCAGGCATCCGTGCAGGAATCGATACGCTTATGGTTTTTACAGGCGTTTCTACAAAAGAAGAAACAGCCGTCAAAAAAGAACAGCCAGTATGGACAGTAGACAGTCTCGACGAATGGACTCTTTAGGAATGGGTTTTGTTAGTGGCTGGTATTTTTTAGAGTACCTTCAGCAATCACGCCCTGAATTCCGGGTTGAATTTCTGCTTTTTTAAAAGTCGTTTCAAAAAACACTTTGACGCTGAGATTTACGGAATCAAAAGCTCGTTCATGAAAAGCAGATCGTCTTTTCGATCAATTATAAAAGTGGAACGGAAAGCGGCCTGTGAGAGAAATTGATTGAATCACCCCGTCTGGGAAGCGTCCCCATAGAAACGAAAACGCACGTTCATCACTTAACTGCTGTATTTTCAAGGCAGCCAAAAAGTAAAGGAGAGATAACATGTCGAAACCATTTGTTTATGTAACGAGACAACTGCCGGACGATGTGCTGAAGCCACTGCGTGAACAGGCAGAAGTGGAATGCTGGCCTTATACAGATGAACCGGTCCCAAGAGAAACACTGCTAGAAAAAGCGGCAGAAGCTGAAGGGCTGTTAACGATGCTGACCGATCAGGTAGATGAAGAACTGATGGAAAGGGCACCACGGTTAAAAGTAGCAGCGAACCTCGCTGTAGGTTTTGATAATATAGACACAAAAGAAGCATCAAAGCGTGGAATTATTATCTGTAATACGCCGGATGTTCTTACTGAAGCAACGGCAGACCTTGGATTTGCGCTCCTGATGGCTTCTGCAAGAAGAATTCCGGAAGCGGCAGAATATATTAAAAACGATGAATGGCATCAATGGTCCCCCTTTTTATTAGCAGGAAGTGATGTACATGGAAAGACACTCGGAATAATTGGAATGGGCAGAATCGGCGCTGCTATTGCAAAACGTTCGAAAGGATTTGATATGAACATTCTTTATCATAACCGCTCCCGCGCAGATGAAGCGGAGAGAGATCTGGGTGCGGTTTATGCATCGAAAGAAGAGCTGCTCAGACATGCTGATTTTGTCTGCATAGTAGCTCCACTGACTGACGAAACAAAAGGAATGATTGATAAAAAAGCATTTCAGTATATGAAATCCTCCGCTTTCCTTATAAATGTATCCCGTGGGCCGGTAGTGAACGAAGAGGACTTAATCGACGCTTTGGAAAGAAAGGAAATAGCGGGAGCAGGTCTTGATGTTTACGAACAAGAACCGATTGGAGCGAATCACCCGCTTCTGCAGTTTCCGCAGGTTACGGCCCTTCCTCATATCGGCAGTGCCACTACAGCGACTAGAAAGAAAATGGTTTCCCTGGCAGCAGAAAATATTGCTTTAGTCCTTCAAGGGAAAGAGGCTGCCACCCCTGTAAAGCAGTAGGAGGATCTTTCAAAATGAAAGGCTTACTTAGGAGATGGCTCTGTTAAAGCTGTTGTTGATAAATAAATAAAGCTCCGCTTCGGCCCGCCCGGAAAGCGTCCCCATGGAAACGAAAGCGCACGTTCATCACTTAACTACTTTATTTTCAAGGCAGCCTAGGAGATTAGGAGAGAGAACGCTTGTAAAACAACTCCCGGCATAAACCGAGTTCAAATAAAAAAACTCCGGCGCAAAGGCCGGAGTTTTTTTTGAATGGTTATTTAAAATACCTGCTCTAATTCCGTGAATCCAGGCACTTCTTCAAGAAGGGCACGCTCGATACCGGCTTTAAGAGTAATAGTTGAACTTGGGCAGGAACCGCAGGCCCCCATGAGACGTACTTTGACGACACCTTCTTCAATATCTACGAGTTCAACGTCGCCCCCGTCTCGAAGAAGGAAGGGACGCAATTTATCAAGAACTTCCTGCACTTGTGATTCCATTGTTTCTGTTGTCATTACACATACACTCCTTTCCTTTGCTCTCCATTATAATATTGATGGAAAGAAAAATCCACGTATGAGACTTAATTTATTCAGCTTAACTTCTGTTCATGCTAAAATTAGCCGTAAAAGGAGGGGGAAGGAATGAAAATAACTGTTTACGGAGCTGAACAAAAATGCGCCAGCTGCATTCATCTGCCGAGCGCCCTGGAAACAAAAGAATGGCTTGAGGCCGCTGTTTCAAGAAAATATCCGCATTATCCGATTGAATTTGTGTACTGTGACATTGAATCTCCGCAGACAGAAGAAGAAAAGATGTTTGCCGAGAAAATACTGGAGGACGAATATTTTTATCCGCTTGTAGTACTGGAGGGGAAAGTAGTTGCAGAAGGCGATCCTCGTCTCCCGAAAGTATATGAGCAGATTGAAGAAGTTCACAGCACAAACTAAAAGAACCGTCCTGTTTCCATGCAGGGCGGTTCTGTAAGGTGAAAGTCTTTATCCCGAATGGTGCTTGTACATCCAGAGAACCCCGGATTTCAACACGCGGGGGACCCGTCCGGTAAGCTGTCTTTCTCCCATAAGTCCAAATCCGTGTTTTTTACCGAGAGAACCAAGCACACCTTTTAATTTCATTTTCGGCATTTTTTCCGGATATTTTTCTCCACGCCATTTTTTACTGAGGAGGAGAGCAATATTATCTCCTTGTGCTTCCGCGAGCTGAGCACTCGGAGCGTGTTCGGAAGCTGCGCAGTCTCCAACTAAAAAAACGTTTTCATAATCCGGAAGATGGTGATATTTAGTCGTTTCTACACGGCCCATTCTGTCCGTTTCAAAGCCGTGCTTTTCGGCGAGGCTGCGTACCAGCTTATTCGGCTGAACTCCTGCTGTCCAGATAATCGCATCAAACTCTTCCGGCTCCTCGTGGTTATAAAGCGTTTTCCAATCCACTTTCGTAATGTTGGCACGGTTGATGATCGTCACATTATTTTCAATAAACCAGTCTGTTACATAGTTATAAAGCTTTGGAGGGAACATCGATAAAATATTATCACCGCGGTCATATAAGCGGATGTTGAGATCTTCACGGCTTTCCCGGAGTTCACTGGCCGTTTCCACTCCGCTGAGACCGCCGCCGACGATGGCGATTTTTCCCCCATGGGGAACATTTTGAATGATGGAGTTGGTTTTACGCGCCCGGCGCATGCTTTGAATACTGAGAGTTTTTTCTTCGGCTCCGGGGACACCGTGATGTTTGTCTTCACAACCGAGACCAATGAGGAGATCATCGTAAGTAAGAGAGTTCCCGGATTTTAAGGTAACTTCCTTCTCGTCGAGATGGATGTCTTTAATAGTGTCACATACGAGATTCAGACGGCTGTCGTCTGGAAATGGAATCCGCAGATGGCGGTCTGCTACGGTTCCTGCTGCAAGAGCGTAAAATTCTGTCTTTAAACTATGATAAGCTTCCCGTTCCACCAGAGTGATTTTGAAATCCTCTATTTCTTTGTCAGCCAATAGTCTCTGGATGACGCGAAGCCCTCCGTAGCCACCACCCAATATAACGAGATGATGCATCGGATCAACCCCTTTCAATCGTGCAAAAAGAGCATAAACGGCTGCAGTAAACAACGCTTATCGCTTCCTCGAACGATATGATTTGTTAAAATACCAGTTTAAATATACCAGTTTTTAAATAAGACTACAATCACTATTGAAAGCGTTTTGATACTGGAGGAAAGTCCTCCGGCACAAGCTGACTTGTTGACAAATAAAGCTGTCCCCCTTAGCATAAACGATGACGAACGTGAAGAGGTGAAAAGTAATGAAACCAATTATAGAGTTCTGCATCAGTAACCTGGCCAGCGGAACGCAGGCTGTTATGGAAGAACTGGAAAAGGATCCGGATCTCGATGTCATTGAGTACGGATGTTTAAGTTATTGCGGTATGTGTGCACGAAGCCGCTATGCGCTGGTGAACGGCGACATGGTTACCGGCGAAACAAATGATGAGCTGCTGGATAATATTTATCAGCATTTGGAAGAAAATCCAATGTTTTAGAAAGTGGGGTAGTTTTCATGGCCATTCCTTTTGATCATACTTTGCCTTATGAAAAGCAGATGGGTGAAATTTATGTGGATACCTGTCCCTACTGCGGGGAAGAAAATGTACTCACTTACATGAAGCCTGAAGCTTTATCCCGTGCGAAAGAGGGAGTAAAAACACGCTTGAATTTCCCTTGCTGCTTTCAGACGATGACGATCATAGAGGCAGATGATGATTATTTCTGGGCTGATGAAAGCCTCCGCTAATCGGCAGGGCAGTAAAAGTTCTGCATTTCTTCGCAGCCGCATAACTGATAAAAAAGGGCCTTTCTCCTGGAACTTTCGGGAGAAGGGCCTTTTTTGTACAGGGTTGTTGAAATTGCATGCTTTTTGGAGCCTGTGGCATTATCGGCAGACTTAATCAACAGCAGAAGGCTTTCATAACAAGGAAGTCATGAAAGCCTTCTATATTTCTTTGAGGAAAGCCGGGAAAAGGCTTTCCTTTTTTAATTAATAAGTTTTAATAACATTGTAGAAGGTGTCTCTCTCTACTGGTGTCTTTCCAGCGCCTTTAATCATGTGGACAAGTTCACTTCGTGTCAGGCTCTGGGAAGTAAGAGCACCAACGGCGTGGGAAATACGTTCTTCAACCAGCGTGCCGTGAATGTCTGAACTTCCGAATGCCAGGGACATCTGAGTCAGCTGCACGCCGATATTAATCCAGTAAGCTTTAATATGGTCGAAATTATCGAGCATGAGCCTGCTGATTGCTACGGTGCGCAGGTCGTCATAGGCGGATGTGCGGCGTTTCAATCCGGCAGTCGCTTTTCTCGGCTGCATAGCAAGTGGAATAAATACCATAAAACCGTTTGTTTTATCCTGAAGCTGACGCAGGCGGTCCATATGAATAAGCCGCTCTTCTTTTGATTCAATCGATCCGTAAAGCATCGTAGCATGCGTTTTCATACCAAGGTCATGGGCGATTTCGTGAGCTTCCAGCCATTGGTCGGTAGAGGCTTTATCGGGACTCATTTTAGCACGGTAATTTTCTGTGAGTATTTCTGCTCCGCCTCCCGGAAGAGTATCGAGCCCTGCTTCCTGCAGCTGTTCAAGCACCTGGCGCATTGTTTGACCGGAATGACGCGCAAAAAACTCTATTTCCGCTCCTGTGTAGGCTTTAATGGAACACTGCGGATAATGTTTTTTCAGAGTGCGTACAGTATTTAAGTAATAGTCAAACGGCACATCCGTATTATGTCCCCCCACAATATGAAATTCACGGATACCATCGCTCCATCTTTTTTCTACATATTCGAGGAGCTCCTTTTCGTGCATCGTATAGGCACCTTCTTCGCCGGGTTTGCGTTTGAAACCGCAGAACGAGCAGCTTGCTTCGCAGACGTTAGTCGGATTTATATACAAATTTTCAATGAAATAAACGTTATCTCCGTTTTTCTTATCGTTAACCTGGCTGGCCATCTGGGCTACTGTCAGTAAATCAGGTGTTTCATAAAGCGTCAATCCATCTTCGATAGTCAGGCGTTCGCCGTTTTGTACTTTCTGCTGAATTGCCTGCAGTTTATCGTCCAGTAAAATTGTACTCATGTTTATCCCCTGCCTTTATCATGTTAAAGTGTGCGGTCTCATTCGCTGCACGAAACTCTTTCTATCTTACCACCAACGAAACGGGGTTGCCAAACGATAGATACAAGTTCAGGAAATTTGAAGCATATAACCTCACTTGTTATACTGTTAGTAGACAAGTTGAAAAAAGGAGGCGTTATATAGATGATTACGATTACAGAAGCTGCAGCGTCACAGATTAAGCAGATGATGAGCGACAGTGAAGAAGCGAACTACATGCGCGTAGGCGTGCAGGGCGGAGGCTGTACCGGTCTTTCTTATGGTATGGGGTTTGATTCAGAAGTACATGAAGATGACCAGCAGATTACCATCAATGGAATTGCCCTCGTTATAGATGAAGAAAGTGCTCCGATGCTTGATGGGGTGAAGATCGATTATAAAGAAAACATGATGGGCGGCGGATTTACGCTCGATAACCCGAACGCAATTGCAAACTGCGGCTGCGGAGCTTCTTTTAAAACAGCAACGAATGCCGGAAAGCCGGAAAGCTGTTAAAGGAGCCTTTAACGCTTCGCACAAAAAAGCGTCATGACGAAAAAATTGTCATGACGCTTTTTTTATAAAGCCGGTTCCTCTTTTCATCCCATTTAAAAGAGGCTTGTACTGTGTCCGGCGGTGGCTTTGGCTTTCGGATCAATATGCACTTTTGCTTTGTTTACAGCTGTTGGTGCTTCGCCGAAGCCGGTAGCAATCAACTTGGCTTTACCTTCATAAGTGACAATGTCTCCAACGGCGTAAATGCCTTCGATATTCGTTTCCGTGCTGGAATTAACAACAATGGAGTTTTTTTCAATGTCGAGGTCCCATTTTTTGATCGGACCAAGATTGGAGACGAAGCCGTAGTTGACGATAAGCGAATCGATGTTTACGTGTTCTGTTTCTTCTCCGTCTTTGTGTTTCAGCGTTACACTGGTAATGCGGTTGTCATCGTAATGGATCTCATCGACATTAAACGGTGTTTTTACATTAATTTTCTGTGATTCTTCCATTTGATTAACGCTGTGTTCATGCGCACGGAAAGTATCCCGGCGATGTACAATCGTAACTTCCTCTGCGATGTCTTCAAGCATCAGCGTCCAGTCAACCGCAGAATCGCCTCCACCGGCAAGCACGACACGGTCCCCGGCAAACTGGTTAATGTCATTAACGAAATAATGAAGGTTGGCGTTTTCAAAACGTTCCGCTCCCTCAATTTTGAGACGGCGGGGCTGGAAAGCTCCAACGCCTGCAGCAATAACTACGGTTTTCGTAAGATGTTCATCCTTATCTGTTCGAAGAGTGAAAGTCCCTTCAATGTCTTTTTCAATGTCCTGAACGGATTCGCTGAGGACAATTTCCGGCTCAAACTGCATTGCCTGATCGACGAGATTATCGACGAGTTCCTGGGCCAGAACTTTCGGGTAGCCTGCGATATCATAAATGTATTTTTCCGGATAAAGAGCGGAAAGCTGACCTCCGAGCTGGGGCATTGCTTCGATAATTTTCACTTTCATCTGCCGAAGACCGGCGTAAAAAGCAGTATATAAACCAACGGGCCCGCCGCCGATAATTGTAATATCATAAATTTCCCGATCCTGTGACACGATATTGACACCTCCGCGATATATTTGTTCTACTAACCAATTATAGACGTTTCAGAGATAATTGAAAAGGTTCCTGCCTGTAAAAGCCTCAAAGCATAAAAAGAGTGCAGCAGGTAAAAGAGGTGATAGTGAAAGCCTTTTCACTTATCTATCATGTGGAAGGAATCAACGAAATTAAACGAGGAAATGCGCCCTGTATTTCATATCCTGGTCAGCATGTAAAAAAGTTGAAAGAAAAGAATTGAAAAAGTTCATGAGATGTTCAAAAAGTAGTTGAAAAGGGCAGGGAAACGTCCTATGATTGGAGAGGGAATCAAATAGGATGCTTATGTACGCTTTACAACCAGCTGTGCATTTCTATAAATTTATACGTGAAATGAATCACATAAGGGTGGTGTACATATCCGCTTAAAAGGGTACAAAAACTGTAGCGTCGAAAATATATTAATTGGAGTGAGTGCAGAATGAATAAACCGAAAATAGTAATTCTTGGCGCCGGCTACGGCGGCATGATTGTCGCTTCCCGCCTTCAAAAATCCACGGTGGCAAAAGATGCTGAAATTACCCTTGTCAACCGCCATGATTACCACTACCAGACTACATGGCTTCATGAACCTGCTGCAGGGACTATGCATCACGATAAGACACGTATGAAAATCGACAGCGTTATCGACACTAAAAAAGTTAATTTTATTAAAGGTGATGTAAAAGAAATCAAGAAGGACGAGAAGAAAGTCGTGCTTGATGAAATGGTGCTCGACTACGACTATCTCGTAGTAGGTCTTGGAGCTATTCCAGAGACTTTCGGTATTCCAGGTGTAAAAGAACATGCCTTTGCGATCCGCAGCGTAAACTCCGTCCGGTTAATTAAAGAACATATTGAGTATCAGTTTGCCAGCTATAATAAACAGGCAGCGGATCAGGACGGCAAACTCACTTTCGTCATCGCAGGTGCCGGATTTACAGGGATTGAGTTTGCCGGGGAAATGACTGAGCGGATCCCGGAATTATGTGAATACTACGATATTCCGCGTGAAAAAGTACGAATTCTTTCCATTGAAGCAGCTCCGACTGCACTTCCCGGTTTTGACGAAGAGCTCGTTGAGTATGCGATGAATGTGCTGGAGAGCCGCGGCGTTGAGTTTAAAATCAGTATGCCTATTAAAGAAGTGACGGCAGACAGTGTTATCCTGAATGATGATACGGAAATCAAGACAAATACGATCGTCTGGACTACAGGCGTGCGCGGAAATCCAGTTATTGAAGACTCCGGATTTGATTCCATGCGCGGCCGTATCAAAGTCGAAAAGGACCTTCGTGCACCGGGATATGAAGACATTTTCGTCATCGGTGACTGTGCCCTCATTATCAATGAGGAGACAGAGCGTCCATACCCGCCGACCGCACAGATTGCAATTCAGCAGGGAGCTGCCTGCGCGAACAATCTGAAAGCGCTCGTGGAAGGCAAGAAAGAGATGGAGCAGTTTACTCCGGATATTAAAGGGACTGTTGCTTCTCTCGGCGGTAAAGAGGCGATCGGAATTGTCGGTACACGAAAAATTTACGGGAATTCTGCATCCGCTGTAAAGAAAATGATCGATAACCGTTATCTGTTCCTCCTCGGCGGAATGCCTCTGGTCATTAAAAAAGGCAAGCTGAAAATGTTTTAATCAGTAATACGAGGTCTGTGTTGAAAAATTTTATTTATGCTTGACCAAAACCTTTATTTATTTCTATAAAAGTTCCGGGGGAATTTTGTTTATTCCTCCGGACTTTTTTTATTGTCAGCATTCAGAAAACCATATTTGTTCAAGCTGATGCGTTGACACCGGGAATATCCTGATATATTATCAGAAATATCAGATAAATAGGTGCGAGGTGAAAAAGATGTATCAGCGCAAACGTTTGAAACGCTCCCAATGTTCTTACTGCACAGGGAGAGGGTACCATCAGCTTCTGCTTGGCGGATCCGAAACATGCAGCAGCTGTCACGGCACGGGAAAAGCTAAATAGTATTTCGTGTTTGACGTCTCTCTTTCAATTCAGTAAACTTATTTTGACTGCATGAAGGGGGACTCCACGAGTGTTAAATTTACCACAGCTTATTATTGCCGTACTTTTATATTTTGTACTCTTTTTTGGTATTGGATTTATTTTAAATATGCTGCTTCGATCCACTTGGGTCATGGCTGTAATTTATCCAATTGTTATTCTGTTTATAGTCGATGATGCTGGATTTTTCAATTACTTCTCTTCCCCGGCAGCTTCATTCTCCGGACTGGGCACTACGCTCGGATCTTTAACGGCCGCGGACGTTGTTATTCTTATTGCAGGAATGGGCGGTGCTGTCCTTGCTGGTATAGCTATCAGAATGCTTCGGGTAAGAGGTTATCAGATGTTTTAAAGTAACTCGGTTTTCACCGTTGCTTAAGGATATCCCGTTTCCATCTGACAAGTGCTCCTATAAGAACACTCAGCTTAAAAAGCTGTGCATGCCAAAAGGGCACGCACAGCTTTTTTTATGCCTGAAAAATAAAGTGAAGGGAAACAGCAAGAATAATTCCGAGTATAGCTCCAAAAAATACTTCAATAGGCTGATGGCCGAGAAGTTCTTTTAATTCGTTCCGCTTCTCTTCTTCCTGTTTCTCCGGCCAATGCTTCATTTCGTCCCTTATTTTAGTGAAGTCCATTACAAGCTGATTTACTACCGTAGCCTGTTCACCGGCGTGTCTTCTAATACCTGTGGCATCAAACATGACGATAATGCCGAAGACAACGGAAATAGCAAAGTAGGGAGAGCCCACCCCATATTCAATTGCAAGGGCAGTAGATAGAGCAGTAACTGCTCCAGAATGAGAGCTTGGCATCCCGCCGGTGCTTGTAAGCAGTTTCCAGTCAATTTTTCGTGTAGCGAGATACTGCAGCGGGACCTTAATAAATTGTGCAAATCCAATTGTAAATAGTGCTACTAATAAGGGAAAATTAGAAAAAAATGCCATGTGCAAGGATCTTCCTTTCCTTGTGCTGTATAGTTATAAGCGTATTTACCATTATATCATAACCGGAAGAACAGCTCCTAAAACAGCCGGCTGATAAATTCGAAAATCAAATTTTTGGAATATGATTACAGCTGAATAAATTTCGTATGTCGTGATAAAAAAGAGGGGGTGAACATCAAAAGTGATTTCCATCAGCAGAGGCCAGCTTTCCTCGTTTCTTTTAAATATGGCGTTTAAATGCAGTTGATTTGATTATAACGGTTCGTATATTTCCTGATAAAAACGCTTGTAGATGAGATTCAACGATAATTAAGGCTCTGTTAAAGCTTTAACAGAGCTATAATTAAAGAGATAATCTGTAACGTAGGACTATTGTATTATTTATGTAAAATAGATCTAAAGGGGCAGGTCTTTACTCGAGGTATCAAGAATATTATTTTATAGGAGTGTAGTATTTCTATTTTCTTCATAAATACAATCTCCTTCTTTCAAACTGGGAGAAACATCCCGGAATATTTGGCACTGGAAGAAAAAAACGAGAAAATTTGCGAGGATGGATTCAAGGGTAAAGAACTTGGCTGATTAAAGTGTCATATAAGAACTCATAAGCTATCTTCATCGAGCGGAGAGAGCCATCTTAACGTGGAGTTCAAGAAAACGATTTCATTCTATGTGGTGATAAAAACCAGCGTTGTAAGCAGGTGAATAAAGGAAAGTGGGGGTAGTCTTCTCTTAGGGGCGTATTTGTACCTATATGAGTTTTGAATCTTTACAGAACATGTATTATCCTATTTAATAGGCTCCTCATCGATTACATTACATATTTATAAATGGGGTTAATTAATTAGAGCGTCAGAGAAGGAAACAAATATATTTGTTTCCTTCCTTCGTTCCAGGACAAATTAAAGTAATTAAAGGGGGGACAGGGATTTGGGCAAAATAATGAAATTTTTTGGAATGCTGGATGCCGGGCTGCATACATTGGAAAAATTCATTCTTAAATGGGCGATTATTGTTATATCTGTAATGACTTTCGGAAATGTGGTTTATCGAATGATTACAGGGAGCAGCTGGCATTTTGCGGCAGAGATCAGCAGATTGTCTGTTATCGTTGCCAGTTTTATCGGCATCAGCTATGCGGCAAGAAAAGGCAGACACATAAGTATGTCGGCATTTTTTGACCTTTCACCCAGACCTGTTAAAAAGACGCTGGCGATTATCATTCCTTTCGTTACAGCAATTGTACTGTTTGCTGTAGGTTATTTTGCCACGCTTTATGTCTACGGCATTTATGAAACCGGCCGGACAACTGCGGCTCTGCAATTTCCATTCTGGCTCATGGTAGCTGCCATACCGATTGGCTGCTTTCTTGGAGGGCTCCAATTCCTGCGCAATATGTGGATGAACATTATTCATAAAGAAATTTATCTTGCTCAGGATAAAAAAGATTATGACGAACAGTAACGAAAATCTTATAAGAACAGCGAGGGACAAATTATGCTTTGGACATTATTAGGGGTAATGGTCATTACGCTGCTGCTCGGTTTTCCAATGATGATTCCGCTTATTGCCGGACCGCTCATTATGATTCTGTTCTTCATGGAAGGGCTCGATCCGACAATAATGATTCAGCAGATGGCGGAAGGTATATCTTCTTATGTACTACTAGCTGTGCCGCTGTTTATCTTTGCAGCTGATATTATGACATCGGGCAGAACCTCCCAGAAGCTTCTGGATTTTGTCGGTGCTTTCGTCCGTCACATGAGCGGCGGTTACGCGATCACGACAGCAGCTGCCTGTACAATGTTTGGTTCTATTTCAGGATCAACCCAGGCTACAGTAGTAGCGATTGGTAAACCGATGAGGGAGAGGCTTCTGAAAGTAGGGTATAAAGATTCGAGTGCTATCGCACTCATTATCAACTCCAGTGACGTAGCATTACTTATTCCACCGAGTATCGGGATGATCATTTATGCACTTGTTTCTGATGCCTCGGTAGGCGATCTATTTATTGCGGGTATTGGGCCCGGTGTACTTATTTTTATTTTCTTTTCCATCTACGCTTATATTCATGCGAAAATTTACAACATTCCACTGGCGGATAAAGCAACATGGCAGGAAAAGAGAAGTGTGTTTGTTAAAGCGCTGCTGCCTCTTGGATTTCCGATAATTATTATCGGGGGTATCTATACAGGGCAGTTTACACCAACAGAAGCAGCAGGAGTTTCCGTCCTCTACGCACTCATTTTGGAAGTGTTTATCTTCCGTTCGATTAAACTGAAGGAAATTCCGGATATTGCTCTGTCCTCCGGGATAGTAACATCCGCGGTGTTTGTACTTGTAGCAGGCGGTCAGGCTTTTTCATGGGTAATCTCCTTTGCGAGAATCCCGACAATGCTGACGGATGCAGTTTTACCGGCCGATCCAACAGCGCTTAATGTACTTATTATTGTAGCGATTTTCTTTTTCGTCGGATGTATGTTTGTCGATCCGATTGTGGTAATTCTTATTCTGACGCCGATATTCGCACCTGTGGCATCGATGGCCGGCGTCGATCCGATTCACCTGGGTGTCGTCATTGTTTTCCAGGCGGCCCTTGGTTCGGCAACACCTCCGTTTGGAGTCGATATATTCACGGCCAGTGCGGTGTTCAACAAATCCTATTTAGAAGTTATAAAAGGGACACCGCCCTATATTGTCATATTGCTGTTTACGTCAGTTCTGGTAATCGTTTTTGAAGATATTTCTCTATTCCTGCTTAATTTATTTTAAGCTGGAATAGGAAAGGTCTTTGAAATATATAAAAAATTCTTTTTGGGGGTATGTAAACAGATGTTTAAAAAAACGGGTTTACTAACAGGAGCATTAACTTTAGGTCTCGTTCTTACAGCCTGCGGCGGTAACGACGGAGGAGATAATGGTGGAAACGACGGAGGAAATAATGGAGGCAACGGCGGAGAAAACACGAACGAAGAAGGAAATGACGCCGATGCAGGAGCAGAAAATGATGGTGAGGGAGAAACTGTTGATGTGGAACCTCAGGAATGGCGTTTTGTAGTTGAAGAAACACAGGGCCAGGTTCAATATGTATATGCACAGGAGTTTGCTGATCTCGTAAGCGAGAAGTCAGACGGAGCTTTAGAAATAGATGTATATGAGTTTGGTGCACTTGGAAGTGAAGTAGACCAGGTGGAACAGTTAACAGGCAACGTTGTTGAGTTTGCTATTATCTCTCCAGGTTTCACAGGTACTTTAGTTCCGGAGGGGAATATTTTTGCCCTTCAGTTCCTGTTTACAGATGATCAGGAATTAAACCAGGAGATCTTAAATGATTCTGAAGCAATTAACGAGCACCTCGCAGCGAAGTATGAAGAACAGGGAATCATGCCACTATCCTTCTGGACAGAAGGGGCTATGCAGTGGACTGGTAATTCAGAACTCCGTACACCAGAAGATTTCGAAGGCTTCCAGATGCGTACTCAGGAGTCTCCACTAATTCTGGAATCGTATGAAGCGTATGGAGCTAACCCAACTGCCATGAGCTGGGGCGAGCTTTATACCGGTCTTCAGCAGGGAGCTGTTGAAGGTCAGGAAAATCCTATTTTCTTCATTGCAGACGCCAACTTTAACGAAGTTCAGGATCACATGACGATATCCAACCATAATATGTACGTTACAATGACAACTGTTAATCCTGATTTTTACGAAGGTCTGGATGAAGCGACGCAGGGTATTATCGATGAATCTATCGAAGAGATGCGCCAGCGAGGTTTCGATATCCAACAGGAACAGAATGATGAATTCTTGTCACAAATCGAAGATGACGATGAAAATCCTACTGAAATCTATGAGCTGTCTGAAGATGAGAGAGACGCTTTCCGTGAACTCGCTCTACCTGTCCGTGATTACTACCGTGAAAATGGTGGAGATGATGCGGAAATGATTCTTGATATGCTTGAAGAAGAAATTGAAGAAGCAGGCGGAACTGTCGAATAAGTCATTTTCCATTAAAAAAGCCGGTCCCATCATGGGGCCGGCCTTTTTGTATTTCGCGAACCTGCGAATAATACCTCTAAATCAGGCTGCTTGCTGCCATACGGGGCGAATCGCCCTGCGGGAATACAGCTGAGCAGCCAAAGCAGCAGTAAAAAAGACAAGAATGAGATCTTTAATGAAGAAAGCGCTCATTCCTCCTGCGATGAGCAAGAAGCTTGTGTCGGTCACTCCAAGAATCGTTACCGTGTAGAAATACAAATAAGGAACTCCTATGCCGTAATTGAAAAGCAGTCCGGTTAAGCCCGCTATAAAAAAGCCGCTTTTCGTTTTAGTTTTCATCAACTCCATAACAAATCCTGAAGAAAAAGCGATAAACAAAAACGAAACGAGGAAACCGAAAGTGGGAGATGCGAGTACGGAAACGCCCCCAGAGAAGCCTGCAAAGATAGGGACACCGGTAAGGCCGAGCAGGATGTAGCCGGCTATGGCAAGAGTACCTAATTTTTTGCCGAGTATAATACCGGCAAGCACAGCTACGACTGTTTGAAAGGTCAGAGGGACTCCTCCAAGTGTAATGAAAGCGGTAAGGTTAGCGCCGATAGCCATAAGCGCGATGAACATGGCTGCATATGTAATATGTACGGTCTGGACCTTTGGTTTTGTGGCAGTCATAAACTCTCCTCCTTTTAATGTTAACCTTATTTAAATAAGGTTAACATTAGCATACTTCGTGTAAATATTAATTGTCAATTCCTCTTTTGAAATTTGTCTCTGCAGCATTCGCGGACCTGCACTCATTTGGTGTAAATCAGTTAAATATTTATAAATTAACTCAATAGTTCTTTCCTTCCAGCTTTTTTAGGGAAGGTACAGCCTGCAGACCAGCAACAGGGTTCACATTTACTTTTTTCTGTAAGAAGCGTATTCGCTGCTGCTATTACAGGAAAACCCGCTGTAAACCGGCAGATGAACTATGCAGCTTCCATCTCCGCGGTCAGGCGGGAGTGCGGCGGCCGCTCTTCAATAACTCCATTAAACACGACCAAAGCTTAAATTTTCACGTGTCCGGAAATATGTTTGAATGCCAAAAACTAATATGAATATGCATTGCCCCACCTTTTTTAAAAGAGTTCTTCCGCTTTCATAATCCGGGTGCCGGAACCCCGGGAGTTTGGAGGTAGATGCTAAGGATTTTCATATTATTGACTTTCAATAGCCGGAAGCACAGTAGATGGAAAGGAGCCAGCATATTATTTCTCTTATATGAAACGGTCAGACACCTGTGAAGATCTATCCGGTCTCAGAATGGGGAGAGCGGCAGCTGTGAAAACGACTTAAAAGCCTGATAATAAAAAACGACTGGAAGTGACCTGTACTAAATGAAAAGTTGTTATAATGAAGTTTAGAATTCAAAAAGTTTACCAAGGCGAAGAAGAGAAGGGTTCAGACGAATGAAATTACAAATTTATTTAATCGTCTTGACCTCGGGAGTCAAAATCAATATAATGTATCAAGTCGCCGAAATTATATATTTTATATTCCGGGTTCCAGCTTTTTTGTACTTCGCTGACGCCAAGCTTTAAAAAGCATCAAAAAGATTTGTTGAAAAAGGTTGTCAGGAGTAAGCTGGTTTGGTATATTATTATTTGTCGCTGATGAGGCGAAAATTAATTAAAGCATTGCGAAGAAAAATGCGTTGAAAAAAGCATTGACTTCATATGCTGAAAATGATATATTTATTAAGTCGCCAAAAACAGGCGGCGCTGTGATTTGCCCTTTGAAAACTAAACAAAAGACGATTGTGAAGGAAAAAAGAGAATGAATCATTCTCTGTCAATTTATTATTAAAGAATCTTTAGCCAGATTCAGTTTTGAAAGCGAAGCATCCCGCTTCGCGATGTCAGAAGTTCAAACTTCGACGATTTATCGGAGAGTTTGATCCTGGCTCAGGACGAACGCTGGCGGCGTGCCTAATACATGCAAGTCGAGCGCAGGAAGCAGGCAGCGCCCTTCGGGGCAAAACCTGTGGAATGAGCGGCGGACGGGTGAGTAACACGTGGGCAACCTGCCTTCCAGGCCGGAATAACCCCGGGAAACCGGGGCTAATGCCGGATGATCAAGCGGCTCGCATGAGCGGCTTGTCAAAGGGGCGGAGACTTCGGTCTCCTCCCGCTGGAAGATGGGCCCGCGGCGCATTAGCTTGTTGGTGGGGTAACGGCCCACCAAGGCGACGATGCGTAGCCGACCTGAGAGGGTGATCGGCCACACTGGAACTGAGACACGGTCCAGACTCCTACGGGAGGCAGCAGTAGGGAATCATCCGCAATGGGCGAAAGCCTGACGGTGCAACGCCGCGTGAACGATGAAGGTTTTCGGATCGTAAAGTTCTGTTGTGAGGGAAGAACAAGTGCCGGTCGAACAGGCCGGCACCTTGACGGTACCTCACGAGAAAGCCCCGGCTAACTACGTGCCAGCAGCCGCGGTAATACGTAGGGGGCAAGCGTTGTCCGGAATTATTGGGCGTAAAGCGCACGCAGGCGGTCTCGTAAGTCTGATGTGAAAGCCCACGGCTCAACCGTGGAGGGTCATTGGAAACTGCAGGACTTGAGTGTAGGAGAGGAAAGTGGAATTCCACGTGTAGCGGTGAAATGCGTAGATATGTGGAGGAACACCAGTGGCGAAGGCGACTTTCTGGCCTACAACTGACGCTGAGGTGCGAAAGCGTGGGGAGCAAACAGGATTAGATACCCTGGTAGTCCACGCCGTAAACGTTGAGTGCTAGGTGTTAGGGGTTTCGATGCCCTTAGTGCCGAAGTTAACACATTAAGCACTCCGCCTGGGGAGTACGGCCGCAAGGCTGAAACTCAAAGGAATTGACGGGGGCCCGCACAAGCAGTGGAGCATGTGGTTTAATTCGACGCAACGCGAAGAACCTTACCAGGTCTTGACATCCTTTGAACACTCTGGAGACAGAGTTTTCCCCTTCGGGGGACAAAGTGACAGGTGGTGCATGGTTGTCGTCAGCTCGTGTCGTGAGATGTTGGGTTAAGTCCCGCAACGAGCGCAACCCTTGACCTTAGTTGCCAGCATTTGGTTGGGCACTCTAAGGTGACTGCCGGTGATAAACCGGAGGAAGGTGGGGACGACGTCAAATCATCATGCCCCTTATGACCTGGGCTACACACGTGCTACAATGGATGGTACAAAGGGCAGCGAAGCCGCGAGGTGGAGCGAATCCCAGAAAGCCATTCTCAGTTCGGATTGCAGGCTGCAACTCGCCTGCATGAAGCCGGAATTGCTAGTAATCGCGGATCAGCATGCCGCGGTGAATACGTTCCCGGGCCTTGTACACACCGCCCGTCACACCACGAGAGTTTGTAACACCCGAAGTCGGTGAGGCAACCCTTTTTGGGACCCAGCCGCCGAAGGTGGGACAGATGATTGGGGTGAAGTCGTAACAAGGTATCCGTACCGGAAGGTGCGGATGGATCACCTCCTTTCTAAGGAGCTCGAGTAAGCTCACTTATCGATTTCCTTCCTTTCGTTCTTTTGTTTAGTTTTGAGAGGGTTAACACCTCTCGGCCGGCTCTTTTTTTTTCGGCTTTCTTCTGCTTGGCAGTGGGAAAAAAGGAAAGAAGAAAGACGGCCCGCAAGCCTCTGTCCTTTGAAAACTGGATAACGTAATGTATGAACAATCAATCACCGGAAACAAGGTCTATTGGTCCGGGGTGCGCCCCGTGACGAAGAAACGAGTTTCCGAGTGTCTTAGAATATCGCCAAGACGATCGAATGACGTCCACTGCCTCCCTCAGGGAGGCAGCTGGTTAAGCTAGAAAGGGCGCACGGTGGATGCCTTGGCACTAGGAGCCGATGAAGGACGGGACGAACACCGATATGCTTCGGGGAGCTGTAAGTAAGCGTCGATCCGAAGATTTCCGAATGGGGGAACCCCGTATCCGTAATGGGATACGATCCACACCTGAATCCATAAGGTGTGTGATGGCAGACCCGGGGAACTGAAACATCTCAGTACCCGGAGGAAGAGAAAGCAAATGCGATTTCCTGAGTAGCGGCGAGCGAAACGGAAACAGCCCAAACCAGAAGGCTTGCCTTCTGGGGTTGTAGGACACTCCATACGGAGTTACAAAGAGAGGGTATAGAGGAAGCGGCCTGGAACGGCCCGCAGGATAAGGTAACAGCCCTGTACTCGACATGCCCCCTCCTCCGGAGTGGATCCTGAGTACGGCGGGACACGTGAAACCCCGTCGGAATCCGGGAGGACCATCTCCCAAGGCTAAATACTCCCTAGTGACCGATAGTGCACCAGTACCGTGAGGGAAAGGTGAAAAGTACCCCGAAAGGGGAGTGAAAGAGATCTTGAAACCGTGTGCCTACAAGTAGTTGGAGCCCGTTTATGGGTGACAGCGTGCCTTTTGTAGAATGAACCGGCGAGTTACGATGACGTGCCAGGTTAAGTCGATAAGACGGAGCCGCAGCGAAAGCGAGTCTGAACAGGGCGCTTTGAGTACGTCGTTGTAGACCCGAAACCGGGTGATCTACCCATGTCCAGGGTGAAGTCCAGGTAACACTGGATGGAGGCCCGAACCCACGCACGTTGAAAAGTGCGGGGATGAGGTGTGGGTAGGGGTGAAATGCCAATCGAACTCGGACATAGCTGGTTCTCCCCGAAATAGCTTTAGGGCTAGCCTCGAGGGATAGAGTGTTGGAGGTAGAGCACTGATTGGACTAGGGGTCCCTACAGGATTACCGAATTCAGTCAAACTCCGAATGCCAATCACTTATCCTCGGGAGTCAGACTGCGAGTGCTAAGATCCGTAGTCAAGAGGGAAACAGCCCAGACCATCAGCTAAGGTCCCCAAGTATACGTTAAGTGGAAAAGGATGTGGAGTTGCTTAGACAACCAGGATGTTGGCTTAGAAGCAGCCATCATTGAAAGAGTGCGTAATAGCTCACTGGTCGAGTGACTCTGCGCCGAAAATGTACCGGGGCTAAACGTATCACCGAAGCTATGGACAAAACACCTTCGGGTGTTCTGTGGTAGGGGAGCGTTCCAGGGGCATCGAAGCCGGACCGGAAGGACCGGTGGAGCGCCTGGAAGTGAGAATGCCGGTATGAGTAGCGAAAAGAGGGGTGAGAATCCCCTCCGTCGAAAGCCTAAGGGTTCCTGAGGAAGGCTCGTCCGCTCAGGGTTAGTCGGGTCCTAAGCCGAGGCCGAAAGGCGTAGGCGATGGAAAACAGGTCGATATTCCTGTACCACCACGTTTCCGTTTGAGCAATGGGGGGACGCAGGAAGGCAGGGCAAGCGCACCGCTGGATGTGTGCGCCGAAGCAGGGAGGCTGGAACACAGGGAAATCCGTGTTCTGTTAAGGCTGAGCTGTGACCGCGAGGGAAATTTAGTACCGAAGTGCCTGCACCTACACTGCCAAGAAAAGCCTCTAGCGAGGAAACTGGTGCCCGTACCGTAAACCGACACAGGTAGGCGGGAAGAGAATTCTAAGACGCGCGGGAGAACTCTCGTTAAGGAACTCGGCAAAATGACTCCGTAACTTCGGGAGAAGGAGTGCTCCCTGGGGTTCATAGCCCAGGGGAGCCGCAGTGAATAGGCCCAAACGACTGTTTATCAAAAACACAGGTCTCTGCGAAGCCGCAAGGCGAAGTATAGGGGCTGACACCTGCCCGGTGCTGGAAGGTTAAGAGGAGGGGTTATCCCTTACGGGAGAAGCTCCGAATTGAAGCCCCAGTAAACGGCGGCCGTAACTATAACGGTCCTAAGGTAGCGAAATTCCTTGTCGGGTAAGTTCCGACCCGCACGAAAGGTGCAACGATTTGGGCACTGTCTCAACGAGAGACCCGGTGAAATTATATTACCTGTGAAGATGCAGGTTACCCGCGACAGGACGGAAAGACCCCATGGAGCTTTACTGCAGCTTGATATTGGGTGTCGGAACAGCTTGTACAGGATAGGTAGGAGCCTTGGAAACCGGAGCGCCAGCTTCGGTGGAGGCATCGGTGGGATACTACCCTGGCTGTTTTGACATCCTAACCTCGACCCGTGATCCGGGTCAGGGACAGTGTCAGGTGGGCAGTTTGACTGGGGCGGTCGCCTCCTAAACAGTAACGGAGGCGCCCAAAGGTTCCCTCAGAATGGTTGGAAATCATTCGCAGAGTGCAAAGGCATAAGGGAGCTTGACTGCGAGACAGACAGGTCGAGCAGGGACGAAAGTCGGGCTTAGTGATCCGGCGGCACCGTATGGAAGGGCCGTCGCTCAACGGATAAAAGCTACCCTGGGGATAACAGGCTAATCTCTCCCAAGAGTCCACATCGACGGGGAGGTTTGGCACCTCGATGTCGGCTCGTCGCATCCTGGGGCTGAAGTAGGTCCCAAGGGTTGGGCTGTTCGCCCATTAAAGCGGCACGCGAGCTGGGTTCAGAACGTCGTGAGACAGTTCGGTCCCTATCCGTCGCGGGCGCAGGAAATTTGAGAGGAGCTGTCCTTAGTACGAGAGGACCGGGATGGACACACCGCTGGTGTACCAGTTGTTCCGCCAGGAGCATCGCTGGGTAGCTACGTGTGGACGGGATAAGTGCTGAAAGCATCTAAGCATGAAGCCCCCCTCAAGATGAGATTTCCCATCCCAAGTGATTGGGAGTAAGATCCCTCTGAGACGAAGAGGTAGATAGGTCTCGTGTGGAAGCGTGGCGACACGTGAAGCTGAGAGATACTAATCGATCGAGGGCTTAACCAAAAAAAGAAGATAATTCGACGACACCGATTGAAGGGTTCATACACCCCCGTTATCCAGTTTTGAGCGGACAGCTCCAACCCACCCAGGGCGCACAGGCCCGGAACAAAAGGGTTGAAAAAAACAAAAAAGATCCAGTGACGAAAGCGGAGAGGTCACACCCGTTCCCATGCCGAACACGGAAGTTAAGCTCTCCAGCGCCAATGATAGTTGGGGGCTCTCCCCCTGCAAAAGTAGGACGTCGCTGGGTTTTACATATGGGGCCTTAGCTCAGCTGGGAGAGCGCCTGCTTTGCACGCAGGAGGTCAGCGGTTCGATCCCGCTAGGCTCCACCATTTTTAATTATAAGGTTTTGGCGGAGTAGCTCAGCTGGCTAGAGCGTACGGTTCATACCCGTGAGGTCGGGGGTTCGATCCCCTCCTCCGCTACCATTTATATATTGGAGGAATACCCAAGTCTGGCTGAAGGGATCGGTCTTGAAAACCGACAGGGGTGTCATAGCCCGCGGGGGTTCGAATCCCTCTTCCTCCTCCATTTAAATTTTATTTTTTCATATACAAGGTCCCGTGGTGTAGCGGTTAACATGCCTGCCTGTCACGCAGGAGATCGCGGGTTCGATTCCCGTCGGGACCGCCATTTTTCTTGAGTTGATGGTGAAAACTATTCACTTCTCAACGAATAGACAATGTGGAGGGGTAGCGAAGTTGGCCAAACGCGGCGGACTGTAAATCCGCTCCTTCGGGTTCGGGAGTTCGAGTCTCTCCCCCTCCACCATTTTTAGGGGTATAGTTTAATGGCAAAACGAAGGTCTCCAAAACCTTTGATGCGGGTTCGATTCCTGCTACCCCTGCCAAATTACATAATGCGGCGGTTGTGGCGAAGTGGTTAACGCACCGGATTGTGATTCCGGCATTCGTGGGTTCGATTCCCATCAGCCGCCCCACTACATAGGGCTATAGCCAAGCGGTAAGGCATCGGATTTTGATTCCGTGACCCGCAGGTTCGAATCCTGCTAGCCCTGCCATTTTCAAACGATGCGGGAATAGCTCAGTGGTAGAGCACCACCTTGCCAAGGTGGGGGTCGCGGGTTCGAATCCCGTTTCCCGCTCCATTATAACCTGCGCCCGTAGCTCAATTGGATAGAGCGTCTGACTACGGATCAGAAGGCTAGGGGTTCGACTCCTCTCGGGCGCGCCATTTTAATTTAATATTTTACCTATGCGGGTGTAGTTTAGTGGTAAAACCTCAGCCTTCCAAGCTGATGATGTGGGTTCGATTCCCATCACCCGCTCCATTTTTTTTGTGTGAATGTTGTGTGGGGGCCTGTAGCTCAGCTGGTTAGAGCGCACGCCTGATAAGCGTGAGGTCGGTGGTTCGAGTCCACTCAGGCCCACCATTGTTCCACAGTAGCTCAGTGGTAGAGCAATCGGCTGTTAACCGATCGGTCGTAGGTTCGAATCCTACCTGTGGAGCCACTACTTCTTTAGGAGAAGTACTCAAGTGGCTGAAGAGGCGCCCCTGCTAAGGGTGTAGGTCGCGCAAGCGGCGCGAGGGTTCAAATCCCTCCTTCTCCGCCAGTTTCAGGCCCGTTGGTCAAGTGGTTAAGACACCGCCCTTTCACGGCGGTAACACGGGTTCGAATCCCGTACGGGTCACCAAATTTACTTGTTTCGGATGAAACCGGACAGGGTAAAGTAAAACGTTCGATCGTTTTCTTTACAAAAGTGAGAGCCATTAGCTCAGTTGGTAGAGCATCTGACTTTTAATCAGAGGGTCGGAGGTTCGAATCCTCCATGGCTCACCATTTTTAAATTTATCTCCAGGTACATTAAGTACCTGGAGTTTTTTTGTTGTATAATCGATTCCTGGTTGGCTGGCTCAATGGTAGGGGGTTGTTGAAAATAACCATTGTTACAGGTATTTAGCTGTTTTAAACTTTGCTGTGGAGATTTTTTTGGTTTCCAGAGTGCGTGCAGAAGAAAATACTGATTTGATTCATTTCTGCTTTGATTGCTTTCAATGGGAAGAAGGAGAATTCTGCACAAAGGAGTAGGGAACGTTAATTTACCCGCTCGAAAACTTTTCTACACCCATTAATAACGTAAAGTTAATAAAAGCTGAGAGAACGAATTGTCTTCTGTATTGAATAAGGGATCAATTGACTAAATAGGATAATACTAGAGCGAAAGAACTACAGATATTTCCAATAAATTATTACATAACTGAAATTCATGACAGTTGTCATAGTTCTATTCTGACATCTATGTCTTATGTCATTGCCCGCTTTCTTTTACAATGAACCTATAGATAATTTAACACAATGAAGTTTAGAAATAGGAGGAGAAAACACATGAGCAGAAAACAACAAGCCGAATTAAAAAAGAGTGTCGCTCCTTTTGCGAGTTCCGATATGAAAACCAGTATTTGGCAGATAGCCAACTCCATCATTCCTTTTATACTTCTTTGGATATTAGCCTACCAGAGTTTAAGCGTCTCCTATTGGCTGTCGCTCCCATTTATTATTCTCGCTGCCGGATTTGTAATCAGGACTTTTATTATTTTCCATGACTGTACGCACGGATCTTTCTTTAAGAATCCAAAAGCAAACCGGGTAGTTGGAACGATAACCGGTATCATTACTCATTTCGCATTTGAAAAGTGGAAGAGAAGCCATACAATTCACCACGCGACGAGCAGTAACCTTGATAAGCGGGGAACTGGTGACGTGTGGATCATGACAGTCGAGGAGTATGCGAAAGCAGGCTTCTGGGAGCGTTTTACCTACCGTTTGTATAGAAATCCAATCGTGATGTTTGGTCTTGGCCCTATTCACTTATTCTTTATTGATAATCGGTTTAACCGAAAAGGTGCCAAAAAGAAAGAGCGATGGAATACTCATCTCATTACTGCGTCAATTGCCGTTATTTACGCGCTGTTGATTTGGGGAATCGGTCTGGTACCATTCCTGATTATTCAGCTTCCAATATTACTAGTTTCCGGAGCGCTCGGTATATGGCTCTTTTATGTTCAGCATCAGTTTGAAGATTCCTATTTTGAAAAAGAGGAAGATTGGGATTTTGTTAAGGCAGCTGTCGACGGCAGTTCCTATTACCAGCTTCCGAAGATAATTCAATGGCTGACAGGCAATATCGGCTATCATCACGTTCACCACCTGAGTCCGAAAGTACCAAACTACAATCTGGAGAAGACGCATGAACACACGGTTCCTCTCCAGCAGGTTACAACGATTACGCTGGCTTCCAGTTTTAAAGCTGTGCGCTTCCGTCTTTACGATGAAAGAAATAAACAGTTCGTCACTTTTAAAGATGTAAAAAGACGAATGAAAAAATATGGTACTGTAACTCCTTCGAGAACCCGGATGTCCGGATAAAAAAATAAATTTACGAAGCTCTTTTGCCTACACGGGAAAGGGCTTTTTGTTACACTAAAGAAGAAAAGAAGGGGGCGGAGGATTATGAAAAACTGGTTTCATATATTTCCAAAAAACACTGGATTAAGTTTATATGCATGGATTATTTTTTGTCTTCTGCCTTTTTATTTTGTCATCAGCAATTCTACCCTCGCGGAAATCATAGCCGGCGTATTGATGATAGGGCTTTTCTTTACGGCCTACAGGCTGTCCTTTATTAAAAGAGGCTGGATTGTTTATGCTTCCATAACAGTGGAGCTTGCTATCAGTACAGGAATGACGCTTTATTTTGGCTACGTCTATTTCTTTCTGTTTTTAGCTTTTTATGTAGGAAACATTCTCAGTAAAAAGAAATTTGTATCTTTGTATGTAATTAATCTTGTAACAGCGGTTTCTGCAATGGGAATCGGATTTTATACACAGAGCGATATTTTTATGATGCAGCTTCCGTTTATTATTATCAGTTTAATTGGCATTATTTTGCTGCCGTTTACCCTCTACACTCGAAACAAGCAGGAAATTCTCGCCAATCAGCTCAGAGAGGCGAACGAAAGAATTTCACAGCTGATGGTAATGGAAGAAAGGCAGCGCATTGCCAGAGACCTTCATGATACACTAGGTCAAAAGCTTTCGCTGATCGGCATGAAGAGTGATCTGGCCGAGAAGCTGGTGGAGACAAAGCCAGATAAAGCACAGGTAGAAATTGAAGATATAAACCGGACAGCCCGGATGGCTTTAAAAGAGGTCAGAGAACTGGTTGCCGATATGAAAGGTACGAGGTTAAGAGATGAACTGCTCCATGTACAGGAGATATTAAACGTTGCAGGAATTAATCTTGAAGTTCAAGGGAACCGGGAATTTACGAATGTCCCCCTGCTCGTGGAAAATACACTCAGTATGTGTTTAAAAGAGGCAGTTACTAATATTGTTAAACATAGCAGAGCCACAGAGTGCCAAATTTCCATAACGGAATCAGCACGCGAAATCATCGTTTCCGTACAGGATAACGGAGTCGGGTTTTCCAAACAGGTGACGACGTTTCAGGAGAGCGGTGTGCAGGGAATGAAAGAAAGACTGGAATTTATAAATGGCACCCTGACTATCGACTCGGTTCAGGGAACCCGGCTGCTGATGCGTGTACCTAGAATTGCAATGTCGGTCAAGAGGGAGGAAAGAGCATGATTAGGATCGTACTTGCAGAAGACCAGAAAATGCTCCTCGGCGCTCTAGGTTCCCTGCTGGATTTAAAAGAGGATATGGAAGTTGTCGGTAAGGCTGAAAATGGGGAAATGGCAGTACAGCAGGTCTTGGAGCTGAATCCTGATGTGTGTATCATGGATATTGAAATGCCGATAAAAACGGGCCTGGAAGCGGCTGAAGAATTAAAAGATCACCCGTGCAAAGTGATCATTCTGACTACTTTTGCGAGGACCGGTTATTTTGAACGGGCGAGAAAAGCAAAAGTGAACGGTTATCTGCTTAAAGACAGCCCAAGCGAAGAGCTGGCAGATTCCATACGGACGATCATGGAAGGAAGGCGTGTATATGCCCCTGAATTGATAGATATGGCCTACGATAATCCCAACCCTCTTACCCAGCGGGAGACGGAGGTCATGAAGCTGATTGCAAACGGTAAAACGACGAAAGAAATTGCTGGAGAACTGTTTATAACGAATGGAACTGTCCGGAATTATGTGTCGGTTATTCTCGAGAAGCTGGAAGTTACCAACCGAATTGAAGCGATCACTATCTGCCGGGAAAAAGGCTGGATTTAACTTCTATTTGTAAATAATTAACTATGCATGTGTGAATAGAGAATTCACGCGTGCATTTTTTTGAACCTGTTGAGCCTGTAAGGTTATCTTCCATTGAAAACGCTTTAATTTTCTGAAAATTGTTTTTGTATAGGAGAATGTACTCAAATAAAGTACATAAATACTGCCTTTTTTTTGAGCTGTTCGCTTGTTTGAAAGAGTTTTCACATGGTTTAATTAACAGCTATAGCCACAAGTGGTGAAAATTAATTAAACGGAGGGTGAATATATGTCATTACGTCAGGACAACAAAAAGTTTCATACGTTATTAAATAATAAGTGGGTAGGAAGTCAGAGCGGAGAAACGGTGAAAATTTACTCTCCGGACGATCAATCCATTACAGGAGAAATTCCTGCACTAAGTCAGGAAGAAGTCGATGCAGCTATTAATCAAACAGCCGATGTACAGGCTAACTGGGAAGCGACAGAAGGCCATGAACGATCGGAGCTCCTGCACCGCTGGGCGGAAGAATTAGAAAAAATGACCGACGAAATCGGGGAAATGATCCATAAAGAAGTAGGGAAAACGCTTTCTTCCGCAAAAGGAGAAGTTAAACGCACGGCTCAGCTTATTCGGCATACAGCAGAAGAAGGTCTGAGAACACACGGAAGTTTTATTCAGGGGGATGCCTTTCCCGGTGCTTCCAAAGCGACAAAAGCAATGGTACAGAAAGTGCCGCATGGAGTAGTGCTGGCGATATCTCCATTTAACTACCCAGTCAATCTTGCAGCTTCCAAAATTGCTCCTGCCCTTATTACAGGAAACACGGTTGTTTTTAAACCGGCTACCCAGGGGGCAGTCAGCGGACTGCTTATGGTCGAGGCCCTTGTGAAAGCAGGTCTGCCGGAAGGGGTATTAAACATCATAACCGGACGTGGTTCGGTTATCGGTGATTTTGCAGTCACTCATGACAAAATCGACATGATTACTTTCACGGGCGGCACAGAAACCGGCCGGCACATTGCTAAAAAAGCATCAATGATTCCAGTCGTTCTTGAACTTGGCGGGAAAGATCCTGCTATTGTACTTGAAGATGCCGATCTTGATAAGGCGGCTAAAGAAATCGTCAGCGGGGCACTCAGCTATTCCGGCCAGCGCTGTACAGCCATTAAGCGCGTCATGGTTGTCGACAGTGCGGCAGACGAACTGATTGATAAAGTGAAAGCTCTTGTCGCAGACCTGAAAGTCGGTCTTTCCAGTGAGGATGCAGCGATCACTCCTATGATTGACCAGAAATCAGCGGATTATGTCCTTTCTCTCATTGAAGATGCGAGGGAAAAAGGAGCTTCTGTCGTTCACGAAGGTGTTAAGGATAAGAATCTTCTCGGTCCCACCCTTCTTGACCATGTAACAGAGGATATGGAAGTAGCATGGGAAGAACAGTTCGGCCCCGTCCTTCCATTCATGAGAATATCCAACGAGCTTGAAGCGGTCGCGCTTGAAAAGCGAAACGCATACGGTCTCCAGGCGAGCGTATTCACTCAAAATCTGGAAAATGCTTTTGCGATTGCCGATAAGCTGAATGTCGGTACCGTGCAGGTGAACGGAAAAACATCCCGCGGACCGGACCACTTCCCATTCCTGGGAGTAAAGAACTCCGGACAGGGTGTCCAGGGTATCGGCCGCAGTATCGATTCTATGCTGCGTGACAAGGTACTGGTGCTTAACTTATAGTACTTCCGGTAAATTGAATAACAAAGAATAAAAAAACAGCGGAGGCATAGCTTCCGCTGTTTTAATACATAGAAGAATGCTTCCTTACAGTTCCATTCTCTGCTTTTCTGTATGAAAATGCTTTTATTTTTCTCTTTCCTGCGATCATAGGAGAAGCTTTCCGCGGAGCTCCTTTTCTGCTGTTTCCAGCGAAGAACAGCTTCTCTGAAAAGGATCTTCAGACTTCGCTGATCCCCGCAGGAGTCACCGCCATTTGCTTCAAAAAAGAAACGGATGGATCAGCAGAGGTCTTCTTTGACTGGACCACCTGTTAAAAGGCCAGGGCAGTATCTCCTGAAAAATTTCCTACGCAGCAGGCCGGCAGCGAAGTTTCTCTATAAGGAATGACAACGATCATTAACATAGCTTCCTATTTTGATCAGTGAGGTTTGTATGAACTCCAAAATAACCTGAATTAAAAGCTGGCCTGCACTTCTTCGGCTTCCTCAATCACTTCGGCAGGTATGGAAATGGGGTCTATGCTGTCGAAATTCTTCATCTCCATAGTTATCGTCTGCTCCATTGCTGACATTTGTCCCATCGTATCCATCAGCATTCCCATGTCAATCGCCGCCCCGGTCTGGCGGAAGGACTCTTTTTCTATATGGACGGTGTAGTCAAATTGCTGGATTTCAACGTCTTCCATAACCTCCCCCATTTCTTCCATCTCTCCGAGCCCGCTGACCTGTTCCATCAGCTGCTGGACGTCGAAGTTTTCTCCTGAGAGGGAAAGGATATATTCGCTGTTTGTTTCCTCTATTTTCGTTTCTTCCACAAATTCCTGCAACTGATTCAGCTGCTCTTCCGGGCTCATCTGTAAACCTGCCAGGGCAAGCATCTCCTCATGCGTTTCTTCAGGAAGCTTTACCCATCCTCCGAGCAGGGGGTCTTCGAGAAAGAAACCTTGTTCTTCGTGGAAATAGGAAGTGAAGGCAAGTTTCTCCGCTCCATCAGCCATCGTCATTTCCGTTTTTTCCGTATAGGTGAGAGGATTTTTTGTCAGCTCCAGCCTGCTGATAGTTTGATAGTCCATACTTTCTTCCCCGGCCATCTCCATCGACTGGTCCATGTTTGTAGTAACTGTGTAAGAATCCACATTTCCCATTGCTTCAGCGGATTCCGTAAGCACCTGTTCGGCGGAAAGACTTGCTTCCTCTGCCCCGCATGCGGTAAGCAGAAATGCAGCGGAGGCAGAAAGGAACAATGTTTTTTTCATCGTTTGTCATCCTTTCACGTCGCTTACTATAATATAGCGATACATACTGAAAAAAGTTTCAATAAATATTTACCAGTACAGGATGACAGGGAATGGGAGGAAACGTATGATTAATAGAGGAACCGGTGTCTTGTGAGCACTATGGATTTAAAAAGGAGCGAATATTATGGAAGAATTCGGAAACATCAACTGGGCTGTTATACTTCCGGTGCTTATCCTGCAGTTTGCGTTAACTATTGCTGCACTCGTATCCTGTTTAAGCCAGGAAATGACGAAAGAAAAACGGCTAATGTGGATCTTAATCATCATTTTTATTAATATTATCGGACCGATTCTTTATTTTGTTTTCGGAAGGAGGCAATAATAAAGATGCTGAAAGTTATCGGTGTACAGAAAATATACGGAGAAACGAAAGCAGTGGACCACGTAGATATGCATATTAAGAAGGACCGTTGTACAGCTCTGATTGGTCCAAACGGTGCAGGAAAAACAACCCTTTTGTCTATTATTACAGGGCTTGGGAAACCGGATAAAGGAAAGGTTATTCTTTCCGGAAAACATCAGGACCGCCGGGAGGTACTCGGGTATCTTCCGCAGTTTCCCCGGTTCTACGACTGGATGACTGGCAGGGAATATGTCCGGTATGCCGGTGAGCTGTTCGGTCTTACCAGAAAGGAAGCAGACAGGAGGGCGGAGGAACTGCTGGCAATGACAGGTCTCGAAGAATCCGGCAGTAAGCGGATTGCCGGCTACTCCGGAGGGATGAAGCAGAGGCTGGGGATTGCCCAGGCTCTTATCAACCGCCCGGAACTTCTTATTCTGGACGAACCAGTTTCCGCTCTTGATCCCTTTGGAAGGAGAGAGGTTATCGAACTGCTGAAAAAGTTAAAAAAAGATACAGCTATTCTTTTTTCAACTCATGTTCTTGGGGATGCAGAACAGGTAAGTGATGATATTTATATGATGAAGGAAGGGAGAATCATATTGGAAAGCACACTGGCAGAATTAAAGCAGAACTATGCGCTGCCGGTATTTTTAATAGAAACGAAAGACGGGATTGAGGAACTGGCAGAAGCTTTCCGGAATCAGCCGTGGGTGAAGGAAGTGGAGCTTGAAGCAGGCCGCATTCGGATACAAGCAGTAAATATGGAAGAAGGCAGGGCCGGTGTACTGCAGCTGCTTAAAGATAAAAATGCTCTTTATACGAAAGTGGAGGCAGAAACCGTTTCCCTTGAAGATGTATTCATGCAGGTGATGAGCGGGTGAAACAATTATGGGTAATGTATAAAAAAGAATGGCTTGAAGCACTGCGTAGCTGGAAAGTGCTGTGGATTCCAATTGTCTTTATGATAATCGGGGCTTCCCAGCCGCTGACAACGTATTACATGGATACGATCATTCAGGCTGTCGGCGGGCTTCCGGAGGGAACAGTTTTTGAGATCCCACTTCCGGAAGCAGAAGAAATTCTTCCGGCCGTACAAAGCCAGTTTAATCAGATAGGACTGTTGATTCTCGTGCTTGCTTTTATGGGCACAGTAAGCGGCGAAAGGCAGCTGGGCACCCATCTGCTGATTTTATCGAAGCCGGTAAGTGAAACCAACTTTATCCTGGCAAAAGCTGCCCACGCTTTTTCTCTTTCTCTTCTCGCCTACCTGGGTGGAATGACTGCGGCTGTTTATTACACCGTCATTCTTTTCGGGGAACTGGATCCCGTAAATGTTTTCCGGGGAGCGGCTGTGTACGCCGTGTGGCTGATTTTTGTGATTACTCTCCTTCTTTTTTTCAGTTCGTTTATTAAAGGGTATGCCGGAGTGGCATTTTCAACTCTTACTGCCGCTCTTCTTGTAAGTATGGCTGCCTCTTTTCTTCCGGAGCGTTTTCTTTATTCACCAGGGGTTTTACCGGCACAGAGCAGCAGTTTTTATCTTACCGGAAGCGGAGGGGACGGCTTTACTGGGGCGCTTATACTGACCGTTTTTCTTATCTCTGCACTTCTAGGGGCTGCATGTTTTATATTCCGGGGAAGAAAGACTGCCTAAAAATTCTCACTATTTTTCGCAAGTGCTAGATGATAGAAGCTGTGTGGTGTAGAATAAGGAAATCAGGGAGGGAAAAGTATGACGGAAAAAGAACGGGAACTATTACTTTTAATTGAAAAAGAAGGAAGAATGTCGGCGGAAAAGCTGGCAAAGATGCTCGACCTGCAGCTTAACGAAATTAAACAAATGTTGCATCAGCTGGAAAGCCGTAATGTCATCCTCGGCTATTCTGCAATTATAGATTGGACAAAAGCCGTCGGCACAGAAATAGTTACGGCGATGATAGATGTGAAAGTGACACCACAGCGCGGGCGTGGATTTGATGAAGTGGCAGAGCGGATTTACCGGTTTAACGAAGTGAAAGCCTGCTATTTAATGTCCGGTACGTATGATTTATCGGTGGTGATCGAAGGAAGGACTATGTCGGAAATTGCTAATTTTGTCTCCGAAAAACTTTCCACACTCGAATCAGTCATCTCCACTACGACACATTTCCGTTTGAAACAGTACAAGCACGACGGAATTATTTTCGTAGACGAAGATGGTGCAGATCCTCGTATTGTGGTGTCGCCATGACGAATGTTAAAAACACTCACGATGTTCATTTGTCGAAAGCAGTGGAACGGATCGAGCCGTCCGGTATCCGCCGTTTTTTTGACCTTGCCTCATCGATGGATAATATTATTTCTCTTGGGGTGGGGGAGCCGGACTATACGACTCCCTGGAATGTGCGGGAAGCAAGCATTCATTCCCTCGAGAAAGGTTTAACATCATACACGGCCAATGCCGGTCTGCTGGAGCTGCGTGAAGCCATCTCTGTGTATATGGAGTCCCGCTTTCAGACAGCATACGATCCGGAAGAGGAGATCATTGTCACAGTAGGAGCAAGTGAAGGACTGGATATTGCACTTCGGGCCGTAGTGGATCCGGGGGATGAAATACTCGTTGTTGAACCGTGCTTTGTTTCATATGCCCCGCTCGTATCACTTGCAGGCGGCGTGCCAATACCGGTACCGACTTCGATGGAAAACAATTTCCAGGTGAATGTGGAGGCAATTAAAGAACGTCTGACGCCGAAAACGAAAGCGATTATGCTCTCTTTTCCGAATAATCCGACCGGAGCTGTTATGGGCCGGGAGGAACTTGCAAAAGTGGCGGCCCTCGTTCAGGAACATGATCTCGTCGTGTTTTCCGACGAAATTTATGCGGAGCTTTCCTATGACGAAGAACATGTCAGTACAGCGGCTCTTGATGGAATGTGGGAACGGACGATTCTCATTTCCGGTTTTTCGAAGTCGTTTGCCATGACGGGCTGGCGCGTCGGATACGTCTGTGCCCCTGCTGTGTATGCGAGGGCTATGCTGAAAATTCACCAGTATGCAATGATGTGTGCTTCCACGATGGCCCAGTATGCCGCTCTGGAAGCGATGAAAAACGGCCGGGCGGATATGGAGGAAATGGTGGCAAGCTATCGGCAGCGCCGTAATTACTTCGTCAAGTCGCTTCGGGAAGCAGGGCTTTCCTGTCATTCTCCAGGCGGAGCATTTTACGCTTTTCCTTCTATCCGATCCACTGGACTTACGTCGGAGGAATTTGCGGAAAAGCTGCTGATTGAGCAGCGGGTAGCTGTCGTTCCCGGGCACGTCTTCGGCGACGGCGGAGAAGGACACGTACGCTGTTCCTACGCGGCTTCCATGAAGCAATTGGAGGAAGCGGTGGACCGGATTGCAGCTTTCGTAAAAAATTATCAAAACTAAGGTTTTAATCCTTTTGTCATTTTCGGAAAATCGTGATATAATTACACAGTTAAAATATATATAGGAGTTGTTTGCATGTCAGGTCAATATGAAGTTGGAAGTATCGTTGAAGGAAAAGTTACAGGTATCAAACCGTTTGGTGCGTTCGTTGCGTTAGATGAGAAAAAGCAGGGGCTTGTCCACATCTCTCACATCGCCCACGGCTATGTGAAAGATATTAATGACAACCTTTCTGTTGGAGACGTTGTTAAAGTTAAAGTCCTATCTGTTGATGAAGCGTCCGGTAAGATTTCACTTTCTATTAAAGAAACTCAGCCTAAGCCGGAGCGCCCGGAGCGCCCTCGTCAAAGCACTGGAAGCGGCGGCGGTGGCGGCGGTGCTGCCAAGCGCAGCGGCGGAAGCCAGCAGCAGAGCCAGCCACAGGGATTCAATACTCTTGAAGACAAGCTGAAGGATTGGTTGAAGCAGTCTAACGAAATCCAGGCAGATCTTAACAAGCGCATTAAGAAGTAAGATACGTGAATTTTCCTCATGAGCGCTGGATTTATCCGGCACTTCCAGACCAGAAAGCCGTCGTCCAATCCGGACGGCGGCTTTTTGTGTGTAAAAAATGTGGGTTGGGTCCGTTTATAATCAAATAACGTTCCAAATCTTCTTTTACTTGAATGAATTTCATAAGTCGCTGTAAGAAAGGGATTTCCGAACGTTGTGAATGATTTTCATTTCAGACGGACGCTTTCCGCGGGGCTCGTCTGTAAACTGGAAGAATGCAGAGTGTTGATTAAGTAAAGAAAGAAGTATAAGTATTCTATTCCTTGTATTTTCTCCTCCGCTTACCGGCGGAAGCCTGCCGTGGGGCTTGTCTTCAGCTATTTCCAATGCCTGCTGCATTGGAAAGGATCTTCAGACTGCGCTTTAATCCCACTGGCGTCCCCGCCGGACACGGCAGAGAAAATCACTTTTTTTATAGGAAAAACCTGTAGTACGCTTGTTTTCGCAGCAAAGTCTTTCTTTTTGTTCAGATGCTGGAGCTGTAGAAAGTGAATCCGGAAAAATGATTCTTTGTTTTATAAAAGGCAGGTCAGCTGAGAGAGTGCCCTTCGGAAAGCGACTCTTCGAAAATAGAAGCAGCCAACTGTCTACTTATACAAAAAATCACTTTGTAAACAGCCTGAATTCTTCCAGTGCTGTATAAAAGAAGATGACCTCCGCTGCAGACGGACACTTTCCGTAGGGGCCGGACTCAGCTGGTTTCCTCCTCCCAAGAATCGTAAGAAATGAATCTTCGTCTCGTTCTTCATCCTCCTGGATTCACCATCTCCGGCTTCTGCAGCCTGCTTTATGCAAAAGGTTATAAAATGTTCATCAAACCAGCAGGAGATTTCCTTCATGGCAGACTGGCAGTAAAGTAACAGTATTTAGAAAAGAAGGTAATAAGAGATTCTGTAAAGAACTAATAACAAGATAGCAAAGAAAGTGAATGCTGCCGCGAATAAAGTTGGATATTTTTTTCACGTCAGGACGACAGCGATTTTTTCGTAATAACAACGATGAACGTTGAAAGAACCTTAAAAAAGGAGCGTGTAAAATGGGGTATGAACTGAAAACGAAAGAAAATGAGGAAGATGTTACGTCATTTTTAAACAAGCTGGAAAAGGAATCGAAAAGAAAAGATGCTTTCAGGCTGCTGGAGATTTTCCAGGAAGAAACAGGCGAGGAACCAAAAATGTGGGGAGAATCAATGATCGGCTTCGGAACGTATCATTATAAATACAAAACCGGGCATGAAGGTGACTGGTTTATCGCCGGATTTTCCCCGCGCAAAGCTAATTTCAGCCTCTACCTGGCCCAGACAGAGCCGAAGCGGGAAGCCCGACTCGAAAAACTCGGAAAACATAAAAGTGGTAAATCATGCGTCTACATTAACAAGCTTGCCGATATCGATGAGCAGGTTTTAAGGGAAATGATATCCGAAACAGTGCTGTTTTTAAAAAAATAGCTCTGTTAAAGCATTCCAGTGTTGATAAACGTAGAAAACTTCGCTGCAGCTCTGCCGTGGAGGAGATTTCCGGGTAGGACCTGCGTCCTGAGGTATCTTCCAATCTCCTTCTTCCACGGGCACGTTTCCGCTTCGTTTTGATTTTCCAATACAAAAATCCGCTGGTTGAATGAAAAAAGTACTAAGGTAGAAACAAGTGCCAGGGAGATTATTCAAGACGCCTGCGGAAGGCGCTAAGATCGTCTCGGACGCAAGGGAAGCCGCGTGCCCGCCAGGCGGAGGAGCAGCAGGCACTCCAAAAACAACACAGAGCTTTAACAGATCACTCATGCAAAAACATTGCACCGTGAAGGATGGAAATGCCCTTTTACAGGAATGGAACTTCCCCCCTATACAGGCGGCACCAATGATGTTCAAGGAAGGATTCTCTTTATTAGATGGTAGATACTTCTTTATCTTTTTACCGTAAGCTGTAGTGGAGATGGGGCGACTCCAGGGCGATCCAGGACGAGCCGAAGATCCATCCCGCCCGACGGAAGGGAGGACGGGATTAGCTGAGGCCGGCCCGCCCGGAAAGCGTCCCCATGGAAACGAAAGCGCACGTTCATCACTTAACTACTTTATTTTCAAGGCAGCCAAAAAATAAAACTTAGAAGACGGTTCCTGGGTGTTATCTCCAAACCCGCCGGCAGCGGGCTAAAAGCACATCTTTTGCAAACGTCTTCTCCTTACGGGATAATATGCTCCGTACAGCTAATCCAACAGAGGAGTGATTGCTACATGGATAACTTTATTTATCAGAATCCGACACGACTGATTTTCGGCCAGGGGCAGGTCAATGAACAGCTGATCGATCAGCTGCAGCCTTTCGGTAAGAAAGTCATGATCGTATACGGTGGAGGAAGTATAAAAAAGAACGGCATTTACGATGAAGTAACCGGTCTTTTAAATGATAACGGCTTTGAAGTACATGAACTTTCAGGTGTGGAGCCGAATCCAAAGCTTTCCACAGTACGAAAAGGAGTGGAAAAAGCGAAACAGGAAAACGTTGACGTTCTGCTTGCTGTCGGAGGCGGGAGCGTAATCGACTGCACGAAAGCAATCGCAGCCGGTGCAAAATATGACGGCGATGCCTGGGACCTTGTGACGAAGAAAGAAACGCCGAAAGATGCACTGCCATTCGGCACGATTCTCACTCTTGCAGCTACAGGATCGGAAATGAATGCCGGATCGGTAATTACTAACTGGGAAACACACGAAAAGTACGGATGGGGCAGTCCGCTCGTTTTCCCGAAATTCTCGATACTTGATCCGCTCAATACAGTGTCTGTGCCAAAAGACCAGACCGTATACGGCATTGTTGATATGATGACACACGTACTTGAGCAGTATTTTCATCAGCAGAAAAACACACCGCTTCAGGAAAACATGTGTGAAGCTGTGCTCAAAACGGTTATCGATGCAGCACCGGGTCTTGTTGAAAATCTTGAACATACAGACCGCCGGGAAACGATTCTTTATGCCGGCACGATTGCCTTGAACGGCACGCTGCAGATGGGAACCCGCGGCGACTGGGCTTCTCATAATATCGAGCATGCTGTTTCTGCAGTGTATGATATTCCTCACGCAGGCGGTCTGGCTATTCTCTTCCCGCAGTGGATGCGTCACCATAAAGAGATGGGCCGTCAGAAGCTTGTACAGCTCGCAGTGCGCGTCTGGAACGTTGATCCGGAAGGAAAGACAGAGGATCAGGTTGCAGAAGAAGGCATTCAGAAGCTCGAACAGTTCTGGCAGTCTCTTGGAGCACCTGCCCGCCTGAAAGACTATGACATCGACGAAAAAAACATCGATCTCATGGCGGATAAAGCGATGTCCAATGGACCTTTCGGCAACTTCAATAAACTTCATAAAGAAGACGTTGTAACTATTCTTGAAACGTCCCGTTAATTCTTTTACAAAGGCCGTCCCGGAGGTGAAACTCTGAGGCGGCCTTTTTATGTGTTAAGGGTGCATCAGATTAATCGAGGGAAAGCGGCGGGGGATGCTTTGAGTAGATTATATTGTAGTGGTTAAGAGCGGGGCGGTTCTGTTAATTAACGCCGCAGTTCTTATAAAGTACTGGAAGGTTCTTATGATTCGGCAGGAGGTTTTGTTAATTCCGCCGAAAGTTCTATTAATTACGTGCAGTTCTGTTAATTGGTGCGGCAGTTTTGTTAATCTCCAGGGCGGTTCTTTTAATCCGGGATTTCTCCCTTATCGGAGAGGCGTCCATCTGCAGATACTTTCAAAAAAGAGGAATAAAAACGAATAACAGCGAATATCTTCCTTATAGGCAGAGCGGGGGGGGGGGAGAGGAAATTGAAAAAGCGGATCTTTTCCTATATTATTATCGCCTTCAGCTGGACGTGGGCCTGCTGGATCGGAGCTTTCTTTCTGAGCAGACAGCAAAATCATGCGCTTGATACAGAAGTTATTGTCTTTGATCTGTTCCGGTACTTTTCTTTGGAGGAGGGAATGCTTCCGCAGCTTTTATTTGCAGCCGGTGTTTATGGTCCTCTGCTTGGATATTTATTCAATAGAGGAAGGTTCGAGCGCTGGAGTCCCGTCAAGGGCGTCGCACGATATGTCTGGATGGCCGCTTTATTTCCGGTGGTGCTGATAATACCGGTTTTGCTTCTCAGTCTTATTTTTACTGCGGGAGCCGCTCCCGGACCGGGTTTCGTCCAGGCTTCCGGACTGATCGGCCTTTATTTTATCGCGAACTTTCTTACGAGCGGGACGGAAGAGTTCGGCTGGAGAGGAGTTTTGTATCCTTATTTCCGGGAAAAAGGGGCCTCCTTCTGGGAATCTGCCTGGAAGAGCGGAGTGATATGGGCCGTGTGGCATTATCCGCTCCTGGTTATTTTATATGCAGAAGCAGGGATGTTCGTTCTCCTTCCTTCGCTCATTGGTTTCACCGCTTCCATCGTCGCTATGAATTATATTACAAATTTCATTTTCGAAAAAACCGTTTCAATACCCCTTGTTATGGTCCTGCATGCCCTGAATAACACCGGCTCTTTTGCGGTACTGCTCTTTTTTCCGGAAACACCATTTATTTTCATAAGCAGCATTACTGCGTGGGTGATTGTCGCTGTCCTAGAAAAGAAATACCGGCTCGAGTGAGATGAAATATCGGGAAAAGTCCCGGGTTTAGAAATTAATGTATTTGACACCGTTTTCATTATTAAGTTCGCTTGCATGTGGCCGTTGGATTTTATACAGTGAATAGAGAAGATTTACAAAAAAGATAACGGAGGAGACTAAATTATGTCCAATAAGATTTCGTTCGACTATTCCAAAGCCTCAGCTTTTCTTGCAGAACACGAAGTAGAATACATGCAGCCTGCTGTAACCGCAGCGCACGAGGCGCTTCACGAAGGAAAGGGAGCCGGCAGCGATTTTTTAGGATGGATGGACCTGCCCGTTAACTACGATAAAGAAGAATTTGCCCGTATTCAGAAGTCCGCGGAAAAAATCCAGTCGGACTCCGATGTGCTGCTCGTTATCGGCATCGGCGGGTCGTATCTCGGTGCGCGCGCAGCGATCGAGGCTCTGACGCATACGTTCTACAACGAACTCGACAGCAGCAAACGTAAATCGCCGCAGATTTTTTACGTCGGCAATAATATCAGCTCCACCTACGCGAAGCACCTTCTCGACGCGATAGACGGGAAAGACGTTTCCATCAACGTTATTTCCAAGTCCGGTACGACGACAGAGCCGGCCATTGCCTTCCGTATTTTCCGGGACTATGTGGAGAAGAAATACGGAGTGGAAGAAGCTCGTAAACGTATCTACGCGACGACGGATAAAGAAAAAGGCGCGTTGATACAGCTTGCAACAGAAGAAGGATTTGAATCCTTCGTTATTCCAGATGACGTAGGAGGACGCTTCTCCATTTTTACAGCCGTAGGACTTCTGCCGATCGCTGCTGCCGGACTTGATATCGAGCAGATGATGAAAGGGGCTGCGGATGCACGCGAAGATTACAAATCCCCGGATCTTGAAAATAACGAAGCGTACCAGTACGCAGCCGTACGAAACGCGCTCTACAACAAAGGCAACCTTGTCGAACTGATGGTGAACTACGAGCCGGCCCTTCACTACGTCGGTGAATGGTGGAAGCAGCTTTACGGGGAAAGTGAAGGGAAAGACGGCAAGGCGCTCTTCCCTGCAGCCGCGGACTTTTCCACGGACCTTCACTCGCTCGGGCAGTACGTCCAGGACGGACGACGGGAGCTGATCGAAACAGTGCTTCATGTCAGTAAAGCTCAGGAAGAGATCAAGATTGAGGAAGCAGACAGCGACCTCGACGGCCTGAATTATCTCGCCGGAAAAACGATGAGCTTCGTCAACGATAAAGCCTACGAAGGAACGATGCTCGCCCACCTTGACGGAGGCGTTCCGAACCTGATTATCGATATTCCGGAATTGAACGAGTATCATTTCGGCTACCTGATTTACTTCTTTGAGAAAGCATGTGCCATCAGCGGCTACCTTCTCGGCGTAAACCCATTCGACCAGCCGGGTGTCGAAGCCTACAAGAAAAATATGTTTGCTCTTCTCGGCAAGCCCGGATTTGAAGAACAGAAAGCAGAGCTCGAAAAGCGTTTGAAACAGCAGTAACGAATTTTGAACGCCCAGCTTCTATACAGCAAAAAAGCCGTACCCTCCACTGGGGCCGGCTTTTTCTGTTTCCTAAATTCTCTTATTAGCTTTTAATCTTAGGATGGATGTCCAGATGCTTCTGAATACGGAGTACGGCTTCTTCCTTCCGTTTAGCTTCAAGCATAATGTCCGCCTTTTCTTCTCCGAGTAGTTCCAGAAGGGCGTCGAAGTCATCTTCAAAGACGTAATCGTGATGGGTACGGTCTGTGGGAGACGTCTTCCCGGAGCTGATATGCACTTTCGGCCGTCTCTTATGCTTCCAGGATAAAAATGCCTGCTGCAGAAGTTCCTCGAGGGGAATGTTGTCAGGATAAGGGTTGCAGCGGTGATGGTGAATGTCGAAGCAGACGGGCACGCCTGTCTTTTCGGAAATATCTATCACATCTTTCAAGTGAAAAACTTTATCATCGTTTTCAAGTATCAGCTTCGAGGTGATTTTTTCGGAAAGCGATTGATAGGAGCTGATAAACTGCTGTTTTGCCTTTTCTTTATCACCGTAGGCTCCGCCTACGTGAATGATCATGTCGCTTCCGCCGACAAGCTCCAGGACGCGGGCATGATATTCCAGGTCGAGTACTGCTTTGCGGATGACTTCGTCTTTATTGGAATTCAGAATGGTGTACTGGCCGGGATGCATGGAGAGGCGCATCTCGTGTTCTTCAGCAAGCTCTTTTATCTGACTCGTTAGATTTAGGACTTCCTCATCGTTGAACCATTCCCAATCCATAATCTCATGGGAGGCAAAGGGCACCAGGTCACTGCTTAAACGAAAAAAAGAAATGTTATGCTCTACGTTCCACCGGAGAGCCCGGAGGACTTCCTGAAAATTATGAAGCGTCAGTTCCTTTACTTTTTCCATTCCCTGCTCTTCTACTGTTTTTAAACGGCACGTCCGAAATTTTGTCGGAACGGAGAGATTGATACACGCATAGCCTAATTTCACATTGATCATCCTTTTTAATAGAAATACGAATGTGGTTCCTCTCTCTCCTTTCCTTCATGAAAGAGAGGATAAACCCTCTTAGTGAAAATAGACGGAGTGAATTCAATTACTATCATAAAGGGAACGGGGATATCAGTATTTTCGGACAGCCTTTTATCGGGAAACAGGTAATCCCTGCTGAACATAAGACGGAATAAGCGGAAATTATTTTCGGGAGCCACGGTCTTTTTCCTAAGAAGGCTTGAACAGCTTCAAAACGGGTAAAGGAATTTACAATGCGTTTCCATACGAAAAAATCGTTCAATAGAAAGGAGGAGAGAGTATGCGTACGATAGCGATCTCGGACATTCACGGACAGTTCCGTGCCTTCAAGCAGCTTTTAAAACAGCTTGAGTTCGATCCGGATAAAGATCAGCTGATACTGCTTGGCGATTACGTCGACCGGGGAAAACAGAGTCTTGAGGTACTGGAGTTTGTATCTTTTTTGAAGGATAGGGGTGCCATCCTCCTCGGGGGCAACCATGAAAACCTGCTGCTGGACTGGCTGGATCATCCGAATGATAAAAGAATTGCTGCAAACTATTTTCAAAACGGTGGGGGAGAAACGATCCGCAGTCTGTCGGAAGAGGCTGCTGAAGATGATTATCCGACACTGCAGATGAGAATTCAGGCGACGTGTCCGGATTTGATTGCGATGATCCGCGGACTTCCTAATTTCTATGAAACGGCGGATACGATTTATGTGCATGCGGGAATTGATCCTGATAAGGCGGATTTCCGGACGACTTCAGAAGATGACTTCCGCTGGATCAGGCATTCCTTCTGGGTTTGGGATAATACGACCGGGAAGCAGATTCTTTTCGGTCATACTCCGACCGGCGTCCTCCGCCAGCAGTTCGGGGAGGAGAGTAATGACTTCTCTCCTTATACTCTGCCCGGAGGGACGAAAACAGCTATCGACGGAGGGGCGGCTTTCGGGAAACAGCTGAACGCTCTCGTCATGGAAAACGGCAGAACGTGGTATGATTTTGTTTCTGTGGAAGATTAAAGAAAGCTGCTCGTAATTAGTAAAGTGTTTCTCGGAAGAACAAAAAAACCGTGCCAGTTCAGGCACGGTTTAATAAATATGTATGGTGGAGCATAGCGGGCTCGAACCGCTGACCTCTTGGCTGCCAGCCAAGCGCTCTCCCAGCTGAGCTAATGCCCCATAGGCAGGCAATTAAGGAGAGGTTTATGTCTCTCTGAAAAATTGCTACATTATGGATTATACCGAATTGCACTGCTTCGTGCAAGAGAAAGTTTAAAAACTTTCGGCAGAAAAAAGAGCGGCAGCCTGCCGCTCTTTTCATGCTCTAAAATGAGGGATCTTTAGGATTCCAGAATTTCCTGTGCCTTTTCAAGCAGCGCCTTATCAAATTTGTCAGGGTCGTCGACTTTGTTTCCGATAAGACCTTTGGCGGTGTTAATATACTCATCGCCTCTTCTTTCAATCGTAACCGCAAACGGAGTTACTTCTTCGGAAGAACATTCGAATACAACGCTGCCTTTATCTTCCGAAACGTTGCCGCTTTTCGTTTCTTCGACCTTCATTCCATCTACATAAAAGATCATTTTGTCACGCTCCTTTGTTAAGATAGCGGAAATTCGTTCTATATAAAGCCTTTTCCTTTTCCGTCTTCCTCGAAACCTGTTATGGAAAAAGGAGGCTTAGGAAAAGAATGAATTAGAAGATGACGAAGAGAATGTACCAGGCAATACCGGCAACGATCGATGCTGCCAGTCCGGAAATAACATTTTCTTTTATTATTTTTTTATGTTTGATCGCGTCAAATATTGTCCAGCCGATAAACATCGTAATCGCAAAAATCAGTGCTCCTATCATAAAAGCAGCTCCCCGTTTTCTAGAATAAACCTTCTTTATCCTATCAAAAAATCTCGGTGAAAGACAGCTTCCCGCCATGGTTTTTCTGCTTCTTCTGCTATAATGAAACGAAGAAAGACGAGAAAAGAGGTGCCTGCTCTTGAGGAAAATGTTTGTGACACTATATGATCCTATTATGAAGCCGCTGGAACTGGTGATGCTCACGAAAGTCCGCGAAAAGCTGCTGCGGCCTGCTTACGGGAAGGTGCTGGAAATCGGCTCCGGCACGGGCCTGAACTTCCCCTATTATCCGGAAGCGGTGGTACACGTTACCGCACTGGAGCCCCAGCGGAAGCTGCGGGAAAAATCTCTGTCGAGAAGTCTCCGCTCGAAAACCGCGATTGAGGTCATTGAGGGAGAGGCGGAAAAACTCCCTTTTGCAGATAACTCGTTTGATACTGTTGTTAATACACTCGTATTTTGTACGATCCCGGATCCGGAAAAAGCACTCAGTGAAATCCTCCGCGTCGCGAAGCCCGGAGCGACAGTGCTGTTCTATGAACACGTGCGTCCGCCGCAGAAAAAGCTCGCCGTTCTTTTCGATAAAGTGACGCCGGCCTGGAAAGCGGTAGCGGACGGATGCCACTTGAACCGTGATACGGAAGCTCTCATCCGCCGTTCCGGTTTGAAAATTATAAAAAAAGAAACCGCAGTAAAAAGACTGTTCGTCCAGCTGCAGGCAGAAGTCCCTTCGTAAATGAACCCTTTAGTATGAAGGTTGTCTCCTTCAACCGGCGGGGGACATCCAGAGCAGGGGCATTTTCACCAATTGTCCGGACTTTCTTCATCGAGAATGCAGCCGGCCAATGAAAGATGAACCGTCAATTTTCTTCTTGATAAGAAATCAATTTCATAAGTACATTCTCAGGCAATTGTACGAATGTTTATAACATATTCTATTATAATATTCGCGTTTTAAAATGACTGCAGTGGAAGACGGCGACTCCCGGAGGATTGAAGCACCACTTGAAGATCCAATTTTGCGAAGGTTTTTTCGCGAAATTCAGCTGAAGAAAAGCCCTCGGGAAAGCGTCCGTCTTCAGCGGAGTTCATCTGCCTTACTCGTTTTTTACAGGACTAAATTCTATTATGAAATTCATTCATAAGCAGCTGAAATCAGAAAGGATGATCGCATGATTTACCGCAGTATGGAAGAAGCCGTAAATGACCTTGAAAAACACGGCCATCTGGTGCGTATAAAAGAAGAAGTCGATCCGGATAAAGAAATGGCTGCGCTGCATCTGCGCGTTCATGAAGCAGGCGGACCGGCTCTTTATTTTGAAAACGTTAAAGGGTCTGCCTTTCCGGCTGTATCGAACTTGTTTGGAACGGTGGAAAGAAGTAAATTTTTATTCCGTACGACGCTTGAAAGCGTGCAGAAAGTAATGGAGGTCCGCAATGATCCAGCATCGGCAGTGAAAAAGCCGTGGCGTCATATCAGCTCCGGATTTGCTGCCACCAATGCTCTTCCTTTGAAGCGCAAGGCACTTGAACCCGCAGGCGGCCGGAAGATCCGCATTTCCGACCTGCCGCTCATTAAGCACTGGCCGGACGATGGAGGAGCTTTCGTGACGCTGCCCCAGGTTTATTCGGAAGATCCGGAGAAACCGGGTATTATGAATGCCAACCTTGGGATGTACCGGGTGCAGCTGAGCGGAAATGAGTACATACTCGACGAGGAAATCGGGCTTCACTACCAGATTCACCGCGGCATAGGAGTGCACCAGTCCAAAGCTGTCAAAAAAGGAGAGCCGCTCAAAGTAAGTATTTTCGTTGGAGGCCCACCGGCACACACTTTATCTGCCGTCATGCCTCTTCCGGAAGGGCTGAGTGAGATGACGTTCGCCGGTCTGCTTGCCGGCAGGCGGTTTCGCTACAGCTATGACGAAGAGGGATTTGCGATCAGCAACGATGCTGATTTCGTTATTACCGGAGAAATATATCCGGAGGAAACGAAACCGGAAGGCCCATTCGGGGATCACCTCGGCTACTACAGCCTGGCGCACGAATTTCCGCTTATGCGGGTGAAAAACGTCTATGCAAGAGAAAATGCCGTCTGGCCGTTTACCGTTGTCGGCCGACCGCCGCAGGAAGATACCGCTTTTGGGGAGATGATCCATGAACTGACCGGAGACGCCGTCAAACAGGAGATTCCCGGAGTGAAGGAAGTGCACGCTGTGGACGCCGCCGGAGTACACCCGCTTCTGTTTGCGATCGGAAGTGAACGATATACCCCGTATGACCAGCCGAAGAGACCGGCAGAGCTGCTCACGATTGCGAACCGCATTCTCGGTACAGGTCAGTTGAGCCTGGCGAAATACTTGTTTATTACGGCCGGTGAGGATACGCTGACGACTCATGACGAAGAAGCTTTTCTGCAGTACATTCTCGAGCGGATCGACCTGCAGCGCGACCTGCACTTTCAGACGAACACGACGATCGACACGCTGGACTACTCGGGAACAGGGCTCAACTCGGGAAGTAAAGTAGTTATCGCGGCCTACGGTGATAAAAAAAGAACACTTGCCCGGGAGATACCTGCTTCCCTGGAAAGTGCACCGGGGGTCGCTAAAGTGCGGCTGATCATGCCTGGTGCTGCCGCAGTGGAAACGAAGGAATATGAAACAGTGGAAAAAACGGCTGAAGAAATGAAGATTCTGACCGCCGGCCTGGAATCGGGGGGCGGACTGGAAGGACTGCCGCTTCTTATCGTATGCGATGACGCCGACTTTTTAAGTGCGAGCACGTCAAACTTTCTTTGGGCGTCGTTCACGAGAAGCAATCCGTCCCACGATATGTACGGGGTAAAAGAGCGTTTTGCCAATAAGCACTGGGGATGCGGGCAGATGGTAATAGATGCCCGCAAAAAACCTCATCACGCGCCTCCTCTCGTAAAAGACGAGCAAGTGGAAAAACGAATTGACCGCTTTTTTGAAACAGGAGGAAGTCTGGAACAACTTAAGCTGTAAAGGGATCATACGGGATATGTGACGTTATCATGACGTTTGAAAGACAAATCTTTTTCCCAGCAATGTTTTCTGGTAAGCTCATATAAGAAGAAAGGAGAATGCATATGAAACGACTGATTATGTTTGCGTTACTGGCAGTTGCTGCCGCTGGATGCTCCAGCGAAGCAGACACCTCTTCCTACGACGCTTCCGAATACACGACTTCGCTGCCGAGCAATACCGGCGAAGAAGTGGAAATTTTCACCGAAGAACGTGCGGATCTCTATTTTTACTTCACCGGCGTCACCTGAAGTGTCTGCGCCTCTCAGCTAGTTGAGCTGAATGAAGTAATTGGAGATATTGAAGACTTAGGATACAATGTTTACGGAATCAGTCCGAGCGACCCGCAGAGCCATCAGCAGCTGATCGATCAGCACGGCCTGGAAATGGAACTGCTTACAGATACAGAAGTGGACGTCGGCCTGACTCATGAATTTATTGATGAAGAGGAAGAAAGTATTTACCGCGGCTACATGGCTGTAAACCCGGAAAGCGGCGAGATGACGAAAGAAGTTGATTACCTCGCGGGAGATAACCGGGATGAAGTCATGGACGTTCTGGAAGAAATGAATCCATAGACGAATAAGGTAAGGACTGGTGCCTTCACGACAAAGATTATTGTCGTGAAGGCATTTTTTTCTGCCAAACATGAAGGACTATTGTGCCGTGTTAGAGCCAAAATCCACAAGAAGGAAAAACAAACGTTCATCAGCTGTAACCTTCTTTTATTTGTTTGGCTGCCTTGAAAATAAAGTAGAGAAGCGATGAAAGTACGCTTTCGTTTCCATGGGGGACGCTTTCCGGGCGGGCCGGCCTCAGCTAATCCCTTCCTCCCTGCGCTCGGCAGGGGTGGTGCTCGTCCTTCATCGCCCCGGAGTCGCCCCATGTCCACTACAGAACCGGGCTTAAACGATAGAAGTTTTAAGGGTGAAATTAGCTTTTTACCAAATATAGTTTGTTTTCCCGAAACTTGCGTAAGTGCCAAATACTTTAACACAGCTATTTGTTTAACAGATCTCTGGGAAGGGAAAACATTTACATAAATCCTATGAAAAGGAGCGATGCAGATGAGTAAAAGAATCGAAGTGTTTTATAATTCTGAAAACGGAGCCCAGGATGCGGCAACGAGCATTCAAAAATATAAAGTAACAGAGGTCAGGGTAGAAAAAATTCCCGAAAATGAAGAGAGGGACACAGTGCTTATACCGGCAGGAAATATAGGAGCAGCACAGTCCGGACATCCGGGTATGTTTGCTTCTTTAAAAGAACTGAAGGATACGTTAACAAAGGATGGAAAAGCCTCTCCGGATTATATACTCCAGTTTTTCGTCGAGGAAGAAGACAAGAAGCCGGTGCTGGAAGAAATTAAGAAGACAGATGGCTATATTGACAAAGAAACAGGAAACGAATAAAACAAAGAAGCCGCTCTTTTTGAGAGCGGACTTCTTTATCCAGGAGGAATAAAGTTGAGCAGGAAAAAAGTGGGAATCTATCTTTTTGATGATGTTGAAGTTCTTGATTTTGCCGGTCCGTATGAAGTGTTTTCTACAACGCAGCTGGAAGACGGGACGAAGCCGTTTGAAGTAATTACCCTTTCTCAGAACGGGGGATTAATTTCTGCCGCGAACGGGCTCCGCGTGGAAACAGAGAAAACGATCCAGGCAGCACCGCAGCTGGATCTGCTGATTATACCGGGAGGAAGAGGGGCGACGGAAAACGAATTACATAAGCAGGATGTAATCTCCTACATTAAACAGCAGCATAAAGAAACGGAGATACTTGCCTCTGTCTGCACCGGTGCTTTTTTACTCGCTGAAGCCGGTCTTCTGGAAGGGAAAAAGGCGACGACGCATAAGGGCAGTCTCGATAAACTGAAGGAAGCCTATCCTCAGGTGAATGTCCAAAGAAATGTGAAGTTCGTGGACGAAGGGGAAGTGCTCACGGCAGCTGGAATTTCAGCAGGTATTGAACTTTCCCTTCATATTGTTGCACGGCTTTACGGCGAAGAAACGATGATAAAAACAGCGGATTATATGGAGTATGATCTACAGAAGAGGAGCTGATAAAATGGACGTTAAAAATATTTACTGCGTAGGACGCAACTATCAAAAACATGCTGCAGAACTGGGAGATAAAGTGCCGGATGAACCGATGCTTTTTTCAAAGCCGACTCATGCACTCGCCCATGGGGCTCAAAGGACTCTCCATTTTCCGGGGAATAGAGGATCTGTGCATTATGAAGCAGAACTTGTCGTCCGTTTCAAAGCGGAATGGTTTGAAGGGGCCGACCTGAACGATTTGATTGACGGGGTAGCATGCGGTATCGATTTCACGCTCCGTGAAGAACAGGAAAAGCTGAAAGGACTCCGCTACCCATGGCTGACAGCAAAAGGTTTTCCCCAGTCTGCAGCGGTGGGACCGTTTTATTCCTTTGAACCTGGAAAATGGGAGGACACCGAATTTACCCTCCATCAGAACGGGGAGCTGAAACAGCAGGGCAGTCCAAAAGATATGATGTTTTCACTTAAAGAACTGGCTGCCTATGCCGGGAGAAATTTAGGACTTGGCAGAGGGGATCTTCTATTTACCGGGACTCCGGAAGGCGTTGGGCCGGTATCCGACGGCGATGAACTGAAGCTCGCTTATAACGGCCGGGAAGCCGGCACGTTCACCGTCCACCTGTTTGAATAAACCGCTGAGTCCACGAAAATATGCAGTGCGGCTGCTTCCGCCTGCTGATGGAGGCTTTCCGATGGGGACGGACTCAGCTAATTTCTTCCACCCTCGGGTCGTAAGAAATGGATCTTCGTCTCGTCCTTAACCCTCTCGGAGTCGCCATCTCTGGCTTCTGCAGCCGACTTTCATTCAGTAGAAGACTTAGTCAGCAGCTCTTTTAAGAGAAACTGCAGTCAGTTTCTCTTTATTGAAATACTTCTAAATAAACCTGTGACCTTTATTCTTCTTTTTGGAGCGAACGGCGGGGACACCGGAGGGATTGAGTGAAGTCGGAAGATCCCTTTTGAAGAAGTAGAACTTCTACAAAAATAGCTGAAGACAAGCCCCTCGGAAAGCCTCCGTCAGAGAGCGCAGGAAAGAAGAAGACGAATGTTGATAATAAGAAGCACGTAAAAATCAGATTCATAAATTAAGAAGTTTTTTACAAACGAAGGCTGCCTCTAAATTAAAAGAGACAGCCTCGGTTTTGGAAAATATTTGTTTATCAAAAGATGCTCCTTTTGCGGGTGACCGTTATTACAGAGTAATAATACCTGTAGAGTAAAGGAACACGGCCAGAATAGCGAGGGGAGCAAAAATACGCAGAATCCACAGCCAGATATTTCCGATAACCGTATCACCGAAGTTGGAAGCTTCCAGGGCATCGGCTTTTTTCCATCCCCAGCCGATAAAGAGGGCGATAAACAGTCCGCCTACCGGCAGGAAAATGTAGGAGGCGAGGAAGTCCATGGAATCAAAGATGTCCCTCTCTCCGAAAATTGAAACGTTCGACCAGACACCGAGACCGAGGGAGGACGGAATACCGAGTAAGAAAATGATTGAACCGATAAAGATTGCCGTCTTCTGACGCGTCCAGCCCATTCTTCTCATAAAGTAAGCAACAGCGACTTCCAGAAGTGATACTCCGGATGACACGGCTGCTGCAGACAAAAGAAAGAAAAAGATCAGTCCGTAAGCAACTCCGAATCCCATGCTGTCAAAAATATCCGGAAGCGTAATAAATACAAGGCCCGGTCCAGAATCAGGCGCAATCCCGAATGTGAAAACAGCGGGAAATATCATAAGACCGGCAACAATCGCAAACAGCGAATCCATTGAGGCTACGCCAACAGCTGCCCCGGGAAGCTTTTCCTCTTTGGAAAGGTAGCTTCCGTACGTGATCAGAGCCCCCATACCGAGGCTGAGCGAGAAGAAAGCCTGACTCAGTGCGGCAAGGTAGACAGATGGATCTGTGAGAGCACTCCAATCCGGGGCGAAGAGGAAGTTAAATGCTTCTCCGGCTCCGGAAAGCGTCATGCTGTAACCTGCCAGGATCAGAACGAGCACCGCAAGCAGCGGCATGAGAATTTTGTTTGACTTCTCAATTCCTTTTTTGACTCCGGCATACACGATCCCGACAGTAATGGCCATAAAAAGAAACTGCCATAATAACGGGAAAAACGGACTAGTATGGAAGTTAATAAAGAAATCTGCCGATCCGCCTTCCCCGCTTACTGGAGGACCACCCATTACGTACTGTAAAAAGTAATAGATCGACCATCCGGCAACAACGCCGTAGAACGATAGAATAATAAAACCGGATGCAACGCCGAGAAAACCGGCGAGAATCCACGGTTTGCCGGGGGCTAGTGATTGAAACGAACCAACTACGTCCGACTGGGCCCGGCGCCCGATCGTAAATTCTGCCATAAGGATTGGCAGGCCGATGGCAATAATACATAATAAATAAATGAATAAAAACGCTGCGCCTCCACTTTCACCGGCGACGTAGGAAAAGCGCCAGATGTTACCAAGACCGACAGCGGATCCGAGGGCCGCGAGCATAAAGCCGAGGCGCGATCCCCACTGTTCTCTTGGCTGGTGCGGGGTAGTCATAGCTTGTCCTTCCTCCTTTAAAACGTTGAAGTGCAAAAATTGTGAGAATATTACTATAACATATTCACTCCATATTAAAAGGGCAAATGCAAACTTTTTGCAGAACAAATGAAATTCACCGTGTTTTTCCATGATACGGATAAGTTGCCAGCTTCTTGACTTGCGTGAGAAAATAATAGAAGAATATAGAAAAGCTTGAGGTGAGGGGTATGGGAGTGTATGCGTCGCAGATTATGAATACACCCGTATTTGCGTCGGCAGTAGTCCGCGCCGGGGAAAAAGTGCTGCATTCCACAGAAGTGGAGTGGGTTTCTATCATTGAAATGCCTGTAGAAAATTTTGTGAGGGAGCGGGAATTTGTACTGACGACCGGCATTGGGTGCAAAGGGGATGTCAACCTGCTTGAACAGTTTGTCCAGGACGTCATTAATTCAGGAGCTTCGATGCTCGGTATAGCAACGGGCAGACATATTTTTGATATTCCGGACCGGGTGACAAAGCTTGCGGAAGAGCATCATTTTATTATTGTTGAAATCCCCTGGGCAGTCCGTGCCGGAGATATTATCTCAACTGTACTGGAAGAGATTAACCGGGGTAAACGCGACGAAAGACAGGTAACAGAAGAGATCCGTCAGGAGTTCATTAATAAAGTGCTTCACGAAGGCGATATTCAGGAAATATCCGAAGCTCTTCACAGGCATCTCGGCATGCCTTCCATCATTACAGAATACGATGGCAGGATGCGGGCTTTTTATCATACGGGGAAAGAAATTCTCGAAGCGGTGGAAAATAAGGAAATGACGGAGCCGAAGAAATATGAATCAGAGCAGTTTTTAGGAGAAGAATTCAGCTCTCACCGGCTGCATCCTCATATTTATGTCTTTGACATTCTTGGAGAACGATGGGGGAGGATTCTCGTAAATACAAATCACCGCAAGCAGGGCTACCTCTGGTTCCGACCCAATCCCCAGCAGCAGATAAACTGGTTTACAATGAATGTGCTGGAACATGCCGTCACCGCCTGTGCCCTGTTTTTTGTAAAAGAAAATGCGGTCGAAATGACGGAAATCCGTTTAAAAGATAATTTTATTCTGAAGCTTGCTAAGCAGAGCGGGGAAGAGGAATATGTGCTTCGTTCAAAAGCGGAGCTGCTCGGCTACGATTTATCACTTCCTTATGTATGCATCGTCGGAGAAATCCATTCGCGTGGCAGAAGGAGCGTTTTCCCGGCTTTTCAATCCGACAATCCGCCGACGTCCTCTCTGCAGAACGTAAACTATTATATTCAGAAAGAAATTACAAACGCCGCCAGATTTCTTAATAAAAGAGCGATGACGACGTTTGATGAGAATGAAGTAATTATTTTTCTGGAAGCAGATCATCAGCTTTATACGGAAACGGCAAATCAGTTTCTGGATTCGGTGGACCGCCGCCTCAATGAAATGCTGACAGGGATCGAACTCTCCTGGGGAATTGCCTCCAAGCGGAGTGAACCAACAGCGTTTCATGACAGTTACAGGGAAGCAAAATCTGCACTTGATATCGGTATGAAGCAGCATGGCCCCGGAGGACGGACCTTTTACAAGGATACGAGAATTAACAGGCTGCTTCTTGCCGTTTCAGAAAATGCGAGTATTGACCAGATCGTCCGTGATACGGTAGAGCCTCTGGCGGAATATGATAAAAAACGGCAGACCGATTTAATTGAAACATTTACAACCTATAACAAATACAACGGCAATGTCAGTCAGACGGCCCGGGCGCTTCATCTTCACCGGCAGTCACTGCTTTACCGGCTCCGCAACATTGAATCTCTGACAAAACTGTCACTGATCGATGCTGACGATGTTTTTCTGCTTGAACTGACGATCCGTCTCTGGAAGATGAAAGATATGGAAAACAGTTAAAGCGCTGCTGATAATTGAATGCTTATCCTATTAGATGTCCATTCTGTACAAACCGGATAATGGATATGCTCTTCGTTTCAGACGGAGACTTTTTCTGAGGGCTGGTCTTCAGCTGTTTTTTTCACGGACATGGAAAAGGATCTTCTGACTGCACTCCATCTCAAGGATGAGCCGAAGATCCAATTCTTCCAACTCGCAGTCGGAAGCAGTGAACCGTCCACCTTTACATAAAAAACACTTTATAAACAGCCTGTCAGCGGCCGCAAAAAATGCGGCCGCTTTTCGTATGTACTTTAGCAGCGGATCCCTACTGGAAACAACATTTTCTCTACCCGATAACGCCTGGTGTTAACCTGATTATTTCCTATCATGCAAACTGTACAAACAAAAGAGACAAACGTTCATACAGATTGTACATCATAACTTGAAGGAAGACCGGTTATGATTAAAAGTAAGAACAGTTTAAACATTCAGAAAAGGGAAGAGGGTGATGGCGATGCTGCCTTTTGATATTCAGGAATATCAGGAGAGACTGCAGAAAACGAAACACCGCATGATGGAAAACGATATAGAGGTTCTGCTGATTACAGACCCGGCCAATATGAATTATCTTACGGGGTATGACGCTTGGTCCTTTTATGTCCACCAGATGGTAGTGATCATTATCGACGAACCACAGCCACTTTGGATTGGTCGTTATCTTGATGCGAGTGGGGCACGCCTGAAAACCTGGATCTACGATGATAATATCATTCCTTATCCCGACTATTATGTTCATTCAAAAGTGTATCATCCAATGACATTCATTGGAGAAATACTGACGCAGATAGGGCAGGGAAACCGGAACATCGGCGTGGAAATGGACAGCTACTACTTCTCGGCAAGAGCGTATGTGAAACTGCAGCAGGCACTTCCTAATGCTGTTTTTAAAGACGGCGACCTGATCGTTAATGCAGTGAGAATTGTTAAATCAGATCAGGAAATTGAATATATGAAAAAGGCAGCCGTCCTCGGTGATCAGGCGATGCACCACGGTATTGAAAATATCCGTATCGGTAGCAGGGAATGCGATGCTGCAGCACACATCTATTACAACCTCATCAGTGGTACAGAAGAATTCGGCGGAGATTATTCCTCCATCGTTCCTCTGCTTCCTTCTGGTAAAAATACAGGAATCCCGCATCTGACATGGACAGACCGTCCTTTTGAAGACGGGGATTCGACGATTATTGAGCTTGCCGGCTGCTATAACCGTTACCACGTACCGCTGGCCAGAACGGTAACGATCGGCAATCCGGATGAGCGCCTGCATCAGCTGACTCCAATTGTTCAGGAAGGAATTGCCGCAGTTCTGGACCGGGCGAAACCTGGAGCGACCTGCGGGGATATGGAAGAAGCGTGGCGTACGACGATCAGCAAGTATGGCATCGAAAAAGAAGCCCGGCTCGGCTATTCGGTTGGTCTCGGCTATCCGCCGGACTGGGGAGAGCATACTGCAAGCATCCGCCGGGATGACCAGACGGTACTGGAGCCTAATATGACGTTTCATCTGATTCCTGCTCTCTGGTTCGACCAGTACGGCATTGAGATAAGCGAAACGCTCCGGATTACCGAAACCGGATGCAAAACATTTTCCAAGTATCCGCGGGAGCTGATTGTCCAGCATCCATTCCTGCTGAATCAGCACGGCGGCGAAATATCTTAATAGTTACAACCAATTTAAAGGAGGTCATTTTATGAAGAAAACGAACATGGGAACGAAAGCAATCTGGGCAGGCGAAAAAGATTCATTGGCATTTGGAGCAACACAGGTGCCGGTAGTGCACAGTGTTTCTTTCGGCTACGAGGATATGGATGAGTGGTACGAAGTGGCCATAGGGAACAAAAAGGGCCATATTTACGGGCGGAACACGAACCCGACGGTCGAAGCGTTTGAAGAAAAAATCCGTATTCTTGAAAAAGCGGAGCACGCGACAAGTTTCTCTACAGGAATGGCAGCCATCAGCAATACGCTTGGCACGTACCTTTTCCCTGGAGACCGGGTCGTTTCGATAAAAGATACGTATGGCGGGACGAACAAAATTTTCACAGAGTTTCTTCCGAAGCAGAATGTGGAAGTCTGCCTTTGTGATACCGGCGACCATGAAGCCATTGAAGCAGAAGTAGCAAAAGGCTGTAAAGTGCTTTATTTGGAAACACCGACGAATCCGACAGTGAAAATTACAGACATCGAGCGGATGGCAAAAGCAGGAAAAGCTGTCGGAGCGATTGTGATCGTCGACAATACGTTTGCGACACCGATCAACCAGAATCCACTGGATTTGGGAGCGGATCTTGTTATCCACAGTGCAACAAAATTCCTCGGAGGCCATGCCGATGCACTGGGCGGTGCTCTCGTAGGGGCAAAAGAGCTGGTTGAGCCGGTTTACCACTACCGTGAGATTAACGGGGCGACGCTCGATCCAATGGCTGCGTATCTTCTGCTCCGCGGAATGAAAACACTGAGTCTGCGTATTGAACGCCAGAACGACAACGCGATGAAAGTTGCGGAATACCTGCAGACAGTGGACTGGGTAGATGATGTTTTCTATCCAGGACTCGAAACGCATACCCATCATGATATTGCGAAAGAGCAGATGAGCGGATTCGGAGGAATGCTCAGCTTTTCTGTCAAAGGAGGAGTGGATACCGTGCGCCACCTGCTTCCGAAGCTTCAGTTTGCCAACAGAGCTGCAAACCTCGGAGCTGTGGAAACGATCGTCGGACCTTCCAGGACGACAAGCCACGTGGAATGTACGCCGGAAGAGCGGGCTGCAATGGGGATCCCGGAAGGCCTGATCCGTTATTCTGCCGGTATTGAAGATATTGAAGATCTTATCGGGGACCTGGAGCAGGCATTTCATGCACTCCCGAAAGAGCTGTATACAAACGCCTGAACGAAAAACGTAAAAACACAGGGCAGAGCAGATGAGTAAAAGACGAAATCCGGGGCTTGGGTATCTGAGAGTGATAGATTGACGCCTGGAGCCGCTCCCGTCTTCCTAGTTGCCAGTCAGAACGGTGCTCAGCTCCCCTGCTGTTTTACCAATGGATTTTAACCGGGCCGAATAAAGAAGGAGGCGTTTATAATGGCAGTAAAACTCGCTTTTATAGGATTTGGAGGTGTCGGCCAGGGACTTCTGCAGATTCTTCAGGATAAAAAAGAGAAACTGAAGCAGGAAGAAGGACTGGAAACGATCGTAGTCGCGGTTGCCGATGTCATGAAAGGATCCGTGTATGACCCGGAAGGCCTTGATGCGGATCAGCTGCTTCAGCTTACACGTGAAAAAAAACCGCTTGATGAATATAAAGGTACTGCGAGAACAGTATTCGGACTCGACAGCCTGGAAACGATAAAAGAAACCAATGCTGATATGATTGTGGAAGTCACCTTTACGGATGTGAAAACCGGCCAGCCGGCGGTCGATCACTGCAAGGCTGCTTTTCAGGCAGGAAAAAGTGTGATTACGACAAATAAAGGACCGGTAGCTGTAAGTTATCAGGAACTTTCCAAAATGGCTGAAGAAAACGGAGCGTTCTGGGGGTTTGAAGGAACGGTTATGAGCGGCACCCCGGCATTAAGGCTGCCTCTGGAGACACTCCGCGGTAATTCAATCGAACAGATTACCGGCATCCTTAACGGTACAACAAACTATATGCTCACCGAGATGGAAAAAGGGCTTTCCTATGAGGAAGCACTTTCACAGGCACAGGCTCACGGCTATGCGGAAGCGGATCCAACGAGTGATGTGGAAGGATACGATGCCCGTTATAAAGCAGTTATTTTGTCGAATGTCGTCATGAACTCTCCTTTACAAGCATCGGATGTTGCCTGTACAGGAATTACTCAGATTACGCAGGACATGCTGACGGATGCCATCGAACGAGGTAAAAGAATCCGTCTTGTCGCAAAAATAACGCGCACGGAAACCGGAGTGGAAGCTGTAGTGAAGCCGGAGGAACTGGATGTCTCCAATCAGCTGGCCACAGTTCCAGGTGCAACAAATGCTATTTTGTTTGACTGTGATCTTGCAGGGCCTATTCTGTTGACGGGGGCAGGGGCCGGTTTAAAAGAAACAGGCTTTTCCCTCCTGATCGACCTTATTCATTTCGAGCGCCAGCGGACAGCTGTAAGACAGTAATTTAAAGAGAGGTGGTGTTGGAGCATGCAGACGAAGGTGCTTTCAGCAAAAATGTACGTGTTGGGGGACTGGGTCAGCGGAACGAAAACGTTTGACGTATTTGACCCGCAGAGTAATGAAATGATTGCCCGGGTGCCGAAAGCATCAGCGGAATTTGTTGAAAACGTGATTACCCAGGCAGCGGAAGCCTTCCGTTCCATTTCCTCCTGGCCGACACATGAGCGAATTAATGTCCTGCAGAGGGCTGCAGACTATATAGAAGAGTATCATGAGCGCTATGCGTATACGATTGCAAGAGAAGGATCGAAAACGATTACGGAAGCGCGCGGAGAAGTAAGCCGCACGGTTCAGACGCTTCGTATCAGTGCCGAAGAAGCGAGACGTATTAAGGGCGAGACGATCAATTTTGATCAGCGGGAAGGAAGCGAAAACCGAACGGGCTACTATTTCCGGTTCCCAATTGGAGTTGTGGCAGCAATCACGCCGTTTAATGATCCGCTCAACCTCGTCGCTCATAAAGTCGGCCCTGCTCTTGCTGCAGGAAATCCGGTCGTTTTGAAACCAGCTTCTGTTACTCCTCTCAGTGCGCTGATGCTCGCAGAAGCGTTTGATCAGGCAGGAGTGCCGCGCGGATTTCTTTCCGTAGTGACAGGCTCAGGAAGGGAGCTGGGTGACGCGCTTGTTTCCCACCCGGAAGTGAAAATGGTTTCTTTTACCGGGGGAACTAATGCCGGAAACAGGATTACAGAAAAAGCCGGGTTGAAAAAGCTTGGCATGGAGCTTGGATCGAACTCTCCGGTCATTGTTATGAAAGATGCTGATCTTCACGATGCTGTAAAATCTACCGTTTCCGGAGCCTTTGCAGCTGCAGGCCAGAACTGTCTCGGCGTCCAGCGGGTCTTTATTGAAGAAGCCCTCTTTGAAGATTTTACCGAATTATTTGCAGAGAGGACGAAAGAACTCGAAGTCGGTGATAAACAGTCGGAATGGACGGATGTCGGACCGCTTATCAATGAACAGGAAGCAGAGCGCATCGAAGAGTGGGTGCAGGAAGCTGTCGATGCTGGAGCGAAGGTTCTCCACGGCGGGAAACGAAACGGTGCCTACTACGACCCAACCGTGCTTATCGACGTTCCTCACAGCTGCCGCTTGTATTATGAAGAAGTATTCGGACCTGTAGTGATGCTCGAATCCGTAGGAAGTATACAGGAAGCGGTGCAGGCCGCCAATGATGTGGACTACGGCCTGCAGGCAGGTATTTTCACTTCCAACATCGACCACGCTTTCTACGCGGTCCATCACCTGCACGTCGGTGGTGTCATGGTAAACGACAGCAGTGATTACCGGGTCGACGAAATGCCGTTCGGCGGAGTGAAAAAATCCGGAATCGGCCGTGAAGGGGTTGCCTATGCCATCGAGGAGATGACAGAACAGCGGGTAGTCTGCTTTAAAATTGCGCAGCCTTGGTCCCAGTAAAAACGGGTTCCAATCCAGGTGACCGGTTTGAAGAGCAGCAGCGGATCTGGAAACTGCACTCGCAGAGTTTTTAATAAATGAATATGCAAAAAAGACGCTCCCTGGATCAGGCGGAGCGTCTTTTTATTTCTGCTTGCTATCCTGTTTTTTTCCCGCGCCACTTCTGTGCCATCGGGTGGTTCCGCTTCTGGCGCTGAACGGTTAACAGAACGGAAGCAATGACGAGTGCCATTCCCGCCCCCTGCCAGAGAGTGACCACTTCGCTGTAAAGGAGCATACCGATAATAATAGCGACTACTGGCTCTACTGTGGACAATATTGCTGCTCTGCCCGATTCAATATAGCGGAGCCCTGCTGTGTAGAAAATATACGCAAAAACAGTGGCAACAGCAGCGAGTCCAAGCCCGTAAAGAAGAACGGAAGGTGAAAAGAGAAGGGAAGATTTTTCCCAGAGTCTGCTTGTCGGAACAAGAAAGAGACTGCCGAATATCATCGAATACGTCGTAATTGTCATCGTATGGTAGCGTCCGCTGACATATTTCCCGAAAATGCTGTACAGAGCATAAAAGAAACCGGAAAGCACACCAAAAACAATCGTCATTCCGGAGACGGACAAGGCTCCGGCAGGAATGAGACCGACGGTCAGAGCACAGCCTCCAAGCATGAGGATGAGGGCTCCGACTTTTCTTTTTGTAAAGGCTTCTTTAAAAGTGAAACGGGAAATGACCGCGACAAAAACGGGTCCGGTATAAAGCAGGACAACAGCGAGTGAAATAGTCGCTGTATCAATGACCGTAAAAAAGAAATAATTAAAAAAAGCGATACTGATAATGCCGGTGCCGATGAAATACGGCAGATCACGCAGTTTGACATAGAGAAGATGACGTTTGAAAAGAAGCAGAAAAAGCAGAAGCAGCAGCGCAGAAAAAGACAGGCGGATACCAACGACTTCCCAGGGGGTAAAGCCGGAAGCATTCAGTTCATTAACGAAGATCCCTGTCGTTCCCCAGAGCGCAGCTCCGGCCATAACGATTATATAAGCCATACGTGTAGACATACCGGTTCTCTCCTTTCCTGCTTGCACTCCGTCTATTCTAATATGGATAGAATTAGAAGGGAAGAGGGTATTCTTTCGGGACTGGAAAGGTTTATAATAGAAAGAGCTTTCAAAATTGGAGGGTTTCTATGATTAATGAGGCAACGCTTGTCATTTCTCTCGTTATGCTGATGTTTGTTACGTTTGCATCTGTCGGCTATCTGTTTTATATTCTGACCGACCGCATTGAAATGACGAAACTGAAATCTACGCTCTACATTATGCTCCAAGTAACAGGAACACTCCTGATTGCAGTGGCTTTTTACCATTTTGGGATAGCCAGATGGACGGATCCTTCCAATATGCATATGGAAAGCATTAAAGACTACAGCTTTTACTATATTATCGGCTGGAACGGCTTTTTTGGTGTCCTTTCTCTGCTTTATTTAATCAATGCTGCTGTTCACCATATCTACGCGAAAAAGAAAGAGTCAGCGTTTTAATCCTTGTGAAAAATGTAGTATAATAGAGACAGGATCAGAAAACGGAGGCGATGAAGCAGTGACAGCAAAACGAATGGATATTGAATCCGCTTTTCGATCGGCAAAGGGTTCTCTTGCAGTGGAAGGGATGACTTTGTCTGTAAAAGAGGAGACACTCGTAAAAGAGCGGCTGGCAGGCAACATGAGCCAGGAAGCATTTATTCAACAGGCGCTCGAGCTATCACGCTATGAGTAAATATGGGACAGGGGAGTCAAAATACTGCTATCCCGGAACGGATGTACTGATTAACCACTTTGACATCCGGGACGAGGAGCAGCTGCAGCGTTTCGATGCCATGCTTTCTTCCAAAAGGCTTGCGGAACTGGCACTGCGTCCACTGGACGAAACTTTTGACTTTGCCCATTTACGCCGTATCCACGCCTGGATTTTCCAGGATCTGTATCCCTTTGCGGGAAAAGTGAGAGAAGAAAATATTTCAAAAGACGGTTTTACTTTTGCTCCAAGAAAGCATATTGAACCGAGTGCTCTGACTTTATTTGTATTTTTAAGAAACGAGCCGTGGCATAGTTTTTCCAAGCGTAAACTGGCACGTAAGCTGGCGCACTACTTTGCGGAAATAAACGTGCTGCATCCGTTCCGTGATGGAAACGGCCGGGCCTCAAGAGAGTTTATCCGCTGTCTGGCTGCTTCGTGCGGGTATTCATTAAACTGGGCGGACGGCGATAAAGACGAAATTTTAAAAGCTTCCATTCAGTCGGTTACCGATCCGAAACCTCTGGAAGAAGTGTTATACAGACTGCTCAAAAAATAGGTGTCCGACGATCGAACATGATCGCACAGGACACCTTCTTTGATGAAGCGGGGGGAGATTTCCGGGTGTACCAGTATTTCCCCAGGCTTCTCTGCCATAGCTATGGTTTCCAATTTTATAAATTCGTCGTTCAAACAGCGGACTTGCCGTCATTGAAAATCACAACGAAGTGGAAACGTGCCCGGGGAAGAAGGAGATTGGAAAGTCCCTAAGGAGCTCCTCCTGAAAATTTCCTCCAGGGCAGGCCGAAGCTGCGTTTTCTACATTTATCAGCACCAGACTTCAGCAAAGTTTTTTTTCAATGTTTTCGGCGTCAGGAAACCTGCTTGCGCTCTTTAACAAAAACACGACCAGAGCTTTCATTTTTGAAAACGATTATAAGGAGATCTTCATGATTAATACAATTATCCTTTTTACATTGCTGCTCGTTACGTGGATACTTCCGGTTTCGATTGAAATCAGGCGGAGTGTCCATATGATGCAGCTTCATTCCTATGAGAATAACCGCTACAGGGAGTGGATGAAAGAAAACAAACAAAGCATCTCGACACCTGCAGAACTCCTGTATTTCATACCGCTTATTGTCGTTGCGTTTGCAGATTCAGCAAACGTCCAGCTTCTTGCGGCAACCGCCACTTTTGCGGTCATTTTTATTATTTATCTGGCTGTCCGCCGGAAGGAAGAGACACCGCTGGAGTATACGCCCCGCGTCCAGCGTCTCTTCGGGACAACGTATGTGGTCTACTGGATCGCAGCCTCGTTTGCCATCTTTTTCGGGGCGAACGTAAGCATAGAGCTGGCGATTCTGCTGCTCGTTGTTTTTGCTTCCATTCCATTTACAGTCGTGAAAATAACGAATAAAATCAATCAGCCGATTGAAAAACGTGTCATCGCAGGGACAGGGAATGACGCGAAACGTTTAATTAAAGCTTCTCCGGAACTGAAAGTGATTGGTATTGCAGAAAACGAAGGAACAGCGGATGTGAAACACTGGATGAAGACGATTCTTTCAGCGGAATACAACGTGCTCGCGACTGCCGATAATGAAAGTGCTGATGACACTGCACGAACGATAAATAAACAGCTGAAACCGGAACATGACATATTTATTGCGGGCATGAGTACAGAGCAGAAAGACGGAATTCGGGACATCTTTGGCCGCTTCGTTATCGTCCCGGCAGCTGGAGAAGAAAATACTCAGCCCGCTGATCAAAAAACAAAAGAGGGAATAGTGGAGTTGCTTCCTGAAACCGGAACGGTTTTTTTAAACAAAGATGAGGAAAACAAGACTGTATCTGATAAGCAAAATGCAGCACGCCTCGTTTATTACGGCATGGAAAGGGAAGACGTTGATCTATCTGCCGCGGACATTCGTTCCGATGCTGATGGGATGACGTTCACGGTCAAACAGAAAGACGGCACCGAAGCAGAATTCTATACGAGTCTGACCGGCAGACATCACGTTTATCATATTCTTGCGGCAGCCGCAGTCGGGCTGGAGCTGGGTATGACTCTTGCGCAGATAACGGAAGCGCTCAAAAATAAGGAACCCCTGAAACAGTAAAGCAGCAGCTTCAAGTTTTCTGGACAGAAACCAGTATACTGCCTTCATGACATTTCGTCGTGAAGGCAGTTTCTCGTTTTCGGACCGGCCATTAAAGAAAACAAGTTTGAAATAACAAGCCGGTTGTTAAATCTTTATGGTGAAAGGGTATAGGCCTAACAAAAGCAGATGTTCCGTGGGATGTGGGGATCTGGCTGAAGGAATCTATACCCAGATCAGGAAGGGAAATTTGAAAAAAGCAGGTTTGATCTCTATAGTACTGCTGCTGGCTGGCTGTCAGACAGAGAGTATAACGAAAACAACTCAGAAGAGCAGCAGGAAGAATTTGATGAAGTAAGAAAAGGAAGCAAGCGAAATTAATAGGAGGATTATGCATGAGCGTAACAGAACATAAACAGGAAGCACCTAATGTCGTCCGCTGTAAAATTATTACTGTAAGTGATACCCGTACGAAGGAAACTGATAAAAGTGGAAAGCTGATCAAGGACCTGCTTGAGGAGAAAAGCTTTGTTACGGCCGCTTATGAAATTGTGACTGATGAAGAAACCCAGATCCGCCGCGCTGTCGAGCAGGGGCTTAACCATCCGGAGGTCGATGCCGTTTTATTGAGCGGAGGCACCGGCATAGCGAAGCGGGATATAACGATTGAAACAGTAACAAAGATGTTTGATAAGGAAATTACCGGTTTTGGCGAACTGTTCCGCATGCTCAGCTATACAGAAGATATCGGTTCGGCTGCCATCATGAGCAGAGCGTCAGCCGGAGTGAAAAATGGCACCGCTGTTTTTGCGATGCCTGGTTCGAGCGGGGCAGTAAAACTGGCAATGAATAAACTCATCCTGCCGGAGCTCGCCCATGTTGTGAGGGAAATAAAAAAAGATCTTTAGTAAAAGGCTGCCTTGAAAATAAAGTAGAGAAGCGTGCGCCTTCGTTTCCATGGGGACGCTTTCCGGGCAGGACCTGTGTCCTGCGGGATCTTCCAATCTCCTTCTTCCACGGGCCGGTTTCCGCTTCGTTTTTTAGCCCTGAAAGAGACGTACTTCTGTTTTTAATGAACAATATTTCTCATTCCGTAAAGCCGGTGCCAAGACGATTTTTCGAGACGCCTGCGGAAAAAGAAAGCGGAAAGATCCTTTCGGACGTCAGGGAAGCCGCATGCTTTCTCCGCGGCAGGCGGAGGAGCCGCAGGCACTCCAATAACAGCACGGAACTCTTTAACAGAGCTTAGTAAAAAGCGATTAGAAAAAGGAGGCAGAAACGATGACCTGGAATGTAACCAATAATGAATTAACCGAGGAGCAGCTGCTCGTAAATGAAAGTCTGTTCTCTCTCGGAAATGGTTTTTTAGGTGTCCGCGGGAACGTGGAAGAAGGATACGGACCGGATATGACTTCAATCCGCGGCACATACATTAACGCCTATCATGACGAAACGGAAATAGAATATGGAGAAAAGCTGTACGCTTTCCCGGAAACACAGCAGAAGCTTGTTAATATTATCGACAGTCAGACGGTGACGATTGATATTGACGGAGAACGCTTTTCCATGTTCAGCGGAAAAATCCTCGGCCTTGAGCGCGTTTTACATATGGACCGCGGAATTCAGGAAAGAAGAGTGCACTGGCGATCGCCTAAAGGAAAAGAAGTGAAGCTGACATTCCGCCGGCTCGTTTCGTTTACGCGCAAAGAGTTGTTTGCCCAGGAAATAACTATCGACCCTTCGACACCCGCAGAAGTGCACGTTGCAGCTTCTGTAAACGGGAATGTGAGCAACTTCGTTGATCCGAATGATCCGCGTGTAGCAAGCGGTCACGCAGAGCGTCTTCATGTTACGGCCCAGGAAGCCGGGGAAGTGCTGCATGTAACAAATCAGACGTATGAAACGAAGCTGAATGTACATTGCGCCTCCTGCTCCTTGCTGGAAGGAGCGGAAGCTGATAAAGAAGTCATCGAAGAAGAAGGAAAGCTCACGGAAACCTATTCGTTTCAAGCAGATGGTCCAGTAGTATTAACGCGCTGGAATGCGTATACGGATACGTACAGGCATGAAAACAGGCTGAAGGAAAAGGCGGAGGAAGTTCTAGCCGGACGTCCGGCGTTTTCTCTATTGGAGAAAGAACAGAAAGAATATCTTGATCATTTCTGGATGCAGGCCAATTTAAAGGTGGGAGGAGATGAATCGCTGCAGCAGGGGATTCATTTCAATCTGTATCATCTCCTCCAGTCCGCCGGGCGTGATGCGGTCAGCAATATACCTGCAAAGGGACTGTCCGGGGAAGGCTATGAAGGACATTATTTCTGGGATACGGAAATCTATATGTTCCCTGTCTTTCTGATGACACAGCCGGAGATTGCAAAACAGCTGCTTAAATACCGCCATTCCCTTCTCGATGCAGCGAGGGCGAGAGCAAAAGAAGTTGGGCACTCCCAGGGAGCTCTATTTCCATGGCGCACTATTACCGGCGGAGAGTGCTCAGCCTATTTTCCTGCGGGGACAGCCCAGTATCACATAAGCGCAGATATCTCCTACAGCTTTATCCAGTATTATCTCGTCACCGGTGACGAAGACTTTCTAAGAGACTATATGCTTGAGGTACTCACAGAAACGTCCCGCCTGTGGATGGACATGGGTCACGAGAAAAACGGCATGTTCCGGCTCGACGATGTTACAGGTCCCGACGAATATACGTGTATCGTCAATAATAACTATTATACAAATGTGATGGCAAAGCACAGCCTACGCTGGGCAGTGAAAGCATGGCAGAAACTGCCGGAAGGAGACCGCCGGGTTTGGGCGGAGAAGCTGGATCTTAAAGAATCGGAAATGAAGCAGTGGGAAAAGGCAGCAAAAAATATGTACCTGCCTTACAGTAATGAACTCGGTATTCAAGCACAGGACGATACGTTTTTAAATAAAAAAGTATGGGACCTGGAAAATACGCCGAAAGAGAAATTTCCGCTCCTGCTCCATTATCACCCGCTTACACTTTACCGGTATCAGGTATGTAAACAGGCGGATACTGTTCTCGGTCATTTTCTGCTTGAAGATGAGGCGGATGAGGAAACGATGCGCCGCAGCTATGATTATTATGAAAAAGTGACGACGCACGACTCTTCCTTATCCTACTGTGTATTCAGCATGATGGCAGCCAGACTCGGCCGCGGGGACAAAGCATACCGCTACTTTATTGAAACGGCGCGGCTGGATATCGATAACACGCATAAAAACACGAAAGACGGTCTTCATTTAGCGAATATGGGCGGAACATGGCTGGCACTCGTTTTTGGATTTGCCGGCATGCGGGTGAAGGAAAAAGGACTCGTCTTCCGTCCGGTCCTGCCAAAGGAATGGGACACGCTGTCTTTCCGTATTCAATACCAGGGGCGTCTCCTGGAAGTAACGCTGAATAGAAAAGAAGCAGTCTATCAGCTGCTGGAAGGAAAAACGCTGCATTTTACCCATAGAAACGAATCCGTAACCGTAACGGCTTCCCGGCCTGTAAAGCTGGCTATTTAGCACGAGGCGGCTTGATCTCAAGTGTAACGACTTTCCTGTCTGCCGGTGCCTGTAATTTACGATAAGTCACCAAAAAAGCCCCTCTTTTTTGAAAGGAGGGGCTTAGACAGCAGACAATATCAATATCCAGATATCTCGATAGCATTACAGAAGGCTGCTGCCTCTTCTGATGGACGCTTTCCGGAGGGGGCGGCTTCAGGTCATCACATTCTGAAAATCCATTCTAACGAAGCGCAGCGGAAGAAGAATTAGTTGAAGACAAGTCCCACGGAAAGCGTCCGCCTGTAATGGAAATCATCCTGCTAATTCACTAAACGATTCCGATTTTTCAAAGAAAGCTCCCCTCGTCATCTGCTTTTGTTCTGTTCATTTGGAATAAGCGGGAGGAGGGCGTGCAGATCCTTAATAGTGTGATCGGCCTCGATCCCGGAGTCTTTCTCTTTGCCGAAGCGGTTCAGCCAGACCGACGTAATACCGGCCCGGTTTGCTCCTAAAATATCCGTTTTTGGGTTATCGCCGACCATCCACGTATTTTTTCTTTCTGCTTTGCTCACATCCAGCGCATATTCAAAGATCTCAGCATCCGGTTTGCCTTTCCCAAAAGCTCCGGAAATAATGACATGATCAAAATAGGGGGTGATTTCCGGTGTGATAGTTAATTTTGTCTGCTGCAGCTGGGGAGAGCCGTTGGTGAGCAGAACGAGAACAGCTCTGTCTTGAAGCTCAGCAAGTACTTCGAGAGCATCTTCAAACAGGACAGGAGCTTTTTTCCTTTCCTCTATGAAACGCGCGGCGAGCGTTTCAGCAGCTTTATGGTCATCGATTCCAAGAGCAAGCAGTCCGTCGTTCCATGCATGGAGCTGGTATTCCTTAATGATAACAGCTAGTTCGGCAAAGCCTTCTTCTTCATCTTCAAAAGCTCCCCACAGACCTTCAAAAGGGTTAATGCCGATCTTCTGGGTGAACTCGTAGGTTTCGTAGGAGGAATAACGTTTCTTCGCTGCACTGCGGACAGCTTTTTCCAGCCTGTCGGCCTCAATTCCGTATGTATCGGCTGCAAAAGCACATGTCCGGTCAAAAGCCAGCTGAATGCTTTTAGCATCCCATAGAATTGTGTCGTCCAGGTCAAAAAATACAGCAGGTTTCATGATCCATACTCCCTTCTTTGCATAGCATTCTTTCATAGTGTAAAGTAATTAAAATTTTCTGTAAACCGAGTATCAAGAGCTGATTCACAGGAATTTTCCTGGAAAGCAGGATTTATGAAAAAAGAAAGAGAAGTTAGAAAAGTCAGTAAACAAAATAGGAGGGACTTTTAATATGGCAAAACGAATCGATGAACAAGGTCTATTAACGCAGCTGCTTCACGCAGGGCAGGTGCCTGATCCGACGACCGGAGCCCGGGCTGTTCCCATTTATCAGACTACATCCTACGTGTTTGAAGATGCGGATCACGCGGAACGGCTGTTTTCTCTGCAGCAGCCGGGGAACATTTACAGCCGTATTATGAATCCGACAGTGGATGCATTTGAAAAGCGCGTCGCTATTCTCGAAGACGGTGTAGGGGCTCTCGGGACAGCTTCAGGGATGGCTGCCATAACGATGACTATTATGAATATTGCTCACAGCGGTGATCATATCGTAGCTGCTTCTCATTTATATGGAGGAACGTACAATTTATTTTCGATTACGCTTCCGAAATACGGCATTGATGTCTCCTTCGTTGATATTACGGATCCACAGGCTGTTGCCGATGCGATTAAGCCGAATACAAAGGCTGTGTTCGGGGAGACGATCGGAAATCCCGGACTGAATGTGCTGGATTTCCATACTATATCCGACGTTGCCCACGAAGCGGATATTCCGTTAATTGTGGACAATACATTTGGGACTCCGGCAGTGTGCCGGCCGCTGCAGCACGGAGCGGACATTGTTATTCACTCCGCTACAAAATGGATCGGCGGACACGGCACCACTATCGGAGGAGTGGTCGTGGACGGAGGCAGATTTATTTGGACGAAAGATAAATTTCCTCATTTTCATGAACCGGATCCGAGCTATAATGGGCTTGTTTACAATGACCTCGGCGATATGGCATTTATTTTAAAACTGCGTGTCCAGCTTCTGCGTGATCTCGGTGCTTCCTTAAGTCCACAGAATGCTTTTTATCTTCTGCAGGGGCTGGAAACGCTGTCTCTGCGGATGCACCGGCACCAGCAGAATGCTCTGGCTCTTGCCAAAAGACTGCAGGAGCATCCGGCTGTCAATTGGGTAAAATATCCTGGTTTAGAGGCGCATCCTTCCCATGAGCTTGCTGTTCAGTATTTGGACGGCGGATACGGCGGAATAGTTAACTTCGGTATCGATGGGGGAGTTGAAGCGGGAAGAGAACTGATTAAACACGTTCACCTCTGGTCGCACGTTGCCAATGTCGGCGATGCAAAAAGTCTTATCATTCATCCTGCTTCCACGACCCACCTGCAGCTTAACGAAGAGCAGCAGACAACTTCCGGTGTTACTCCGGATCTTGTGAGATTGTCCGTCGGTCTGGAAGATTTGGAGGATTTGTATGCGGATCTTGAAAATGCTTTAGCTCATGCGACAGGGAAACAGGGCGTGCGCGCTGATAAAGATTTCTATAAGGAAGCCGAAAAAGCAGCTGTCGTCCATACGGAAGAAGGTCCGAGAAGAAAGCAGCTTGTTACGCTGTCGGAAACGGCCCAGTATACAAAGAAATGGAACAGGATCGGCTACCGGGTGATGCATGCAGCGACTCCGGAAGCTTTAGAGGCTCTAAGCGAAGAAACGATCGATTATGTCTTTGCTCCGCAGGGGTCAGAACAGCTACTTGAAGAAGCTGTCCGCAGGCTCCAGCCCTATGGTGTTATTCACCGCGGTGATCCGGAAATTACAGCCAGAATACCTGCTGAAACAGTATCTGTCACCGACAAATAATCAAAAAAACCTTGTGCTCCGGTTTCCCGGGTGCACAAGGTTTTTTAGTTGGACTCCCCTTCGATAAATTCAGGGTTTTCTTCTGAAATATAATTGAATACGCGCTGTTCGATTTCAAAATAGAGCTGATTCCACTCAGTAGTCGACTGAGGATTAACATCGTACTCTTCAGCTGCCTCATCCTGAATAGAGTGCCATATATAAGAAAGGGCAAACTGAAACTCGAGCTGCTGTCGGCTGAGTTCAGGATCCTCCTGCTCAAGTTCATCGATAAAGATACGGACTTCTGCATCCTGATCGAGAGCCTGGGACTGTTCTTCTTCAGCGAACTGCATAAACTCCGACTGGTCATACGTAAAGTCGTAATTTTCTTCTGCGAAATTTTTCCACCCGTTCATTTCGATGGCTACATACTCTGCTGCTGAAGCCGATTCGCCTTCTTCTACTACGCTTTCTTCTGTTTCCTGCTGGTAAAGCGTGAAAAGCAGTGCGTGATCTTCGAAAGCTTCTCTGCTGAAAGAATCATTCTCATCGGGAGTAAACTCTTCCAGAGCCTCTCTCGTGCTTTCTCTGTATTCTTCCTCGGTATCTGCTTCTACATTTTCCATAAGGTCTTCTTCACTGCCTTCTATATCGATCGAGCTGTCTGATCCGGATGCGGGGTCTGCTCCAGCTGTTTCATCCGTTTCCGGACTCGTTTCCGAAGCTTCCGTATTATCTATATCTTCAGTTTGGATGACCTGTTCTTCACTATCCATCACGAACAGGAGAATAGAAAGAATGATTAAAATCAGAGCCCCGGCACCAAGTATAATTAATTTATTTCTGGGCATGATGTCACCTCTTCTTTGTCTGATGGACATACTCAGGGTATTATAGCATGGAAAAATAGCTGTCGGGAGACTAATGTCGAAAAATGTAGAGCCGGATGGATTAATGAGACTTTTCTTTACTAACAGGGCTCTAATTCCCAGTTTTAAGAGGGAGGCTGCTGAGAAACAAAGCGAAGCAGCTGAACAAAGGAGGTTCCAATTGAAAAGGAAGCAGCAGCCCGGGTATTCCTTTTTGAATTGCCTGCTTTACCTTTATATTGCCGAAAAATAAATAAAGAAAACAAAAAGATTACGGAAAGACTTTTTTATACTTACATCATTGGCGCTGCTTTTGGGAGATATTGATTATCTGCAGAAGGAAAAGGGAAAAGTTTCATTATAAAAAAGAGAAAAGCAAGGAAACATTACCGCTTCGTTTTTGTGAATGATAGTAAGAGAAGGTCCTCCTTACATTGATAGACATTCGATTCAGTAAGTCTGCCTTGAAAATAAAGTATAGAAGCAATAAAAGTGCGCTTTCGTTTCCATGGGGCGCTTTCCGTGCGGGAAGGCCTCAGCTAATCCCGTCTTCCCTGCGGTCGGCCGGGTGGTGCTCGACCTTCATCGCCCTGGAGCCGCCCCATGCCCACGACAGCTTATGGTAAAAAGACAGAGCAGGAGCTGCCTTCTAAATAAAGAAGCCCCCTTCTGACCTCCTTCCGTCTGTATAGAGGATAAATTCCCTTTCTATTCTATAGAAGGCCATTTTCATGCCTCATGGTGCAGCAATCCTGCATGAGTGTCTCTGTTAAAGCTCCGTGTTGCTTTTGGAGTGCCTGCGCCTGCCGAGTTGAAGCGAAGTTTTCTACATGTATCAACCACAGACTCCCTCGGTAAGATAGGTTTATCTCTCAAATACTCGCTCATTCGCAGGATGTTCCCCCTTTTCGATCGCACCTGACGGATAGATCAACGAAAGAAACGGAAGAGGAGGCGCTCCAAGACAGGCGGAAAGAAAGGAGGTCGCGAAAACTCCATTTTTTACCATATCCTGCACGTCTTCTCCACGCGGTCCCTGGAGGCTTTTCCTCCCATGTCTCAACGGGTCCATGCCCTCTCATTCCTTTGTCATGCCTGGCCAGGGGGTGGAGGCCGGTTTTGCTTTAACGACGGGTCCGGGCCCTTTGGTTTGTGGTATCCGGTCCTCCGTGCTTTCTTTTTCATCCTGCGAATAAGCCATGATTCGATGAGCCGACGGGACGATCACCCCCTAGACAGCAGACGGAAGTGGTCGGACTTTCTCTGAACAGTAGGGTTCTCCCCCTCTGGCGAGGGCCACGAGGATTCGTGCCAGCTTGCCCATCAGTTTCATGACCGACTTCATCTTTTTCATCTTTTTGCCCTGCACATTGACGTGGTGGAGGTGCCGGAAATCCGCGTTGTTTTTGATCAGGCTCAGCGTGGCCAGGTATAAACAGCGCCTCAGCCGGGACCTTCCGCGTTTGGAGAGGACCACTTGTCCTTTCCATTTGCCGGAGCTCGCTTCGGCCAGGTGCAGGCCGGCATGACGTAAGAGCGCATTACCATGGGCAAAACCACGAATATCACCGGCTTCCCCCAGAATCCCCGCCAGGGAGAGATCGCTGATCCCATCGATGGCAAGGAAGGAGTGGCGGTAGGTCACGTGCTCCAGGGTGGCAGCCACCTCGTGTTCCACCCGTTCCAGCTGGGCCGTGACCAGGTCCCATTCTTCGAGCAGCTGGTCCAGGTGCAGGAGATACGCCTCCGGCGCCTGCGTGCTTCCCACGGACCGTTTCGCCACCGCAAGCAGCGTTTCCGCTTTCCGGTGGCCGGCGTGACGTTTCATCCCTGTTTTCCATCCGTGGATCACGTCCGCCACGTCCAGCTCCCGCAGTTGTTTCGGCATGGGGAACAGCCGCAGGGTAGCGATGGCCCCTTTGCTTTGGAGATCCTGAAAGACCTCCCGGAGTTCCGGGAAGACAATATCGACCCAGCGGTGCAGCTGATTGATGGTCGCAACGCGCCGTTTCACGAGCACCTCCCGGTTGGCCATGAGCACCCGGAGCGAGTCGAACGTTTCCGACGTGGGATGGATCTGGCTGTAATAGCCGTTTTTAACCATGTCGGCAATCACGAGGGCGTCTTTGGCATCGCTTTTGGACTGGGTATGATCCCGGTTTTCTTTATTCTTTTTGACCAGGTGGGGATTAACGGTGACAACATCGATCTGCCGGCCCTTCAGCCAGGCGGTCAGGTTCAGCCAGTAATGGCCGGTCGGCTCCATCCCGACGATTTCGGTCGTACAGCCGCTCGCTTCCTTCCACGCAGCGATCCTGTCGAGAAGCCGGGTAAACCCTTCCTCGTTGTTTTCAAAAGCCAACGGCTTACCAAAGGCGATGCCCCGGTAATTGACAGCACGTGCCACGTGGTGATGCTGGGCAATATCCACCCCGATAATCAGGTGGCTGGAAGAAATACGGGCAATCCGTTGATTTTGTTGGTCCTGCATTTTAAACTTCATAGTAAGGTCCCTCCTCAAGGTTTGGAATAGTAGAGTCGTGTCTCTATTCTTATCTTAGCGAGGGGCCCCTGTTTTTTCAAAGTGGAAATTAACACTCTACAGGAATGCTTTAACACATCTTTCAGTAATACAAGCGCAGGAGCATAGACGTCTGAGATAGCCGCAAAGTTTCTCCCGGATATAAGGAAGTCCGAAAGCTGTCTCCGCTGCATGGGTGAAGAGCCCAGGTTTCCTTCTCCTCTTAAATCAACAATTTTCCATAACAGAGCCAAAGTCTTTGAAAGAATACATTTGAGGGCATAAAATAAGTCTTACAGTACGATAGCAGCTGTACGGGCAACTAAGAGTTTTCTGCTTGAAATAGGAAAGATTCATTAGAATCCGTTATTAAATTTCGCTGAAAAGGAGTTTTTACATATGATCTCTCAGCACAGCGTAACAGCCGGTATCGTACTTGCAGGAGGAAAGTCGAGCCGTATGGGGGAAAACAAAGCCCTGCTGCCGATTTCCGGAAAAACGGCTCTGGAGCACGCTCTCGCAGCTGTAGAAACTGTGTCAGATAAATCAGCAGTCATAACGAACGAACCGGAGTCGTTGTCTTTTCTGAAGATCCCTGTTATTGAAGACCTTCATCCTTACGAAGGACCGATGGCTGGTATGGAAGCAGCGATGACTTCTGTCTCAGCCGAGTGGTACATTTTCACAGCCTGTGATATGCCCCTGATCCATCCGGATGTGATACGTCTAATTAAGAGAAAAACCGGAACCGAAAATGTACAGGCGGTTATTCCGATGGTTGACGGCCGCCTTCAGCCTCTGCTTGCTGGCTATCATCAAAGCTGCCTGCCTCTTATCAAGGAGTGTCTCCAGTTGGAGAAGCGTTCCATTAATAGTTTAATCGAAAAGATAAATTTTGACATCATTACATATCACGATATGATAGAGGCAGGAATTTCTCAGGATAATATCCAGCTGTCTTTTTATAACATGAATAACCGCCAGGAATATGAATGGATTATAAACCGCTATTCATAGGCCGGAAAGAGGCAGCGACGCCGCAATACGGAGGGGACAGTGATGGAAGAACAAATATTTCAGGATTTTTATCATAATCAGGTTCGTTTTTCAACGCAGGATCATCCTTATTCTTCAGAGCCAAAACATGTATGGGTGATATGCAGGTACGAGGATAAATGGCTTTTGACAAAGCATCCTTCCCGCGGAATTGAATTTCCCGGCGGAAAGGTGGAAGAAGGAGAGACAGCAGAGGAAGCTGCGATAAGGGAAGTGGCAGAAGAAACCGGTGGCGTAGTGCGTGTAATAACCTATATTGGCCAGTATCATGTTTCCGGAAAATCAGAAACGGTCATTAAAAACGTTTATTTCGCAGAAATAGACAGGCTTGAGAAAAAAGATTCCTATCATGAAACGAAAGGGCCGAAATTGTTGAAATCTCTGCCCGACTCGCTGCGGTTTGATGGGAAATTCAGTTTCATGATGAAAGATGAAGTCCTTCCTCTCAGCATGGAGATAATTAAAGGGAAGCGGAATTAAGTATATTAAGGATCGAAGTATGCTGGTGAAATGATAGGACTCTCTTATTTGATCTGTAAAATCATTTAAAAAGCGGCGGTTCCGGATAATTCCGGAACCGCCGCTCATATTTTGCTGACAATTCTTCAGGGTCAATGAACCTATAAAACTGGTCCCCCGCGGAGGATTTCAGAAGTGACATTTTTAAAACGTGTAAAGTTCGCATGAAACTTATCAGCAAGCGCCGAGGCGGCAGCTTCGTATTCACTGATATTATCCCACATGAGCCGCGGCTGAAGTACTTCCGGCGGGACATTCGGACAGGTGGCCGGAATTTCAAGGCCGAAAGCTGCATCGGTAATAGAAGAAGTATGTTTTAAATCTCCATTTATTGCTGCTCGGACCATCGCTCTTGTGAAACGGAGATCCATACGGGATCCGGTTCCATAGGCTCCGCCGGTCCAGCCGGTATTTACGAGGTATACTTCCGCCTCATGCTGGTCGATCTTTTCTCCGAGCATTTTGGCGTAAATGGAAGGATCCCTCGGCAGGAAAGGAGCCCCAAAACAAGGGGAGAAAACGGGCTGGGGTTCCGTTACGCCGCGTTCTGTTCCGGCAAGCTTGCTCGTGTAGCCCGAAAGGAAATGATACATCGCCTGCGAACGATTCAGGCGGCTGATCGGCGGAAGAACACCAGTGGCATCCGCAGTCAGAAACAAAATCACTTCCGGATGTCCCGCAGTGCTCGGCAGTTTTGCCGACGGGACAGCTGTAAGCGGATAAGCAGCCCGGGTGTTTTCTGTCAGGGAAGCGCTCTCATAATCGGGAGTACGGTTTTCCTTCAGCTTCACGTTCTCAAGAACCGTTCCGAATCGGACAGCATGAAATATTTCCGGTTCCTTATCGGGGTGGAGCCCGATACATTTTGCGTAGCATCCGCCTTCAAAATTAAATACGCCATCTTTTGACCATCCATGCTCATCATCACCGATAAGCATCCGGTCATCGGTAGCTGAAAGTGTCGTTTTTCCTGTCCCGGAGAGCCCGAAAAAGAGAGCTGTATTACCATCTTTATCTGCATTGGCTGAGCAGTGCATGGGGAGCACGTCCATGGAAGGAAGCAGGTAGTTCATAATGGAGAAGATCGCTTTTTTCATTTCGCCGGCATAAGCAGTACCTCCGATAAGGATGGTGCGTTTTTCGAAGGAAATAATGACAAACGCTTCAGAACGTGTGCCGTCACGTTCCGGATCAGCTTTAAAACCTGGTGCCGACAAAATCGTAAAGGGATCCAAAGCGGCTTCTCCTTCTATTTCTTCGGGACGCAGAAAAAGTTGATGAGCAAAAAGCTGATGCCACGCATATTCATTAATAATGTCAACAGGAAGCCTCCAGCGGCTGTCGGCTCCGGCAAAAGCTTTACGATAAAAAACGGCAGGCTGTTCGGCGAGGTAGGCCATTACTTTCTGTTCCAGGCGATCAAAAATATCCGGCGGGATAGGCTGATTAACGGCACCCCAGTCTATCTCGTTTGTTATGGAATCTTCGTCTACAATAAAACGGTCTTTCGGGGAGCGGCCCGTGTAATCTCCGGTTACTGCCCTGAACGCACCGTCGCTCGTCAACGTTCCTTCGTGCCGGTTTAAGGCTGTTTCCACAAGCTGCGGCACGGTAAGCTGCCGGTGGATATTAGACTGTTTCAAAAGGTTCTCAATCTGCAGATGATCGTGTAACATGCTCATCATACTCCCCGCCTTCTTTAATTAGTATGTCATATATATAATTTATAACATACTATATACGGAAATCAAGAGCATTGTAAAAAGTCTTACATGTAAAAAGTTAAAATGTTGACAGTGGAAGGAATATTCGATATGCTTCACAAAAGCGGATACTCTTATCCCGAGCTGGCGGAGGGACAGGCCCTGAGAAGCCCGGCAACCATCATTTGTTTTCCAGAGATGAACGGTGCCAACCTGCAAGACATTTCGTCTTGACCGATAAGAGGTGAAAGGAAGCGAACAAAACCTTTTCCTCTCGGGAAAAGGTTTTTTATTGCTGTCAAAAGTGAAAAAGTCACGGCAGCAGAAAAAAGTTACCACCATCTTAAAGGATATGGATGGGGAATGAGTTCCGTAATTTCGTAAGAGGAGGAGTTCCAGTATGGCAGGCAGAACTCGATTATTTACATCTGAATCCGTAACAGAAGGACATCCGGATAAAATTTGCGATCAAATATCAGATTCTATTCTGGATGAAATTATGAAGAGCGACCCGAATGCGCGCGTCGCATGTGAAACATCGGTGAACACAGGGCTTGTACTGGTGGCCGGTGAGATTTCAACGTCCACCTATGTTGATATTCCCAAAGTCGTACGTGAGACGCTGAAAGATATCGGCTACGTACGTGCAAAATATGGATTTGACTATGAAACCTGTGCCGTATTAACGTCTATTGATGAGCAGTCAGCTGATATTGCCCAGGGCGTGGATCATGCACTGGAAGCACGGGAAGGCAATATGTCTGATGAAGAAATTGATGCTATCGGAGCAGGGGATCAGGGTCTGATGTTTGGCTACGCTGACAATCAGACGAAAGAACTGATGCCTCTGCCAATTTCCCTTTCTCATAAACTGGCCCGCCGCTTAATGGAAGTCCGAAAAGACGGCACTGTGGATTATCTTCGTCCGGACGGAAAAGTTCAAGTGACGGTGGAGTATGATGAGAATCAGAATCCCGTACGTGTGGATACGATTGTTATTTCCACGCAGCACCATCCGGAAGTGGAACTGGAGCAGATAAAGCAGGATATGAAAGAGCAGGTTATCGGCCCGGTCGTGCCGGCAGAGTTTCTTGATGAGCAGACGAAATATTTCATCAATCCGACCGGACGGTTTGTTATCGGCGGACCGCAGGGAGATGCGGGACTTACCGGACGTAAAATAATCGTGGATACTTATGGAGGGTATGCCCGTCACGGAGGCGGAGCATTTTCCGGTAAAGATGCGACGAAAGTGGATCGTTCGGCAGCTTATGCAGCCCGTTATGTTGCAAAGAATATTGTAGCATCCGGTCTTGCTGAACGCTGTGAAGTACAGCTGGCTTATGCGATTGGTGTGGCACAGCCGGTATCGATTGCGATTGATACATTCGAAACCGGAAAAGTAAGTGAAGAGGTATTTGTCCAGGTCGTGCGAAATAACTTTGATCTGCGTCCGGCAGGTATTATAAAAATGCTTGATCTGCGTCGGCCGATTTATAAACAGACGGCAGCGTACGGACACTTCGGCCGTACAGACATTGATCTTCCATGGGAAAAAACAGATAAAGCAGAAACGCTTAAAGCTGAAGCTCTGCAGATAACAGGAAAATAAAAACTCCCCGTACTACGGAACTTCCTCCGTAATGCGGGGAGTTTTTTAGTTACTGCTGCGACTGCTGCATCTGCTTGTAGTACCGGCCTTTATCGACATAGCTCTGACGGATGCGCTTCAGCTCCGCAAAATCTTTATCAGTTAAGTCCCGGACGACTCGTGCCGGCCGGCCGAGAGCGAGAACCTTAGGGGGAATAACGGTTCCGGGAGTGACGAGGCTTCCGGCGCCAATGAAGGCAGATTCGCCGATCTCTGCTCCATCGAGCACAGTGGATCCCATTCCTATTAACGCTCCTTTACCTATCGTACAGCTGTGGAGCATACATTGATGGCCTACGGTTACACCTTCTTTAATATGAAGAGGCATTCCGGGGCTCTGGTGAAGCAGGCTCTGATCCTGGATATTAACGTCTTTTTCAATAATCGTTGGGGCCACATCCCCGCGGACAACGGTATGGTACCAGATACTGACGTTGGCATGAATCTCCACGTCCCCGGTTACAACAGCATTTTCCGCCACGTAGGCAGAATCATCGATCTTTGGTTCTTTTCCTTCATATGGATAACGAATCACGGCAGACTCCTCCTTAAGCTTTCTTCTCATTTTACAAAAGTTCGAGGCGAAATGCGAATTGAGGAAGCGGAATTTCTTGACGAAGCAGCCGGAAAAAGTAGATGATAAAAAGAAAAGAGGTGAGGCAGATGTGGAAGTGGGAAGCAGCAGGGAAGCCGAAAGCAACAGTGGTTATTGTCCACGGGGCAGGGGAATATCATGCCCGCTATGAGTGGGTGATTGAAGAGATGAGACACATGAATTTTCACGTTTTCATGGGCGATCTGCCTGGTCAGGGTACAACGGAGGGGGCCCGCGGGCACGTCGATTCATTCAAAGAATATGTACATAAGGTGAGGGAATGGCTTAACGAAGCGGGCGAAGAAAAACTGCCGCTTATTCTCTTCGGTCACAGCATGGGGGGATTAATATCGGTTACAACGCTGCAGCATCTTCATGCGGAAGAGCTGCCGGACATGGTCGTGCTGTCTTCGCCCTGTTTTGGTCTTGTCAATGTCCAGCCGTGGATCAAGCGTTCCTCCGCCCGCGTATTAAACCGGGTGGCACCGAGAACGATGTTTCCAAATGGGCTTGAACCGGGAACAGGCACGCGCGATCCGTTCATGAGGACTAGAGACGCGGAAGATCCTCTGCTCGTAAAGCGGGTGAGTGCCCGCTGGTACAATGAGCTGACCACCCATATGTACCGTGCTCATAAACAGATTAAGCGGACTCCAAACATTCCATTTTATGTGATGCAGGGCGGAGAAGATAAAATTGTAGACAAATACGCGGTGAAAGCATGGTTTAACGCTCTGGATGTTGATGAGAAAGCGTACAAAGAGTGGCCGGGTCTTTACCATGAAGTGCTGAATGAACCGGAAAGAGAACAGGTGCTGGCTCACATGGCAGGCTTCATTACGACCCAGCTGGTCCTTAAATAAACCCTGTCTGAAGCAGGAAGAAAGCGGAGTTTCCTATAATCAGCACCAATAAATGCTTTACCAGACCTGTCTTTTTTCTGCTGCAATAATAAACGGCGGTGAATTCCGCTGGTTTATAAACTGGTAGCGGAGCACGCGGAACTGGTCCTGCGGAAGAGTTTCCATAAAGGGGAGCAGCTCTGCTTTTTCTAAGGCCCCTTCTTGATGTCCATGATAGACGACGAGAACAATCCTGCCTCCGGGCTTCAGTTTTTCGAGCAGCCCGGACACGGCTTTGATCGTCGTAGCAGAAGACGTCGTTACGCTTTTGTCGCTTCCGGGCAGGTAGCCCAAGTTAAATACAGCCGCATCGATGGCAGCTTCCTTTATATAGGAAGCTGCATTTTCATGTCCATCCTGAATGACGTGAGCGTGGAGGTCCGCTTCTTCGAGCCTTTTTTTCGTTTTTTCAATGGCAGCTTCCTGAATATCAAAAGCATAGACGCTGCCTGAATCTCCGGTGCAGCGCGCGAGAAACAGCGTGTCATGGCCGTTTCCAGCAGTAGCGTCCACGGCGGTTCCGCCTGGAGGAATCACTTCTTTTAGAAGCGTTCGTGTATAGTCAAGTATGTCGGAAAGCATCTTTTACATCCTTTCTTTTTCAGTGGAATAGTATTTCCCCTGCCAGCTGCCGCGGCGCTTCATTTCTTCATCAATGCCGTTTAAAGCATTCCATTTATGCGAGCTCCACATCGGCCCGATCAGCAGTTCTGCCGGCCCGTCACCGGTTAGACGGTGGATCGACATTTCCGGTGGAAGAATTTCCAGCTGATCACAGACAATGTGGATATAATCGTCAAGTTTCATCAGATCGACAAGTCCTTTTTCATACTGTTTTACCATCGCCGTTTTTTTCAACAGGTGAAGCAGGTGTATTTTTATTCCCTGGACATCAAGCCGGGCGACCTGCTTCGCCGTTTCCAGCATCATTTCCTCATCTTCAAGCGGCAGGCCATTTATGATGTGGCTGCAGACGCGGATATTGTGACGGCGGAGCTTTTTTACTCCCGCTTCATAGCAGGCAAAATCGTGGGCACGGTTAATTATTTCTCCAGTTTTATCATGAGCGGACTGCAGGCCGAGCTCCACCCAGAGGTAGGTGCGTTCGTTCAGTTCAGCGAGATATTCGACTACGTCATCGGGCAGGCAGTCGGGGCGGGTTGCTATGGAAAGACCTACCACACCTTCCTGCTTTAAAATAACTTCGAATTTTTCTCTAAGCTCATCCACCGGAGCATACGTGTTTGTGTAGGCCTGAAAATAACCGATATATTTTGCGTGTTTCCATTTCTTCTGCATACCGGTCTTCACGTTGTGAAACTGGGTGACGAGGTCATCTGCGCGTTTTCCTGCGAAATCTCCGGATCCGCGGACACTGCAGAATGTGCAGCCTCCATGAGCGACAGTTCCGTCGCGGTTCGGGCAGTCAAATCCTCCGTCGATCGGAATTTTCATAACTTTTTCACCGAAATGATCTTTCAGCTGTTTGTTCCACGTATAGTAGCGCTTATCACCGAAAAAAGAAGGGTAGTTCATCCATTTTCCTCCTGAAGTTTTTGGAGCGTCGAGATCACTTCGTTAATATCGGTGCGGCTGACATCGGCATTTGTCGTAAAGCGCAGTGCCTGCGGCTTATATTGGATAATTGCTGTTCCGTGTTCACTAAGCGTACGGACCCATTCTGCAGCGGAGCGGCTGGACGTGTCGGTATCTGCTACGATGATATTAGTTTCAACTTCATGGCGGATCGTGAGGTCGGTATAGGAATGAATAGCTTCAGCCAGCATTTCAGCGTGTTCATGATCCTCCTTAAGTCTGTTCCGCCGGTGCTGTAATGCATAAAGACCCGGAGCCGCAATTACACCGGCCTGCCTCATGCCTCCTCCGAGCATTTTCCGCTTCCTGCGAGCTGTATGAATAAATTTTTCAGTGCCTGCAAGCATGGAACCAACAGGTGCTCCAAGCCCTTTGGAAAGGCAGAACTGAACACTGTCCACGTTGCGGGCAATCTCTTTTACGTCGACTCCCAGGGAAGATGCAGCGTTAAAAATACGGGCGCCGTCCATATGAACAGGGATATGATGCTCATCCGCAATACGGCGGACCTCCTGTAAATAAGTGATTGGGAGTACGGTGCCTCCGCCCCGGTTGTGTGTATTTTCGAGCCAGATAAGCCCTGTTTCCGGATAATGGACATCTTCAGGCCGAATGGCATTTTTAATCGTCTCAAGGTTCATCTGCCCGTGTTGATGAGGGAGCGTTCTTGATTGAAGGCCGGCAAAGGCAGATATAGCAGCGCCTTCATATACAAAAACGTGGGCTTCTTCATCCATGATCACTTCCTGTCCTGGAACCGCATGAGTGAGAAGGGCAGCCTGATTTCCCTGGGTACCGCTCGTCGTGAAGAGGGCTGCCTCCTTGCCGAGCAGTTCGGCTGCATAAGCCTCCAGTTTATTGACTGTCGGATCTTCTCTAAAGACATCATCGCCGACCTCAGCTTCAGCCATAAGACGGCGCATTGTGTCATCCGGTTTGGTAACGGTATCGCTTCGTAAATCAATCATCAGTATCAACCTTTCCTTCAGTATAAATTTGTTTGTTTATGTCATTTTTAAAATAAAGCTGTGTTAAAGCTGTTGTTGATAAATATAGAAAACTCCGCTTCGATCTGCCGATGGAAGCTTTCCGGAGGGGACGGAATTAGCTGAGGCCGGCCCTGCGCCCCCCCATGGAAACGAAGGCGCACGCTTATCTGCTTTATTTTCAAAGCAGCTTAGATTAAAAAGCTCTATTAGTATTTGTGGCTTTTGCCTATACCCGGTTATGGTCATGTTACCTAAAGAAATCACTTATTCCTGAGTCTGTAAAAGTTTTTTCTACTCTTGGGGAGAGGATGCCTTTCCCTTAATGTTATCACGCACGTCCGCAAAGAGAAACGGTTGCCGGGGGCGGGAATATCGGTTACTATTTATTTTGGGTAACGAAAGAACGGAAGGGAGGACTGTTATGCCGAAAGCTATATGGATTCTCGTTATCGGGATGTCGATCAACATAACAGGAGCCTCCTTTATCTGGCCGTTAAATACGATTTATATGTCGCGCGAGCTCGGACAGTCATTAACAGTGGCCGGCAGTGTATTAACAATAAATGCGCTTGCCGGCGTCATCGGCAATCTGATCGGCGGGAAGCTGTTCGACAAAATCGGCGGATTCCGTACGATTATAAGCGGCGTGCTTATTGCTATGACGAGTGCTTTCACGCTGGCTGCGACCTACGGATCTTTTACAGCCTACGTCCTCTGTCTGATCGGCCTTGGATTCGGAGCAGGGATGATGATTCCATGCATGTATGCGCTTGCCGGCTCGGTATGGCCGGAAGGAGGCAGACGCCCTTTTAACGCGATGTACGTTTCTCAAAACGTGGGTATTGCTCTCGGGTCAGCTGTCGGCGGCCTTCTGGCAAGCGTCCGCTTCGACCTTGTCTTTATCGGAAACGGGCTGCTTTACAGTAGTTTTCTCATTCTGGCTCTCGTTTATTTCCGTCATCTGCAGGGGCAGCGTGGGCAGCAGCGGTCTTCCAGCGTGTTTGAAAACGCAGAAATACTCGAGCACAAACGGCGCTTTAAAGCGCTCGCCCTGCTGTGTAGCGGTTTTCTGATCTGCTGGATTGCCTACGCTCAGTGGGCATCCACCATTGCAGCCTATACGCAGGACATTGGCATTCCGCTTCCTTATTACAGTCTTCTATGGACGATCAATGGTGCGATGATCGTATTCTGCCAGCCGCTTATTAAATTTTTCATTAACCGGTTCGTTCATTCCTTAAAGGCCCAGATTTACACCGGTCTTTTCATATTTATGGGAGCGTTTATCGTTCTTTCCCAGACCGAAGTTTACGCCGGATTTGTCGCAGCTATGGTCATTTTGACGATTGGGGAGATGTTTGTATGGCCGGCTGTTCCGACAATTGCTCATAAGCTGGCTCCGGAAGGGAAAGAAGGATTCTACCAGGGAATCGTAAACAGTATCGCTACAGGGGGCCGGCTAATCGGTCCGTTGTTCGGCGGACTTATGGCGGATCTTTTCGGGATGCAGATGCTTTTTTATACAATAGCTTTGCTTTTCATTATACCTGTTGTCATGACGAAAATTTTTGACAGAGGAGTCCCCCATCTGCGCTTCGCGCGGGGGGATGCTTGACAGTTTTCTTTCCGATGCATACAATAGTTACGACACGAGTATAGTTTAAATGACAGAGAAGAGGATTATTAGCAGCCGTCTTGTCCCTCAGAGAGTTAACGGGAGCTGGAAGTTAACGTCAGGACACTGCGAACTCACCTTAGAGTTGCGCATCCGCGCCGTGATACCGACGTTACCGGTCTCAAGGGAATGCTTAACAGGCACTAATCGTGGGTGGTACCGCGGGAAGGATTCAAACCTCTCGTCCCAGCGTTTTGTTGGGGTGCGGGGTTTTTTATATTTACATACAATACATCATCTGCAGGGAGGTAGTTATTTTGGCTTTTCATCATCAGAAAATAGAAGCAAAATGGCAGAAATACTGGGAAGAAAATAAAGTATTTAAGACGACGGAAGATGCGTCAAAAAAGAAATTCTACGCGCTTGACATGTTCCCCTACCCGTCCGGAGCGGGCCTTCACGTCGGCCATCCGGAAGGCTATACGGCGACCGATATTCTTTCGCGTATGAAGCGGATGCAGGGTTACAACGTGCTTCATCCGATGGGGTGGGATGCGTTCGGTCTTCCTGCAGAGCAGTATGCGCTCGATACAGGCAAACATCCGCGTGAGTTTACGGACATAAACATTGATACATTCCGCCGTCAGATCAAAGCGCTCGGTTTTTCCTATGACTGGGACCGGGAAATCAATACGACGGACGAAAAATATTATAAATGGACCCAGTGGATATTTATTCAGCTGTACAATCAGGGGCTTGCCTACGTAGATGAAGTAGGTGTCAACTGGTGTCCGGCTCTCGGTACCGTACTTGCAAACGAAGAAGTGATTGAGGGGAAAAGTGAACGCGGAGGTCATCCAGTGGAACGGAGGCCGATGAAACAGTGGATGCTGAAAATTACAGCATATGCAGACCGCCTTCTTGATGATCTGGAAGAACTCGACTGGCCGGAGTCTATTAAAGACATGCAGCGAAACTGGATCGGACGTTCGGAAGGTGCCGATGTCGTTTTTGAACTGAAGGGAACGGGCAGAGAGGTGACCGTCTTTACGACCCGCCCGGATACGCTTTATGGAGCAACCTATCTTGTACTAGCTCCGGAACATGAGCTCGTAGACGAAGTTACTTCCGCTGAACAGCAGGACGCCGTGGATACCTATCGTAAACAGGTAGCAACGAAAAGCGACCTGGAGCGTACAGAGCTGGCCAAAGAAAAAAGCGGCGTTTTCACCGGCGGTTACGCGGTACACCCGGTAACAGGCAGTGAGGTGCCGGTCTGGATCGCCGATTACGTACTTGTAAGTTATGGAACGGGTGCTATTATGGCTGTACCGGGGCACGATGAGCGGGATTACGAATTTGCGGAAACGTTTGAACTTCCGATCGTGGAAGTTGTTTCCGGGGGAGATATTTCCAAAGAAGCTTATCCAGGGGACGGCCCGCATGTAAATTCTGATTTTCTTAACGGAATGAACAATGAAGAAGCGATTACGGCAATGTGCAGCTGGCTCGAGGAGCATCAAAAAGGAAACCGTCAGATCACGTACAGACTCCGCGACTGGCTTTTCAGCCGTCAGCGCTACTGGGGTGAACCGATCCCGATTATTCACTGGGAAAACGGGACGATGGAACCGGTGCCGGAAGAAGAGCTTCCTCTGACACTGCCCGATATGGATGAATTCAAGCCATCGGGAACAGGAGAATCCCCACTGGCAAACAACGAAGAGTGGCTGATCGTGACGGATCCTGAAACCGGCATGAAGGGCCGGAGGGAAACGAACACGATGCCGCAGTGGGCAGGAAGCTGCTGGTACTACCTGCGCTTTATTGATCCTCATAACGAAGAACAGCTTGCAGATCCGCAGAAGCTGAAAGAATGGCTTCCGGTTGATATTTATATCGGGGGAGCAGAGCATGCAGTCCTGCACCTGCTTTATGCCCGTTTCTGGCACAAGGTTCTTTATGATATCGGCGTCGTGCACACGAAAGAACCATTCCAGAAGCTTTATAATCAGGGAATGATACTTGGAGAAAACAACGAGAAAATGAGTAAATCAAAAGGGAACGTTGTGAATCCGGATGATATTATGAAATCCCACGGTGCGGATACGCTCCGTCTTTACGAAATGTTTATGGGACCACTGGATGCATCGATTGCGTGGAGCGAAAATGGTCTGGACGGAGCGCGCCGCTTTCTCGACCGTGTGTGGCGGCTGTTCGTCAGTGAAGACGGCTCTTTAAGCGGTAAAGTGTTTGACGGACAGGGCACGGACGAAATGACGCGTGCGTACCACCAAACTGTGAAAAAAGTAAGCGAAGACTTTGAAAATCTTCGTTTTAATACCGGCATTTCTCAGCTGATGGTGTTTATAAACGAAGGCTATAAACAGGAAAAATTGTCGAGAAGCCATCTGGAAGGATTTTTAAAGCTTCTTTCCCCGGCTGCCCCGCACCTCAGTGAGGAACTGTGGAGCAGGCTCGGACACGAGGGAACGATTTCCTATGCGACATGGCCGGTTCACGATGAAGCCTGGCTTACAGAAGATGAAATTGAGATCGTCGTTCAGCTGAACGGCAAAATACGGACGAAGCTCACCGTTTCAAAAGAAGCTTCCAAAGATGAGCTGGAAGAAACGGCATTGAATGATGCGCAGATGAAAGAGGATCTGGAAGGGAAAACAATTCGTAAAGTAATTGCAGTTCCCGGAAAGCTCGTTAATATCGTAGCGAATTAAACTGAATAAACAGCTTCATTTAATAAACAGCCCTGCCGAAACTAGTCGGCAGGGCTGTTTTAAGTGGCGGGCCGCATTTAAATAAAATACAGATCAAAGGAACATTTCTTTTTTGATCCCCCTTCGCTCATTGCAAGGTTTTGGCTATGTCGGCTGCGTTTCCGCTGAAAAACAGGAAGGTGTGCATCGCATATCATTCGTAACCAGAACGCTTTTTCACAGGTGAACGAAAAAAAGAACTACAGGCACTCCAATAACACTGGAGAGCTCCTACTAATTTCATGAGAAAAGATGATCATTTTTTACTGTTATAGATTAATAACGATTTAAATGGGTATAAATGGTTTATGGATAGGTAAAAATTAAAAATAGAGAAGGAGGAAAGATGATGGATATTCTGCTGACTTCTACAGCCAGACGGATAGATTTTGTAGAATACTTTCAAGAAGCTTACAAAAAACTTGGAATAGAAGGGAACGTGATCACAGCTGATCCTGACAGCAACGCTCCCTCCCTGCAGCAGGGGGACATCAGCTATGTTACTCCTCATCAGGCACAGCCGGAATATGTCGATGCGATTCTTTCTATTTGTGAAAAACATCCAATAAAAGGAATTATACCAATAAATGATTTGGAAATTTCTCTCCTTGCCAATAATCGAAAGCAGCTGGAATCAAGAGGGATCTTCTTATTTACCTCTTATCCGGATGTGGTGGACAAAATGCGGGATAAAGGAAAATATGAAGAAGTACTCGGGGCATTCGGAGTAAAGACCCCCCGAACTTTTACAAGCCTTGAATCAGCTGTCAGGGCGGTTGATAAAAAGGAAATTCTTTTTCCTCTAATATTGAAACCTCGAAATGGTCAGGCTTCTATAGGAGTGGAAACGGCTTCAAGTGTGAAAGAGTTAAACAATGCTTACAGCCGGGCTGTGGAAAACATTAAAGGAACTTTTTTAAATCAGGCTGCCGTGGAAAAACCGGAAAACAATATTATCATTCAGGAAGCAGTGAAAGGAGAAAAATTCAGTGTGGATATATTTAACAATCTTCAAGGGGAATATACTGCTTCCTTCATTAGAAAACAGCTTGCAATGAGGGGAGGAGACGTCGATCAATGTAAAACGGTAGAAAACAATGATCTGACGGAGCTTGCAGAAAAAATCGGTACTCATCTCGGCCACATCGGCTATATAAATACAGACGTCTATTACAATGGAGAAAATTATTATGTGATCGATATGAATCCCCGAATCGGTGGGGGGTACAGCTTCAGTCATGAAGCAGGGGCAGATATTCCGGCCGTTATTTCAGCGATGCTTACCGGCCGTGAGATAAATCCAGAATGGCTCTCCCAGGAAGCAGAGATTGAATATGCCCGTCATGATAGAGCTGTACCGTTATATAAACAAACCTTAAAGAAAAAACAGCTGATGACAACGTAAATATAGTGTAATTATAAAATATAGCAGTGAAAACGATAAATGAAGAAGCAAAAACTTATCAAGGATTTAAAAGGAGGCTAAAAATGGCGACCTCCACGCCTTTATTGGAAGAAATGATTAAGATAGACAGTTCATCAAAAGAAGGAGTAGAAGAAATCGTTGACTACTGCGAAAAATGGTTGATGGAGAATGGATTATCAGTAAAACGTCTGAAAAACAACGGCTACAGTATGCTTGTGTGCGAGATAGGAAACGGGGAGGAATCGGTAGTTTTTAACGCGCATGTGGATGTAGTGGAAGGTGAAAAAGAGCAGTTTATACCTTATGAAAAAGATGGGAAGCTGCATGGACGGGGAGCAGTGGATATGAAAGCCGGAGCTTCGGCTATGATGAAAACCCTTGCTGAGGTTAAAGAAATGGATCTCCCGTTCCGGCTTATGCTGCAGATTGTTCCCGACGAAGAAAGCGGCGGCGAATATGGCACAAAATATTTAACGGAGCAGGGTTATACCGGAGACTTTATCATATGTGGAGAGCCAACGAACCTCGGAATTGCGGTTCAGTCAAAAGGGGTGCTCCAGCTGGATTTCCTCATCTATGGACAGGCCGCTCATGGAAGCAGACCGTGGGAAGGCGAGAATGCTATTACAAATGCCTACTCGCTATATGAGCAAATTTTTGAACTTCCATTTGCAAAGGAAGAAGAAAAGCCGGTTTATGGAGCCCCGTCCGTAAATTTAGCCAAAATAGAAGGGGGAAACGCTTATAATCAGGTCCCCAAGAAATGTACAATGTCGCTTGATATCCGCTATCTGCCGAAACAGTCCCCCGACGAGATTATTCGGCAGATTAGAGAAATAACGAAAGGGGAGCTGTACGTTCACCAGGTGGGGGATCCTATAAGAACGAAAATGGATAACCCTTATGTGAATGCCTTGGCCACTTCTTTAACAGAAAAGACCGAACTGGAAAAAGCAAACCTTTACGGTCAGCACGGTTCAAATGACGGAAAGTTTTTCACGAGATACGGTGGTTCAGCAGTAGAATTTGGTCCGCTTGGACACGGCTGGCATGGAGACAGGGAATTTGTTTATATCGATTCCGTTCATGAATACCAGCGTATTTTAATCAATTTTGTCAAAACGCTGGCTGAAAAAAACAAATAGAATTTTAAGCAGCTAAGTAATCATCTGTTCAGCAAGAAGCACTTATCCTTATAGCAGCTTCTAAACTAAAAGCTATGTTAAAGCTGGTGTTAATAAATGCAGAAAACTCCGCTTCGTTCTTTATTCAATGAAAGGTAAGTACTTCTGCTTATCTGAAAATCTGAACGGAATGGGCAAAGTTAAAAAGGCCGTGCCGGCATTTCCGCCACGGCCTTTTTGAAGTGGTAAGTTTTTTTCGGCAGTTTCCTGTTTTCTAAAAAACATTGTCTTCACGCTTCTACGTAGTTGTCGATCAGGTAGCTGAAGAGCCAGAAAAGGAAGAGGTAGATCAATCCATGGAAAAGAATATCCCCTGTATAAAGAGCAGCGCCTTCTTCAACAGCGAGCTCGAAATTGGCATCCCCGAGAGGACGAAGAGCATTTTCAATTAACGCATTGGCATTTAAAAGCATGCCGAACTGGGTGACCATGCTGTAGACGCCAAGCTCCTGAATAAATGAAACGAGTATGCCCCATCCGATAACAATAACTATCCCTGCCAGCCAGCCGAGCGGACGGATAATTTTAGATGCAAGAAAAATAAATACGACGGCTAAACCGAGCTGGGCAGATCCGTGAGCAATTCCCATGAATATCCATGGACTGAAATCGCGGTACAGCTCCTGAAAGATTTCCAGTACCGGTGCGCTTTCTGCAAAGGCGGATCCTTCTGTGAACGTGAGGGAGAGGGCTCTCGACAGCATCAGGTCCGCAGCTATCATCGAGAAAATAAGTGAGAGGACAAATTGAGAAAAACCTGCAGCCAGTTTGCTGCTGAGAAGCACCCAGCCGGAAACCGGAAGATTCAACCAGGTATAGTGCGTTTTGTCACGCCACTCCCGTACGAAAGACACGAGCCAGGCAGCGAATAAATAAAAAGCATGGACACCAATGACTGCGAAACCAAGGAAAAAGAAAAATGGAGAATTTCTTTCCATCATAAAAAACATAAATACAAATATTAAAGAGAGCAGGCTGATACCGATGAAAAAACGAGTCTGGCTTTCCTTCCACTCTTTTTTGAATAAACCCCACCAGATCATGCGAGCACCTCCCTCATTAATTCCGTAACGGTCATTCCGCGTTCCTGCCGCAGAGTCTCTACTTCTCCAAATAAAGCGACTTCTCCATCCTGAATAATGATCACCTGATCCAGAAATGGTTCTACTTCTTCCACTTCATGTGTCGAAAGAAATACGAGCTGATTTTCAATGTCAGCATAGCGGATGATCATTTTTAAAATGTCCTGACGCACGAGGGGATCGAGTCCGGATAAAGGCTCGTCCATACAAAGAACAGGCACACTTCGGGCGAGTGTTACGACAATTTTTAAACGGGCCCGGTTTCCTTTCGAAAGATGCTTTACTTTCCGGTCGAGCGGGAGCTTTAATTCTGTAACCATACGTTCAGCCTTCGTCAGATCAAATTCAGGCACCGTTTCATGAAAGAATTGAAGCGTTTTACTGACAGTTAAAAAGCGGTATAACGAATCGTCCTCCGATAAGAAAGCGGTTGTCTCTCCGGAGCGTCGGGTAATCCGTTCGTTGTTTATTTTCACTTGTCCTGACGAAGGACGGATAAGGCCGGCCATCAGTTTAAGCAGGGTGGATTTGCCGCTGCCATTGGGTCCGACAATACCGATCATACCGGGTCCTTTCATGTGAAGATCGATTCCATTCAAGGCAGCCTGCCTCATGTAGGATTTTTTTAAGCCTGAGAGATGTACTTCGTTTAAAACTTGCATCAGGATGGATCCTCCTTTGATGAATTTTCAGCACGGTCTTTAATGAGTTCGACAATTTTATGCGGGGGAAGCCCCATTCTTTCCATTGATTGAAGGAAGGCATCGACCTGGCTTTCGGCCAATTCCACTCTTAATTTGTCGATTATATGTTCTTCTGTTGTCACAAAGGTGCCCTGCCCTCTTTTGGAAACGGCAACCCCGTCCCGTTCCATTTCTGAATACGTCCGGGAAACGGTATTTGGATTAACTCCGGCTTCTACAGCGAATTCGCGTACCGAAGGAAGTTTTTCTCCTGGAGGGCGTTCTCCGCGGCAGATTCCACTATACAAATATTCCTTCAGCTGCAGATAAATCGGTCGGTGGTGGTCAAACGATATTGTCACAAGTTTTTTCCTCCTTTGATGAGCTGTTAATCTGCGACGTCACGCTTTATAAATACGGCATAGGCTGCTGCTTTAAAAAGCAGGAAATAAAGTATAGAAATTACGAGTGAAAAAGCTAACGTTGAATCCGGAAGAATCGGCTGGCCGATAAAATGCTGCAGTAAATTGGAATGAGCGAACAAAATGAAATTTGCCCATTCATACTGACTGACAAGGAAAACCATCTGGCTGCCTGTAAACAAAAGAACAAGAGACAAACCGACAGCTAAAGACTGATTTCGAAATACGGTCCCGAGGGTAAAAGCGAGCGTCGTCATGATCAGCAGTTCTCCGAAAGCAAGCGTGTAAGCAGTGCCAACATAGGAAAGAATGTTCATTTCTCTGACAGAGCCATCAACAATTTCTACGATTTGAAAAGGGGAAAGAGAGAATCCGTTCAGCAGTCCCCCTGTGAGAATACTGGTAAAAATGAGTGTCAGAAGCATGGAGAGCGCGAAAATCATTGTAGCGGCCCATTTGGAAAAAAGGATTTTCCATCTTTTTACCGGGCGGATCAACAGTAGTTTAATCGTTCCGTTCGAGTGTTCGCCTGCTGTAATGCCCGCACCGATGATAATGGAAAACATAGTAACAAAACTGACGAGCTGAGGGTTATCTATTACCAGATTCCACATATGATTATCCGGTATAGGCTCTATCTGTTCTTCCTCGTAATAATCGAAGAGCATCTGCTGTTCCTGCAGCCGGGCGGCAGCCTGCGGAGAGAGATTTCCAGATTCCATTTCTTCCTGCATTTGAGTTATCTCCATTTCCATAGAATGAAGAGAATCTTCTCCGGCCTGCTCCGGGCCGCCGACACCGAATCGGAATATCAGTCCGACAATTATGATGACACTGATGAGAAGAATAAACATAATTTTTGTACCGAGACGCCGGAAAATTTTCATGAGTTCATTTTGAAGGAGTCCGGCCATCAGGAACCACCTCCTGTAATAGATAGAAACTTGTCTTCAAGCGTGCGCTGATCAGAAGGACGGATTTCATAAATCGCAACTCCGGAATCAGAAAGTTCCTGAATAAGGGCTGGTATATTTTCTTTATTTTCAACAAGCTGCAGCCCGTTGTCGTAACGCTGTACTTTCCGGTTCGGTCCCAGCACTTTTATGGCTTTTTCAAGAGGGACCGCTTCCAAGTAAAGGAGATTTTTATCCTGCTGCAAAAAAGAAAAAACGTCTGCGACTTCAATCAGTTTTCCTTTTTGAATGATGGCAATACGGTCACACATTTTTTCCATTTCGGCAAGCAGGTGACTCGAGACGATAATGGATATTCCATCTTCATGAGCAAGCTTTTTTAAATAGGAGCGGATCTCGCGGATGCCAGCTGGATCAAGTCCATTAGTCGGTTCATCAAGTATAAGGACGCGCGGTCTGTGAAGAAGAGCCTGAGCGAGACCGAGCCGCTGGCGCATGCCGAGGGAGTAGGTTTTAACTTTTTCATGAATCCGGCTGCTCATTCCGACGAGCTCGACTACCTCCTTTAGGCGTTCTTCCGTGACTCCATGATGCATTCGTTTGTAATGGATAAGGTTGTGCCACCCGCTTAAGAAATCATACATCTCGGGATTTTCTACGACAGCACCGACGTGCCGGACAGCTGATTCAAAGTCTGTTTCCAGGTTTACGCCTTCGATTGTGATCGATCCTTTGGAAGGGCGCATCAGTCCGACAATCATACGTATCGTCGTTGTTTTACCAGCGCCGTTCGGGCCGAGAAGGCCGTAAATTTCCCCTGAACGAATGGTCAGTGTCATATTGTCGATAATTTTGTTCCCGGCGATTATTTTATCTACTTCATGAAGCTCTACCGCAGTTTCCAAGAAATCATCCCCTCCTAATTGTCTTTTTCGATAATGTAATGCTGTATTAGTTAAATAGTACACTAAGGGCATTTTTCGCGCAAGAGGAAAAAACATAATAAACTTAAAAACTTGGAATACGCCGGTGCCCTTTCGTAAAGTTTACTTTCGTCTTCTGGAAGGTTGGGCGCTGCCTGGGCAAACATAAAAAAACCATGACGGACGTATCGTCATGGCTCTCTCTACATTGCAGAAGGATTTCCTCAATCCTGAGTTCTTTTATTCATTTGTCTGCAAAAGCTGGGTTCTTTCTGCTGCTGCACTTCCGGCGGTATAGCCGGTGGAGAAAGCAACGGTGATATTATAGCCGCCCGTGTATCCGTGGAGATCCATCACCTCTCCGCAGAAAAACAGCCCTTCCATAAGCTTGGATTCCATTCTTTTCGGATAGACTTCCTTTACACTGATTCCGCCGCCAGTGACAAATGCTTTGTCAATAGTGAGCGTACCGTCCGCGGTAAGAGGAAAATGCTTCATCACTGCTGAGAGGGAACGCAGCTTCTCGTGTGACGTTTCTGTTCCGACATGAACCGGATCGATCCCGGAAAGAGACAGGCAGACCGGAAGCAGCCGTTCAGGCACCATACCGCTGAGAGAATTTTTTACGGCCTTTTTCGGAGCATCATCAAGCAGGCTTTTCAAACACTGAAACAATTCTTCCGAGTTTTCATCCGGGAACAGATCAATTTCAACCGGAATATTCTGGACTCCGTGTTTTTTCTTCGCTTTTACTACATATTGGCTGCAGCGTAGTCCGATCGGACCGGACACTCCAAAGTGGGTAAAAATCATATCACCCTGATGAGCTTTAATCAGTTTGCCTTTTTTAGGATCAATGACTGAAAGCTTCACATTTCTTAAGGAAAGACCTTGGAGCTCCTTTGATTTGATATGTGGGTCATTCATCGTCATCGGCACTTCAGTAGGATAGAGGTCCGTAATAGTATGGCCTGCTTTTTCAGCCCAGGGATAGCCGTCTCCCGTCGACCCCGTGTGCGGAACAGACTTTCCGCCGACAGCGGTAATGATATTCTTTGTTTCGAGCATTTCCCCGTCAGCCAGTTCTACAGTATGAACTGCTCCATCCCGGAAATGGAGATCTCTCACTTCGGTTTTCTTCCTTATCTCTACATTAAGCTGCTGAAGCCGGTTTAAAAGGGCACGCACGACTTCAATAGCTTTATCGTTTACTGGAAACATACGTCCATTGTCCTCTTCCTTCAGCTCAATTCCCAGTCCTTCAAAGAAAGCAATAATATCTTCGTTGTTAAAAACGGAAAACGGGCTGTACATAAACCTGCCGTTTCCCGGTATATGCTTGATAATTTCTGCGGCATCGACGCGGTTTGTTAAGTTGCATCTGCCGCCTCCGGAAATGGCCAGTTTGCGTCCGAGCTTGTTTCCTTTGTCTAAAAGCAGAACGTCCGCTCCATTTTCCGCCGCTGCTACTGCCGCCATCAGCCCGGACGGACCGCCGCCGATGACAATTACATCCCTCATGATTCAAAACTTCCTTTCGCTCATTCTATTCTTAACTGATTGTACGCAATCACCCTGAAAAACACAAGGTTTCACCCATGAGCGTTTCCATTGATGCAAACAGCAAATATCACTATAATCAGGGATATGGAGAGATTATATCGGATGAGAGACAATGAGCGCATCTGAGATGGCGGAATTGTTTTGATTTTTTACAAAAACGCTGTTTTATTTATGATTTGGATGTGCTACACTGCTCTTTGGAGATAAAACAATCTAATATAAAATGATACCCGGAAGGAGGATTTACACATGTTTGCAGGAATAAAATCCAAGCTGGAGAAAAAGCGTACTCTATGGTCAATGGAGACGCAGGATCGTATAGAGCAATTCGCAGCAATGGAACGAAGCCGTTCTATGAAAGAAATGGAAAAGAAACAAACGCAGCAGTCTATTTTAAATCAGGAGGTCAGCAAATATCTGCAGACCGTGAACCCGACATTTCTTTTAAAGCCTGAAACACATCGTGCACTTCTGAACATGTTTTACGCGCGTGCTGAAGGTACATTCAATATTAACCTGTCGATGACGAAAGAAATGCGCAAAGCTTATTCTTTTTATCACAGCGAGTTGAAGGTCTTCATTGCCCTGCTGGAGCGTAAAGGATTTCAGCTCGAAGGTCAGGAAGAACTGTTTCTTCAGACGTTTTTAACGAAGCTGCGCGAAAATAATTATCGTCTGCTTTCAGATTCGTACGGAGACTTCGTCCCGGATAACGCTTCTGTGACGGAAGCTTTTGAACTCTACATCGCTACGGTAGACAAAGATAATAAGTATGAAAGCGGACATCTCGATTTCTTTGCCACTTATTTAAACCATAAAAATATCGCAGATTTCACTTGGACTAAAGGCCGTATGAAGCGTAAACTCAAGCATTATGAGAAATCTCATAAGCAGGAGTTCAAGCTCAAGGAACTGGAGCGGCGCCTGCAGAAAATCAGCTGATTTTCAATCCGGGTGTTAATATTTTACGAACAGGCTGTCTTTCCTGCACTATTTCAGGAAGGCAGCTTTTTCTATGAGGAAAGTAATTATATAAATTATGTTAAAGCTCCGGGCTGTTTCTGAGTGGCCGCTGCTCCTGCATCTAAGGCATAAGGATGAAAAGGAAAACGGTGTTAAGCAAATTTAGTATAGCGAAAATAAGTAACGCTTCTCGAGAAAAAGCGGGATCTTTGGTGTGGTACAACATGGAACGATGAATTCAGGAGCTGAAACGATGAATTAACGCCGATTCAGCCTCCTTATTACCGGTTAAGTGCGCTCATTTGAGAGTAAACAGACCTATTGAGAGTAATCCCCCGTGAAACATCAGTTAATCGCTGTTAATGTAAAGTAAACAGCCACTATTGAGAGTAACAAACACCCGAATGCAGATTCACGGAGCTCAACAAACTAAGGCTCTCAAAAAATCGCTATTCTTCTGTGTTTTAACGGGAAATGATGAATTCAGGAGCTGAAACGATGAATTAACGCCGATTCGGCCTCCTTATTACCGGTTAAGTGCTCTCATTTGAGAGTTAACAGTCCTATTGAGAGTAATCCCCCGTGAAACATCAGTTAATCGCCGTTAATGTAAAGTAAACAGCCACTATTGAGAGTGAAGTAAACAAACTGGAAACCGATACACCCTGCTCTAGAGCCGTCAATTAACAAATCCACGCCTCCTCTAATCACTACATGAAGAATGAACAGGGCAGGTGTTCCTCTGCGGCAGTTCTCTATAAAAGATAATACGCGACATTAAACAACGTCTTCAATAAACTGTTTCAGCTTGATCGGAAAAAATGGTAAAGTAAAAGAAAGAAGGAGCTGGTGAAGCGATGGAAAAAGCAAATATTCTGTTTATTGGTGCAGGAAGAATGGCTGAAGCGATTGTTTCCGGTATTGCAAAGTCCGACCGCAGTTACTTTAATACTATTACTATGGCCAACAGATCCAATAAAGAGAAATTAATGCACTTAAAAGATACTTACGGCATTCAGATGACGACAGATTGGATGAAGGCGGTTCAGAAGCATGATATTATTGTTCTCGCTACTCCGCCGAAAACTCATGATGAACTGCTTCATATGCTGACGCCGCACATTTCCGGGCAGCTCGTTATAACTGTTGCAGCAGGAATTGATCCACAGTATATGGAAATGAGACTTCCTGAAGAAACTCCGGTCTGCTGGATCATGCCGAATACGGCAGCCCAGGTTGGTATGTCGATGTCGACCTATACATGTGGACAGTTCGTGGAAAGCAGACACCGTCCGTTTATTCAGGCGCTTTTAGATGCAATCGGTCCTGCGGAGGAACTGACTGCCGGGCAGGTGCATGACTTAACGGCTGTAACGGGAAGCGCTCCGGCCTTTATTTATTACACGGTAAAAGCTCTGGAAGAAGCTGCGGAAGCCTATGATATATCCGGAATTCAGGCCCGAAAGCTCGTTGTGCAGATGCTGAAAGGGTCCGTAGCGATGCTTGAAGAGGGGCATGACCCGCAAGAACTTATGGAGCAGGTGGCAACTCCCGGTGGCTCAACTGCCGAAGGGCTTCGTGTACTGGAAACCTATGGAGTGGACCGCATCCTGAAACAGGCAGTGGAGGCAGTGAACGACCATGCAAGAACAAACGGAAAGGAGAGCGGGTAATATGATTTACAAACTCCCGGTTACGACAAAGCACCGAGATGAAATGATTGATATAACGAACCAGGTTTCTGCTCAAATTAGAGAATCAGGTATTAAACAGGGTGTTGTTTACATTTACTGCGCACATACTACGGCAGGAATAACAATCAATGAAAATGCCGATCCAGACGTGAAAACGGACATGCTGATGCGCTGGGATGAGGTTTATCCGTGGGAGCATGAGCAGTACCGCCATATGGAAGGAAATACAGCTTCTCACTTAAAGGCGAGTACCGTGGGTGCTTCTCAGGCTGTGATTATTGAAAATGGACGGATGATCCTTGGAACGTGGCAGGGAATTTATTTCTGTGAATTTGACGGTCCCCGCTCGAGAAACGTCTACATCAAGATCATTGAAGGATAATCGAAATAAGAAGCAGGGGATAGGTATTTATGTCAGATAATCAGTTAATCCGTGGAACGATGATCTTAACCGCGAGTATTTTCATTTCGAAAATGCTCGGGTTAATTTATATCTTTCCATTTACGTCCATTGTCGGACACGAAGGTCTGGCACTCTATACATACGGCTATACACCTTATACCGTGCTTTTAAGCCTTGCTACGCTTGGAGTGCCGCTTGCCGTGTCAAAATTCGTATCAAAATATAATGCCCTTGGTGATTATCATACGGGGCAGAGGCTCCTGAAATCAGGACTTGTCATTATGTCCATTACAGGGGTTTTTGCTTTTCTGGTCCTGTTTTTTTCCGCAGAGATGATCGCCAATCAGGTGCTTGACCCGGACAGCCTGGAAGGAAACAGCGTAGCAGATGCCGTATTCACCATCCGTATGGTCAGTGTAGCTCTTTTAGTAGTTCCGGTAATGGCAATAATCCGTGGTTTTTTCCAGGGAAACCAATCGATGGGACCGACAGCTGTGTCTCAGGTCGTCGAGCAGATTATACGTATCGCTTTTATTCTCGTATTTACGTACGTAATTATTTATGTACTTGACGGAGAACTTGGCACCGCAGTCGGGTTTGCGACATTTGGAGCGTTTGCCGGAGCAATCGGCGGACTTGGGGTGCTGCTCTGGTACTGGCGCCGCCGGTATGCAGGCATACGGGCGCAGGTAAAGGAAAGCACAGTAGATCATAATATTCCGCTCCCGGCAATGTATAAAGAACTCTTTCGCTATGCAATCCCGCTTTCGTTCGTAGGCCTCGCGATCCCGCTTTATCAGACAGTGGATCTCTGGACATTCAACCAGGCAATGAGGGATGCAGGATTTGTTCAGCCCGTTGCGGAAACGTATTATGCTTCCTTTACTCAGTCTACGCACAAGCTGATCCTGATTCCAGTCTCCATTGCGACAGCAATGTCGCTGACTATACTGCCTACGATTACGAGTGCTTTTACGAATCAGGATACAGAGAGACTGCAGCGGACGATCACCCAGACGTACCAGATCATTCTTTTTCTCACGATTCCTGCAGCTGCAGGACTGATGGCAGTATCGGAGCCGATGTATGCAGCGCTCTTCGGTCTGGAAGAAATGACAATCGGTGGAGAAATGCTCAGGACCTATGCGCCGGTTGCAGTACTGTTTTCTGTGTTTGCTGTTACTGCTTCTCTACTGCAGGGGATTAATCAGCAGAAATTTGCAGTCATTGCTCTTCTTGCAGGCATTTTATTTAAGGTCGTTTTTAACAGCTTGTTTATTCAGCTGTTTGGCCCCCAGGGTGGTGTTTTTGCCACGACAGGAGGCTATCTGCTGTCGATTACGATCAATATATGGGCGATTGGAAAGTTTGCTGATTTTAATTATCAGCCTATCCGCCGAAGACTCGGGAAAATTGTTCTTTACACGCTTGCGATGACTGCAGTCGTAGTTTATTTAGCTTTCGGTCTTGAGCAGCTGTTTCCGATTACATCGAGGTGGAACGCAGCTATTATACTCGGGCTTTCTGTTGGTGCCGGCATAATTATTTATTTAAATTTGACCATTCGTTCCGGTCTGGCAGGCAAAGTACTCGGCCACCGTTTCTCAGCGCTGAAAAAATAGGTCCTTTCGAAGTCGAGGTCCTTGCTTTCAGGGCTGGTATAAAATTTTCATGGTGGTAAGGATTTTAAGATTTCCAGTAAAAGAAGGGAAAATGGAAGGGCTGTTCTCCAATGGATCCCCGGAAGCCGCGGGATCCAGAATGAAAAAAGATCCCCCGGGTCATATACCGGGGGATCTTTTATGTCATTGAAAAACTTTTTATTTTTCAGCTGTCTGCGGAGTTGGACCTTCCACCCAGGCTTCAGCCCAGGCTTGAATCTCATCAAGTGCAGGTTCCAGCGCGCGCCCTTTGTCTGTCAGTTCATACTCAATCCGTACGGGTGTCTCAGGGTAGACATTTCGTTTAACTACGCCGATATCCTCGAGTTGTTTTAAGCGGTCTACAAGCATTTTGTCACTCATATTGGGAATATTTGCCGAAATGTCCCGGAATCGGACGGGGCCGTATAATAGAACACGTATAATCAAACCGTTCCAGCGTTTGCCGAGCAGCTGAAAGGCGGACTCAAACTTAGGGCACATGGCTAATTGTTCCATGCTGTTCACCTCTTTTTTTTATTCTTGCCAAGGAAAAGAACCAGATCTGTTGTTAACCTTCATTATAGCACACATACCCGATTTAAATAAAATGAATCTCACTAACGCACTTTTTTATAGTAATAAACAATAAATTATTAAAAAGGGTTTAATAGAAATTGGATAGAGGTAAGGTATTCATGGGAGGACTCTTTATTTTTTATTCAGCAGCACATATTGAAAAGGAGTGATTCACGGTGACAAAAGTCTTAGTCCCTTATTACAGCACTTTCGGCCACATTTATTCTATGATGAAAGCAGCCGCTGAAGGCGCGGCTGAAGTTGATGGAGTGGAAGTGAAACTTGTCCGTGTAGAAGAATTCGACGCAGTGAAACAGGCTATGTCAGAACAGGATGCATATATTCAGGCTCAGGAGGCACAAAAAGATGTCCCTGTCGCGACTCATGATGATCTGCTTTGGGCGGACGGCATTGTATGGGGAATACCGACGCGTTATGGGAATATGCCTGCTCAAATGAAGCAGTTTTTTGATTCTGCAGGAAGTCTCTGGATGAACGGAGAACTCGAAGGGAAAGTAACCGGGATCGTCACAAGTACCGGCTCCATTCATGGCGGCCAGGAAACAACAGCGATTACCTCTCTCATTCCACTGCTTCATTTCGGCATGATATACGTCGGTCTGCCTTACGGGGAAAATCAGGAACAGCTGACTACAGATGGAATCGGAGGATCCCCTTATGCCGCTTCAACAGTAGCCGGTCCGGACGGAAGCTCTCAGCCGGATGAACGCGACTTTACAATGGCAAAGCGCTTAGGAAAGCGGATTGCCTTAACCGCTCAAAAACTGCACGGATAAAAGCATATATTAAAAAGAGAAACGGTTAATTCCGTTTCTCTTTTTTTTGTGATAATGGCTCTTTCCCGCCGAAAGTCTCTTTAAGGGCGGGGATCCATCTGCTATAATGTAGAAATCAGTATGAGCAAAGCTCATCGGGGAGGTGGGCGTATTTGAAAGAAAAGCGCAATCTTTACATAGACTGGTATATTATAATTGCCGTTAGTGTAATGTCCTTGTTTGGTCTAATTATGGTATACAGTGCGAGTTTCGTACAGGGTTATCAATCTTATGATAATCCAATGTTTTTCTTTAACCGTCATTTAATATGGCTGGTATTATCAGCATCGGTATTTACTTTTTTTATGTTTTTTTCTTACAGGAATTTCAGAAAGCTTATTCCTCTCATACTCCTTGCCTGTTTTATACTGCTGATTCTGGTTATGCTGCCCGGCCTCGGCCATACGGTGAATGGGGCGACACGCTGGATAGCCTTCGGAGGTTTTACAATTCAGCCGTCAGAATTTGTTAAGCTTGGAATGATTATTTACATTGCTTACATTTATTCACGCAAGCAGGCGTATATCAGCAATTTCAAACAGGGGCTTCTGCCCCCGCTGATTATTGTACTGCTGATCTTTTTACTGATCATGCAGCAGCCTGACCTTGGTACAGCGACGTCTATTGTACTTGTTGCCGGATTTATTGCATTCTTTTCCGGGGCAAGATTATTCCACCTGATATCGCTTGGGTCCCTTGCCGGGGCAGGATTAATGTATTATGCCAGTTCGGCCGAATACCGCATGAACCGTCTCGTTGGTTTTCGAAATGCTTTTGAACTGGAGCAGACAGACGGATTTCAGCTTGTACAGTCCTATATTGCTATCGCCCATGGAGGACTTTCGGGAGCCGGTTTTGGCCAGAGTGTTCAAAAGCTCTTTTATCTTCCGGAAGCTCACACGGACTTTATTCTGGCTATCGTCAGTGAAGAGCTTGGTATCTTTGGCATTCTTCTCGCTTTTGGCGGATTAAGTTTTATTATTTACCGGGGAGCACTTATTGGTGTACGATGCAAAGATGCTTTCGGTAGTCTTTTAGCTTTTGGAATCGTTACTCAGCTTGCTATTCAGGTCATCTTCAACAGCGGCGCGGTAAGCGGTGTGCTGCCAATTACAGGTATTCCTTTTCCTTTCCTGAGCTACGGGGGTTCCTCCCTGCTCGTTACGATGGCAGGACTGGGTATTTTAGCAAACATATCAAGAAGAACAGAACGTCAGCGTCAGGAAAATTCAGAAAAAATCGAAGAGCACGAACGTGTGCCGAAACCGCAGCGGCCTAAAGTCCGCAGCGTGTAAGAAGGTGAAAAGATGCAAGAGCGTAAAAGTCCGTTACAACAGTTAGATTACTCACTTCTGTTCTTTTTATTTGTATTAATGTGCATCAGCCTTATTGCAATTTTCAGTGCAGCCTCTTCGGAACAGTATAACGTTCCGGCAAGTTCTTTCGTTCAGCGTCAGATTATCTGGTTTGCGATAGGGTCCCTGCTTATGGGGGCAGCAATGCTGGTGGATTATGAGTTGCTGAAGAAATTTTCTATTCCTCTTTATGGCGTAAGTATTTTTCTGTTAGTTCTTGTTCATTTCTTTGGAATTGAAGTTAACGGAGCGCAGAGATGGATCGGGATCCCGGGGGTATTTACATTTCAGCCTTCAGAATTCGTAAAAATCTTTATTATCATATCGATGGCCCATCTGTTGTTTTTGATTACAAAAAAACCGCGTCCTAAAACGCTCAAATCCGATTTTATTGTCGTAGGTAAAATTCTTGCTCTGGGAACTCCGCCTTTTCTGCTGATTTTAATTCAGCCGGATCTGGGAACGGCACTCGTCATCGGTTCGATCATGTTTATTATGGTTATCATGGCTGGGGTGAGCTTTCGTATTATCAGCCTGCTTATCAGCCTGGTTCTCGGAGGAATTGCTTTTCTCATCTGGATGCACAACAATTTTTTCTCCCTGTTTTCCCAGGTGATAAAACCACACCAGCTGAGCAGAATTTATGCCTGGCTTGATCCGTCTGCTAATGTCAGCGGAGAAGGATATCAATTGTTCCATGCGCTGCAGGGAATTGGAGCAGGCCAGCTTTTTGGAAGCGGATTTGTGGAAGGGATAAAATCGCAGAGCGGTGCTATCCCGGAACTTCATACAGATTTTATTTTTACTGTCATTGCTGAAGAATTTGGTTTTATAGGCGCAACGATTCTTATCGTTATCTACTTTCTGCTTCTTTACAGAATGGTAATGATAGCTTTTACGTGTAATAATACGTTCGGCTCTTATCTCGTGGCCGGCGTGGTCGGACTGCTCGTCTTCCAAATTTTCCAGAATATTGGAATGACGATTGGCGTCGTCCCAATTACCGGTCTTGCTCTTCCGTTTGTTAGTTATGGAGGGAGCGCCCTGGTAACAAATATGATTGCCGTCGGGCTTGTTTTGAATGTAAACATCCGTACGAAGTATTTTATGTTCGGAGATGATGATTAATAGAAAAGCACCCGGTCTGCCTTTTAAGTGCGCCGGGTTTTTCTTTTGTCTGTTCAGAAATAAGCGGTCCGTATTATTAAGTTTGAGGCTGCCTTGAAAATAAAGTATTGAATCGATGAACGTGCGCTTTCGTTTCCATGGGGGCGCAGGGCCGGCCTCAGCTAATCCCTTCCTCCCTGCGGTCGGGAGGATGGATCTTCGGCTCGTCCTACTTCGCCCTGGAGTCGCCCCATGTCGACTCCAGCTCATGGTAAAAAAAAGACAGGACAGCAGACGCCTACTAATATAGAAAACTCCTTATATATCCTGCTTGGTTATCGAAACGGTTTAACGGGCAGCTGAAAATAGTAATTAAATATTCACACCACCGGAGGCATAAAAATGAGAGCAGATAAATTACTATCCCACTTAGGGTATGGTTCGAGAAAAGAAGTGAAGAAGTTTTTAAAACAGGGAGCATTGAAAGTAAACGGAGAGGCAGTTAAAGATGGGAAGGCGCAGGTAGATACTGACGTTCAGGAAGTGGAAGTGTTTGGAGAACCGGTGGTCTACCGGGATTACATTTATCTTATGATGCATAAACCTGCAGGACTTATTTCGGCGACAGAAGATGAAAATGAAGAGACGGTCGTCGATCTGCTCGAGCCGGAGGATGCTTTATTTGAACCTTTTCCGGTAGGCAGACTGGATAAAGATACGACAGGGCTTCTTCTGTTAACAAATGACGGGAAGCTTGCTCACCGGCTGACATCTCCCAAGCATAAAGCGGATAAAGAGTATGTCGTAACGCTCGCTGAACCGTTGAGCGATTCCGCCGTTCAGCAGTTGGAGGCCGGTGTCACCCTGGATGACGGCTATACGACGAAGCCGGCACGGATAGCGGCAACTGATGCTGCTTCCGTTGTTTTTATTACGATACAGGAGGGGAAATATCACCAGATAAAACGGATGATGGCGGCAGTCGGAAACCGTGTAAAAGAGTTGGAAAGAGTGAGGATGGGCACCCTGATTCTTGATGAAGATTTGAACCCAGGTGAATACCGCGAATTGACGGAAGTTGAACTGAATCAGCTTTCAGGCGAGAAAACGTAAAAAACTAACGAGTGAAAGCGGAAATAAGCGCATAAAAAGAGGCTGTCCCGCAATTCACGCGGGAAGCCCCTTTTAAAACTAAGCTCTGTTTGATAGTCTGCTTCTGCAAAACCCCCCCTCGATACCTGCGAGCGGGCTGCGTATTAAGAAACTTTTGTTTTTTTGTTCGTCGTTGTCCAGATGCCTCGTTCCATAGGCATGACGAGTCCGTTATATTCCAGTACATTTAAATCCCGCTGAATTGTTCGGTCAGTTGTCCCAAATTCTTCGACGAGCTCTTTCGTAGAAACGCTCCCTTTCTGTTTAATGTAAAGATACACAGATTTAATACGAGTTAACATACGATCGGTTGACGGTTTCAAAAAAACCACTCCTTCTTGTTTGTCACCCAGAAAAGAAAATCGCGGCACATTAAGTGCAGAAAGGGCGAAACGGTGATAGATAATAAAATAGCGAAAACGGTCACAAACGAGTAAAGGGCCGGACGACTCTGCCATCTGCAGTCACATAGAATACGACGTTTTTAACGCCTGAGCTTCGGGAAGCGGGTAATTCGTATTCGTACTTACGTTCGAATCGTAATGTCCCCTCCTTTGTTCTCTATTTTACCTTAATGAATATCTTTTCGTAAAGCGAAAAAGACGTAAAATTCGTAAAACTATTGTAAATTCTGTGTTAATCGTTCGGGTTTCAGCTTTTCAACATCCTATAGGGGAGCGTATACTGGGACTATAAATAGAAATTACATACAGAAAGCCAGGATGATAAAATGCAGCAGCGAACGTTTTTTAATATGAAAGGATATTTTTTCTTTATTTATTTCGGTTTAGGGGGTCTTTTCCCACTATTAACTGTGTATCTTCAAGACGACGTAGGGTTGTCGGGCGCGCAGATTGGCGTAATAACTTCAATAGGTCCGGTCGTGATGATTCTGATCCAGCCTGTTTGGGGCATGTTCAGTGACTATACTAAACGTCCTAAATTACTGTTAACCGTTGCTTCTATCGGAGCAGGATTGAGCGGTTTAACGTATGTTTTTGCTGAGGACTATTTTCTTTTCGTCACTATAGCAGCCCTGCTTGCTGTGTTTCAAAGCGCCGTTATCCCTTTATCCGACAGTATTGCGATGAATTATGTACGCCGGCATGGAGGGGATTATGGAAAAATCCGCATGTGGGGAGCAGTTGGATTTGCCGTAGCCGTGTGGATAATGGGTAACCTTTCCGATCTATTCGGACTGCAGGTTATTTTTTATGGATTTGCCATTGTGTTATTTATCAGTGCGTTTTTCTCTACGGGTATGCCTAATGAAACAGCGACGGCGAAAGTTGATTTGAAGGGCGGTATGAGACGCCTCGTTAAAGTAGATGGATTTATGCTCTTTTTGTTTATCACATTTCTCGTATATGGACCGATTATGGCAAACAATTTTTATTTCGGAGTGCTTATTCAATTTGTGGGAGGATCCCTTGCAGGAGTCGGTTTCGCCTTTCTGCTTGCCGCAGGAAGTGAAGTTCCGTTTATGCGCTGGGCAGGGGCATGGATTTACCGCCGCGGTATTTTAACAATACTATTTGCGGCTGCGTTAATATCCGGTCTGCGCTGGATTTTTTATGCTGCCGGCCCTGATCCTGTTTGGATATATGTAACTACGATCATGCAGGGTTTCAGTATCGGACTTTTTGTGCCGGCTGCCCTGCAGTATGTTTCAGAAATATCACCGAAAGAAGTACGTGCTACAGCGGTTTCCATCTATGCAGCGGTCGGCAATGGAGTCGGTGCTTTCTTCTTCAGCATGTCAGCGGGACTTCTTATTGACTGGTTTTCGATATTGGCAGTTTATTTATTTTATGGAGTGTGTACTCTGAGCGGGGCATTTCTTCTGTTCGTGCTTGTACGCAAACAGCCGCATATTGTGAGAAAACCAGGGACATAGAAGCGGGAGGGGACTGGTGTGTTACATCACCTCCCAGAAAAACGTCCTCACGACAGCAGTTATCGCGAGGACGTTTCCGGGAGATTTTAAAAACCTTCGATGTTATTAATCAAATTGGAACAAGTCTGTCGAGAGATACCTTTCACCCGTGTCACAGGCAATCGCAACAACAACATCCTCCGGTCCATACTGCTTGGCAACCTGGCAGGCCGCGTAGCAGGCTGCTCCGGAAGAAGGACCTACGAGAATACCTTCTTCGCGGGCAAGGCGCCTGGCAGCATCGTAGGCATCTTCGTCTGAAATCTGATGTATTTTTTCATACACAGCTTCATTCAGAATCGGAGGAATAAAGCCTGGAGAAGTGCCTACAAGTTTATGCGGACCGGGCCGTCCGCCGGAAAGTACAGGAGAACCTTTTGGCTCTACGACATGAATCGCTGCATCAGGATAAGCCTTACGCAGTTCTTCTCCTGTACCGGTAATCGTCCCGCCTGTGCCTGAAGTTGCAACAAAAGCTGAAAGCGGTTTGTTCAGCTGTTTCATAGCATCTTTGATTTCCTTTGCGGTTGTAAAACGGTGGGCATCCGGATTGGCGGCATTTTCAAACTGCATCGGCATAAACCCGTTGGTTGTCTGTTCCGTTAATTGTTTCGCTTTTTCTATAGCACCAGGCATCTTTTTATCGCCCTGAGTAAGAACGACCTCTGCGCCGTAGGCTTTTAATAAATTAATGCGCTCCTGAGACATCGTGTCAGGCATCGTCAGAATCGTACGGTATCCTTTGGCAGCTGCGGTCATTGCCAGCCCAATGCCTGTGTTGCCGGAGGTTGGTTCAATTATTACTGAATCAGGACGAAGGAGCCCGTCTTTTTCAGCCTGTTCGATCATATTGGAAGCAGCACGGTCTTTCACACTTCCACTAGGATTCATATATTCAAGTTTTAAATAAACTTGAGCTCCCTGTTTATCTGGAAGATGATTCAACTTAACGATCGGAGTATCCCCGATGAGTTCATCCATATGGTTTACTACTTTTGCCACGACAGTCACCCTTTCTGCGGTAAAAAGAAATTTAATCTGATATGATTACTCCCCATTATAGCATAGAGATTTTGCATGGAAAAAGGAGGCACAGTCATGGTCCATCATTTTATCGGTCTGGAAGTAAATGAAGCAGTCCGGAATAAAGCCTTACAGATTCAGAAACAGCTTCACGTTTCCGATTATTATAAACACATCACGCACCCAGAAGATCTCCACCTTACCATGCTTTTTTTAGGGGGCTGGAAGGAGACTTACGTTCTATGGGGGAATTTAAAAGAAAAAACGCTCCCTGCAGTTTCTTTTACTGTTTCAAAATGGAGCTTTTTCGGAAGTGAAAAGAAACCCCGCGTGTTAATACTGAAAGCGGAGAAAGAACAAAATCTGAAGCTGCTTCAGGAACAAATAGAGGAAGAAGCTGTGAAGTTAGGTTTTCCTTCATCCGGAAAGTTATTTCGTCCTCATATAACAACAGCTAAAAAATACGGATCCGATAAGGAGTTTCCTTTCAAAACAGAAGGTTCATTCGAGCCTGTTTACATGCAGGTGAATGCATTGACCCTATTTCAGGTTAATCCAGGATCCCGTCCGATGTATAAAAAAGTGGATCGGATCCCCCTGGCAGATGTTTATAGGGGAAACAGTTGAAAACATAACCTTTATCCGTTACGATATGGTAGGCAGAAAGCTAATGAAGGAGCGGTAAAAGGTGAATAATCTAAACGAAATGACGGTTGTATATATCCGTCGTGCCTTTGACTGGCGCGGCAGATCGGGAATAGAGTTTTACACAGAGAATTCGGCGGCTGCTTTTTCGGAAGCTTTTCGTGAGGTGAAAATGGAGCTGAATAAAATGTATCCGGGACAGGACTTCATGTTTTATGTTTGTCCTCCTATGACGAAGGAAGAGTTCCATCGAATAAATGATGACCTGCTCGTCTGGAAAAAGGAAGTTGAATAAATAAAAATGGCAGAGGCTATTTAGTGCAAGTCCTGATAAAGGAACTCTGACTTGTAATCCCCTCGCTGCTCGATAATGACAGCTGATGACCACGAAAACTTTCGTTAGAACAAACACGGAAGAAGAGAGCGAATGAAGATAAAGAAAATTTGTCTATACACTTTGAGACTGCTGAGGCAGTCTCTTTTTCGTACGCTATATGAATCAATTTCATAAGTCGCTGTAAGATAGGAATTTTCGAACATGGTGAATGATTTCCACTTCAGACGGACGCTTTCCGCGGGGCTCGTCTTCAACTAATTCTTCCAGTGTGCAGCACTGGAAGAATGCAGGCTGGTTACAGAAGCAGAGACTAATTATGAAGTTCCACATATATAACATTGTTTATGCAGAGGAAACTCCGCTTTGAATCAGAAGACAGCTCAGCTTCTTTCAAACAGCCACAGGAAAGTTCCAGGAAAAACTTAATGAAGGAATCATTCACTGCTTACAGGGAATAGCGAGGGCGGTGTCTAATCTATAAGTATAAGCAGATAATCGCCAAAACAATATTTAGGGGGAGGAAAGGATGGAAACGAATAAAAGAATGGAACTGCCCGCTTCCCGAAAACTTTCAGTCAAAGAACTGCGTTCCGATTGTGAAAAAGAAATATTTAATTTTGAAACGACGGAAACCCTTGAAAAATGCACAGTGGATATGATTGGTCAGAAAAGAGCAGAAAAAGCAATGAGCTTCGGTCTTTCGGTGGAACAGAGCGGCTATAATCTTTTTGTCGTCGGCCCGACAGGAACTGGAAGAATGACCTATACACAAAACACGGTAGCAAAAATTGCAAAGCAGACGCGGGTGCCCTATGAGTGGTGTTACGTGCATAATTTTGAAAATCCGGATCGTCCGCTTGTGATTTCTTTCCCCGTAGGAGAAGGGCTTACTTTCAGAAGACATATGGAAATTCTGCTCATTGATATAGAAAGGGAGATGCGTACCGCCTTTTCGACTGATCAATATGAGAAAAAGAAACGCCGGCTGTTTGATGATTTCCGGCGTCAGGTAGAGGAGATGTGGAAGGAAGCAGAAGCGTTTGCTGCGAACTATGATTATAAAATCGAAAAGACCCAGGCAGGGATCAATACTATACCACTTATTCATGGGAAACCAATAAGCAAAGCAGAATTCACCAGTCTATCCGATGAAGATAAAAGACTATGGAAAGAAAAAGAGAAAAAGCTGGAAGACAAGCTTCAGGAAACAGTGCTGCAGATTCAAAAAAAAGAAGATAAGCTGCGTCAGGACGTCCATGACTTTATGCAGGAAACGACTTCCCATACAATCATAAAATTATTTAAGCCGCTGCGCACCCTTTATCAGGAAAACCATAAAGTCCTTGATTACCTGGATGCCTATTTCATGGACATCATTGATCATTTTCACGTCTTTCTTTCCGACGAAGAAGAGCAGGCCAATATTATGAGTGCTATTACAGGCTCCAGAGATCAGCATCTGCAGCGATACACGGTAAATTTGTTTGTGAATAACAAGAACCTTCGAGGAGCGCCGGTTATTTACGAAACGAACCCTACGTATCAAAACCTTTTCGGAAAGATAGAATATCAGGGCCAGCTCGGGAACCTGGTAACGGATTTTTCTTTAATTAAACCGGGAGCGCTGCATCTCGCCAACGGCGGATATTTGATTTTACAGGCAGCAGAACTGCTTCAGCATCCTTATGCATGGACCGGGCTGAAACGAACTCTGCAGACAGAAAAAATTTATATAGAAAATCCCAATGAAGACCGCGGCCTGTTTCCTGCGAGCGCCATTAAGCCGGAACCTATACCGTTAAATGTAAAAGTCATTATCATCGGCTCCTATTATATATATGAGCTGCTGTCGAGGTTGGATGAAGATTTTGACAAGCTTTTTAAAGTGAAAGTGGAATTTGACACCCAGATGAAGAAAAATGAAGAAAACAGCTGGAAAATGGCCTGTTTTATTAAAAACTATTCCGAAGAAGAGGGGCTCCTGCCCTTTCACCGTGATGCTGTTGCGGACGTTATTAATTACAGCTCGAGGCTGGTGGATGAGCAAACGAAACTTACTACGCGCTTTCAGGACGTTACAAAGCTGCTTGTGGAATCCAGTTATTATGCCAAACAGGCCGAAAAACCGTATGTAGAAGAAACAGATATTAGAAAGGCTCTTTATGAAAAAAACCAGCGTTCCAATCATCTTCCCGAAAGATACCGGGAAATGATTCAGCAGAACACGATCATGATCGATACGGAAGGGGAACGTATCGGACAGATCAACGGCCTTGCTGTGATGGGTACAAGAGATTCGCTGTTTGGCATTCCGACAAAAATTACAGCACAGACCTACGCAGGTAAAACAGGAATAGTGAATATCGAGCGCGAAACGGCAATGAGCGGCCAGATTCACCATAAAGGAATGATGATTCTTACCGGTTTCTTATCAGGACAGTTTGCTAAAGACAGACCGATTCCACTCTCAGCCAGTATTACATTTGAACAAACGTATTCGATGATAGATGGAGACAGCGCTTCAAGTACGGAACTTTATGTCCTTCTTTCCTCGCTCGCAGAAGTACCGATTTTTCAAGGTATTGCCGTAACCGGTTCTGTAAATCAATGGGGAGAGATCCAGCCCATTGGCGGGGTAAATGAAAAAATTGAAGGATTTTATTATATATGCAAAGAAGCCGGGCTTACAGGAGAGCAGGGAGTCATCATTCCCTATCAAAACATTAAAAATCTGATGCTCGATCCGGAAGTTGTGAAAGCCGTCGAAGAGGAAATGTTCCATATTTGGGCCATCGGCCATATTTCGCAGGGGCTTGAAATACTCACAGGAATGAAAGCGGGGGACATTCGTACCGAGGAAGGCTCCTTTCCGAAGGATACAATTTTTGCCCGTGCGGATGAACGATTCGCGAAAATGTATGAGCTTGCTAAAGAAGAAAAAAAGGACAGCTGAACAAAAGCCCCGGCCTTAACATAAGGAGGCCGGGGCTTTCAGACTGTTGATTAAATAAAGAAGTATATTTATTCTATTCTTTGTATTTTCTCCTCCGCTTACCGGCGGAAGCTTGCCGTGGGGCTTGTCTTCAGCTATTTCCAATGCCTGGCTGCATTGGAAAGGATCTTCAGACTGCGCTTTAATCCCACTGGCGTCCCCGCCGGACACTGCAGAGAAAATCACTTTTTTATAGGAAAAACCTGTATGAAGTACGCTTGTCTTCGCAGCAAAGTCTTTCTTTTTGTTCAGATGCTGGAGCTGTAGAAGGTGACTCCGGAAGAATGATTCTTTGTTTTATGAAAGGCAGAGTTTCCTACAGAAAGCGACCCTTCAAAAGCGGAAGCAGCCGACTATCTATTTATACAGAAAAAATTACTTTGTAAACAGCCTGAAAGCCCCGGCCTCAACATAAGGAGGCCGGGGCTTTTTCCTGGCAATCGTTTTTGAATCTTATCCATTCGAGAAATCTTCATTTCGTACCTGAAAGGAATAGCAGCAGATTACTTCAGAGGCTTAAGCTTCCAGATGTCTGAAGCATATTCATGAATCGTACGGTCACTTGAAAACTTACCGGAATAGGCAATGTTGGCAACGCTCATTTTCTGCCATGCTTTCTGATTCCGGTAGCTTCTCTCGATCAGCTCATGTGTTTCAATGTAAGGATCGAAATCTTTAAGGACAAAGTAGGGGTCATTATTATAAAGAATATGATAAAAAATATCTTTAAATTCTATTTCCTGGGATCCGAATTCTCCACCGTTCAATTGATCCATAATTTTTCTTACGCGCTCATCCGTATGATAAATGCCTTTTGCATTGTATCCGCCGTGAGCATAATAATCAAGAACCTCTTCACTGTTCAATCCGAAAATGAATATATTCGGATCTCCTACAAGGTCGCGGATTTCTATATTTGCTCCATCAAGTGTGCCTACAGTAATGGCACCGTTCATCATCATTTTCATATTTCCGGTACCGGAGGCTTCCTTGCTGGCGGTGGAAATCTGCTCGCTTAATTCAGCAGCTGGAATGATTTTTTCAGCCAGGCTGACGTTATAGTTTTCAAGGAAAATAACCTTCAATTTGTCTCCGATATCTTTATCGTTATTAACGACAGAAGCAACATGATGGATCAATTTTATGACTTCTTTAGCCATATGGTAGCTTGGAGCTGCTTTGGCAGCAAAGATAAAAGTACGCGGCGTAAGGTCAAGAGCAGGGTTATCTTTGAGCTCATTATAGAGGTAGATAACATGAAAGATATTCAACAGCTGCCGCTTGTATTCATGCAGCCGCTTGATCTGCACATCAAAAATGGAATTTTCGTTGACAGTTATACCTGTCCGTTCTTTTATAAGCTGGGCAAGCACCAGCTTGTTATGCTGTTTTACAGAAGAGATTTTGTCCAGGAACGGCTGATCATTGGAATAGCGCATAAGGCCGATCAGTTTCGAGGGCTGCTTAATCCACTGGGGGCCAATAGCTTCTGTAATTACATCAGATAACTTAGGGTTGACTTGCAGCAGCCAGCGTCTGTGAGTAATACCGTTAGTCTTGTTATTGAATTTTTCCGGGAAGAGGTCATAAAAAGGTTTCATTTCCTTATTCTTGAGTATCTCTGTATGAAGCTTTGCCACACCGTTGACGCTGAAACTTCCTACGATAGCGAGGTGGGCCATATGCACCTGATCATGGGCGATAACTGCTACTTCCGGAATACGATCGCGGAGTTCAGGATGATCAAACCAGATCCCTTTACAGAACCGCTCGTTTATTTCGTAGATGATCATGAATACCCGCGGGAGAAGATTTTTAATCATATCGACGGGCCATTTCTCGAGTGCTTCACTCAACGTGGTATGATTCGTATACGCGATTGTCTGTGTCGTTACTTCCCAGGCTTCCTCCCACGAAAATCCTTCGTCATCCATCAAAATACGCATCAGTTCAGGTACTGCCAGAGAAGGGTGCGTATCATTTATTTGAATAACGATTTTTTCATGAAGTTTGTGAAGGGGAGCTCTGTGGCGTTCTTTATATTCTCTGATAATGTTTTGAAGAGTGGCCGAAACGAGAAAATACTGCTGCTTAATCCTCAGCTCTTTGCCTTCGTAATGGGAATCATCAGGATAAAGAAAACCGGAAATTTGTTCAATGGAATGCATGTGATCCAGATGGTGATAATATTTACTTTCAGAATCAGCCAGGATGCTGGAGTCTTCCGGGGGGAGCTCCGCACTCCAGAGACGAAGGGTATTAACGACATCATTATCATATCCTGCAACCTGCACATCATATGGAACAGCTCTTACTATATCCACATCGTTATAGGAAAATTCCAGTGAGCCGTCAAACCGGCGGTGTGTATGTACTTCTCCGCCGAACTGTACTTTTAAAGCTTCCTCCGGTTTTCTCGTTTCCCACGGATAATCCTCTTTCAGCCAGTAATCGGGCAATTCTACTTGATTGCCATGGATAATTCTCTGTTCAAACAAGCCATATCGGTAGCGGATTCCGCTTCCGTGCCCTGCATACCGCAAAGAAGCGATGGAATCAAGAAAGCAGGCTGCCAGTCGACCAAGGCCGCCATTTCCAAGAGCGGCATCATGTTCCTGATTATAAACAGCTTCGGGATCGCGGCCGAGCGATTTCAGTGTATCGGTGCAGACGTCCAGCATTCCGCAGTTAAGCAGGTTGCTTTCCATAAGACGGCCGATAAGAAACTCCATTGAAATATAGTAGACCTGGCGCTCATCCTGTTCTTTATATTTTTGACGCGTTTTGAGCCAATTCTCATTCATTTCTTCTTTTACGATTGAAGCAACCGCATAATATAAATCTTTATCGCTGGCTTCTTCTACAGTCGTTCCCTGATGTTTGGCAAGCTTATCGGTAAGAAGCTGCTGAAAGGTTTTGATTGTATACACGGTGTAGCCTCCCTTTTCCTTGTTCTGCTTAAATGGTTAGTGATTTGCAGCAGCTGGTATTTATGCAGCTGAAAAAATTTGACGTAGCGGCGGGCCGGTTCTTTAAACGAGTTCGTCGTACAGACCACTGTACAATTTAGCGGAATCTTTCCAGCTGAATTTACTGCGGTTTACGTTGGCAATAAGCGGTTTGAAAAGCTCCGGCCTGGAATAAATCAACAGAGAATAACGCATAGTATATAAAAGTTCATGGGCATTATAGTTGGCGAAGCTGAATCCGTTTCCTTCACCGGTTATTTCGTTGTAAGGCTCAACGGTATCTTTAAGTCCGCCGGTCTCTCTTACGATAGGGATGGATTTATACTGCAGGGCAATTAGCTGGGAGAGACCGCATGGCTCGAATTTCGACGGCATAATAAAGAAGTCCGAGGCAGCGTAAAGCTGGCGTGCCAGCGGCTCACTGAATTTCAGAATAGTCGCCATTTTTTCAGGGTACCGGGTGGAAAAGTAAGAAAAAGACTGCTCAAAAGCATAATCTCCAGTACCCAGTACGACAACCTGCACATTTTCCTGAAGAAACTCTTCAAGAACACGTTCCAGCAGGTGGAACCCCTTTTGTTCTACGAGGCGGGAAATGGCCACGTACATTGGAATATCGGGATTTTCTTCAAGACATAGTTCACGCTGCAAAAAGACCTTATTTTCTTTTTTCTTCACGCGGGAGGTAGTATACTGTGCTGCAATGTGCGGATCAGTGCTCGGGTTATAGTCGTCTGTATTGATCCCGTTAATAACTCCCATTAAATCTGGTGACCTCTCATTAAGCAGGGGATCAAGACCCTCCCCGTAATAAGGCTGCTTAATTTCCTCCGCGTAACTCGGACTGACCGTAGTAATTTTATCAGCGTGGAAAATAGCGGCTTTCATGCTGTTAATCATATCATGCCATTCAAGACCGGGATAATGCTCAGCACCTATATTCATCAGGTCGTTAAACGCCTGCGGAGTCATCCATCCCTGATACTGTATATTATGGATGGTAAAAACTGTTTTCATTCCCGGTTTAGGCTGCATAATATTTGAAAAAGCTACTGTAAGTCCTGCCTGCCAGTCATGAGCATGCAGAATGTCTATATCAAAATCCAGATAGGGCATCGCTTCAATAACGGCCCGGCTGTAATAAACAAATCTTTCCCCGTCATCAAAATAACCGTAAATTCCCTGTCTTCCAAAATAAAAATCATTTTCAATGAAGTAGTAGGTGACTCCGTCGTAATCGGATTTATACAGGCCGGCTTCCTGAAGTCTCCAGCCTACGGGAACTTCAAACGACGTTATTTTAGTCATCTTTTCTTTGAAAGAATGATCGATATTTTCATATAGCGGGAGAATGACTCGTACTTCCGTATCTTTCTGATTGTTAAGAGCCTGGGGAAGCGATCCGATAACATCTGCAAGCCCTCCTGTTTTAATAAATGGAGTGCCTTCAGAAGCCGCAAATAAAATGTTTTTCAAGGCGGTCTCCTCCTTCTCTGTATAGAGCTTTATATTTTTTGAAAATAACTCTGTAAAAGTTAACTGCTGATTAGTATAGGAAACTTCACTTCAGCTGACCTGCTGTGGAAGAGGTATCCAGGCAGGCTGACGACATGCTGGATCTTACGCCCATTTTTTCCGCAGACAGGTTTTCATCTCGTTTGCGTTAATGTTTCAAAAAGAAAATCTTACTTTCATTAATAGACTTCTCGTGCCGTAAACAGGCAGAAGGGCTAAGATGCCTGTGGAAAAAAGCTGTAAAAACGATTAAATCAACATTTACCTTAATCAAAGCCAAAGCCGTCGGGATAGACGTTTATAAAAGAGAGGGGGCTTTGCCGGCCCCCTTCGTTTTACGGTTTTTTAAATTTGTAATCATAGGTTTTGCCTCTGTTGGTTTTTAACGAAATGGTCTGCTCATTTTCTTTAATGATTCAGAGGGTGTTTCCGCGGAAGGGGACACCGGTTAAATAACTCGTCGTTTAGCAACGATAAACGGCTTTTCAGGAGAGCCGATAAACGTCTGGCCCCGGGTTATCTGAACATCTTTATCAAGAATCACGTTCTCAAGGTGGACACCTTCTTCAATAACACAGCGCTGCATAATAATCGAATTTTTTATGGAGGCGCCTTTTTTCACCTGTACTCCCCGGAAAATAACGCTTTTTGAAATGTCTCCATCGATAACGCAGCCGTTGGCGAGCAGAGAATCTTTCACGTCTGCGGAATGACGGTATTTAACCGGCGGCTGGTTGCTGATTTTTGTTTTCACGTAAGAATTTGTAAAAAACAGACCGCGGTAGGCCTCTGGATTAAGCAGGTTCATGTTGTTACGGAAAAAGCTTTCAATGGAATTTATGAACATCGAATAGCCGTCATATTCAAACGTGCGTACATTTAAATTTGGAATGTTTTCTTTTACTCCGTGAAAAAAGAAGTGGTCTTTATGAAAGGCAATGCATTCATCCACCAGATTTAACAGAACTTCTTTTTTTATAATATAGACTCCGGTAAAAAGTTCTTTATTGGACTGTTCATTGGTCAGGTTGGAAACCTTGCCGTTCTCATCTTTTTCTATGCGAAGCTGACTCACATGTTCGGGGAGATCTTCCTGAACTTTAGTCGTGATCAGCGTCACGTCTGCATCTTTATCGAGGTGATATTTAAATGCTTTTTCATAGCTGGTGTTGGCTATGAACTGACTTCCGCTGATAATCACATGGTCCGCCTTAGAACGATGGAAATAATCACGGTTGTTATGAAAATGGCGGAGGTCGCCGCGTGAAATATCTGTCGGATCATTCCAGTCGGGAGGGAGAATGAAAAGCCCCCCGTGACGGCGTGCGAGCTCCCAGTCTGCGCCGGTACCGGCGTGGTCCATAAGGGAGCGGTATTTTTTATTTGTGAAAACGGCTACTTCCGTAATTTCTGATTTAACCATGTTGGAGAGAGTGAAGTCTATTAATCTGTAACGGCCTGCAAAAGGAGCAGCGGCTCCGCTTCGGAAATAAGTTAATTCTTCTAAAAAGTCGTACTCATGTTCTAAGTTGATTAATCCCATTAAGTTATTCATACGGTCGCCCTCCTTAAGTTAGCTGCTCTACGTATTCGTCATTGATTACTACAGGCTCATCGTACTTGGAACCGTCTATCACCGTGTTATCAGGTACGACAACGTTTTCCATAATGATCGCGCGGTTGATTGTACAGTTTTTCCCGATTTTTACATTCGGATGAAGAATGGATTCCTTTACGGTAGAACCGGTACTAACATCGATGCATTCAAACAAAATCGAATCTTTTACCGTACCGCTGATCCAGGAGCCGGAATTGATTAAGGAGTTTTCTACGACAGCAGTATGGTCTAAATACTGAGGAGGGAAATTTAAATCCTGGGAATAGGTGCGCCATTCCTTATTGTTAAGGGAAACGGAAAGGTCTTCTTCAAGAAGATCCATATTTGCTTCCCAGTAGCTTTGGATAGTACCTACATCTTTCCAGTACCCCTCGAATCGGTAGGCGTACATACGCTTCCCGTCATTGAGCATTGCAGGAATAATGTCTTTTCCGAAATCGTGGTCGGAATTTTCGATGTCAGAATCATCTAATAAATATTTTCTCAGTGTTTTCCAATTGAAAATATATATACCCATGGAAGCGAGATTGTTTTTAGGCTCTTCAGGCTTTTCGTCAAATTCATAAATTTCCAGATCATCATGCGTATTGAGAATCCCGAAGCGGGGAGCCTCTTCCCAGGGAACTTCAATAACAGAGATGGTCGCATCGGACTGTTTTTCTTCGTGATGCTGAATCAAATGCTCGTAGTTCATCTGGTAGATGTGATCACCGGAAATGACGAGGACGTATTCAGGGTCGTACTGGTCGATGTAATGAATGTTCTGGTAAATAGCATCCGCAGTTCCCTGGAACCAGCTTCCGCCTTTTTTAGCAGTATAGGGAGAGAGGATGGTTACCCCGTCCTCCTGCCGGTCGAGATCCCACGGTTTGCCTATCCCGATATGTTTATTAAGAATGAGTGGGGAATACTGGGTAAGTACTCCTACTGTATGGATACCGGAATTTGAACAATTGGAAAGTGTGAAGTCAATAATCCGGTACTTCCCCCCGAAAGGGACGGCGGGTTTGGCAAGCTCTTTCGTAAGCAGACCGAGACGCTTTCCTTCTCCTCCAGCCAGCAGCATTCCTACACAACGTTTCTTCATCATGACTCCTCCTTTGATACTGAAGATTCTTTTATTTTAAACATACACACCGCGAATGGAGGTACTTTAATCCGGATGTGCTGGGGCTTACTGTGCCATTGTTCCGGGAATGAAAAATGCGCTTTCCCGTTGATCTGATCCGAGCCGCCGAATGATTCGGCATCCGAGTTGAATATTTCCTCATATGTTCCGGAGGCAGGGACTCCTATCTTATAGTCGTAATGGACGACCGGTGTGAAGTTACATACGATTACGACCTGATCTTTAGCGTTTTTACTTTTTCTCATAAAAGCGATGATGCTCTGGTCGCTGTTATGGGGATCAATCCATTCGAAACCTTCGGAATCATGGTCAAGCTCATATAGAGCGGGTTCCTCCTTATAAAAATGATTGAGATGCGATACATACTTTTTCATCGCTGCATGGAGAGGATAGTCAAGAAGAAGCCAGTCCAGATCCTCCTGATCTTTCCATTCTGCATACTGACCGAATTCTCCACCCATGAATAGTAATTTTTTACCCGGATGAGCTGTTTTGTAAGCATAAAAAAGCCGTAGCTGGGCAAATTGCTGCCATTGATCTCCAGGCATTTTGTCCAGGAGGGATTTTTTGCCATGAACCACTTCGTCGTGGGAAAGAGGCAGTACGAAATTTTCGCTGAAAGTGTACATAAATGAAAAAGTAAGCAGGTTATGGTGCCATTTCCTGTGAAAAGAATCGAATTCCATATATTTGAGCATATCGTTCATCCAGCCCATGTTCCATTTATAATTGAAGCCGAGCCCGCCAGCGTAAGTCGGGGAAGTCACGAGAGGAATATCCGAACTGTCTTCGGCCATCATAAGAACATTTTCATCATATTTAAAAACTGTTTCATTTAATTTTCTGAGGAAAGCAAGTGCTTCCAGGTTTTCTTCTCCGCCGTATGTGTTATACATTTTTTCGGCGCCTTCCTGTCGGTCAAAATTCAAATAAAGCATACTTGCTACAGCATCTGCTCTTATACCATCCACGTGACAGTCTTTAAGCCAGAAGACAGCGTTCGATATAAGGAAACTTTGGATTTCGGGACGTCCAAAATCAAATGTAAGCGTACCCCAGGAAGGCTTATCGGCTTTATGGATATCTCCGTATTCAAATAACGGCTCTCCGTCAAACTCCCTCAGGCCATGCTCATCCCGGCAGAAATGTCCCGGAACCCAGTCCATGAGAACTCCGATGCCTTCCTGATGGCACCTGTCCACAAAATATTTGAACTGGTTGGGGGTGCCGTAGCGGCTGGTTACGGAAAAATATCCGGTAATCTGGTATCCCCACGATAAATCAAAGGGGTGTTCCGCCAGCGGCATTAATTCAATATGCGTATAGCCCATTTCTTTTACATACGGAATTAATAGATCTGCCATCTCTTCGTATGTATAAAGAGTCCCGTCCTCTTTCTGCTTCCACGTTCCGAAGTGAACTTCGTAAATATTGAGAGGAGAATTGTAGGATGATTTTTTCTTTTTTTCCTTCTGCCATTTCTGATCGTTCCACTTATAGTTTTCCACATCGTAAGGTGTTACAGAAGCAGTATCAGGACGCAGTTCAGACTGAAGGGCAAATGGGTCGGATTTCAACCCGCTCCAGCCGTTGGGGTTTTTTAAGGCGTACTTGTAATTGCTGCCTTCTGGAATATCTGTAAAGAAACCTGCCCAGAGACCAGTTTCGTTAAGAAGCTCCAGCTGATGGGAATCCCAGCTCCAAGTGTTGAAATCACCTGCAACAGATACTGAGGAAGCATGAGGAGCCCAAACAACGAATCGAAATCCGCGGGCTCCTTTATTTTTTATTTGATGGCAGCCGAGGATTCGGTGCGCTTCGTAGTTGGTGCCTTGATGAAAAAGATATACATCTTCATTTGATATTCCGTATTTCATATAAAATAGCCCTCCTTTCAAATAGTGCTCGTCTCACTCAGAAGCAGAAAACACACGGTTCTCTGGAAAAGAGTATTCCTTATATAACTATATTCGTTTTAACGGTATGAAACTCCTTTTAAATTTGTGATAAAATTAGAAGAATTCAAAAACGGATATGACTTTTTCTGAGGGCTTAAAAATCAGGAAAGGAAATATTCCGAAAAGTACTGCAACAGAGATGAGGGAATACACCATGGGGAAAGTCTGGCTTGATGAACGGCACGTAGTAGTATTTGAATCAAAAACAAACATCTACAGCCGAGAAATGAATTTATACACAGAAAATAAGGAAGAGGTTTATTCTCTTTATTATGATGAACGAATTGATGACAATGCAGCCCGCTACCGGTGTACGGATATGCTGCCGGTAAAGAAAGGTCTGACTGTAGAAGCGGAAGGAAGAGTGCTCCCGGTCTATTTGCGTCATATTGTTCATGATCCTGCGTTTGATTCAATATTTAACGCTCAGGATGAAGAGCTCGGTGCAGTAGTAACAGAAACAGGAACGACATTCCGGGTCTGGAGCCCGCCAGCGGAAAATATGAGCGTGGTAATTGACGGCACTCTCTACCCGATGGAGGACAAACTAAATGGCACGTGGGAGCTTCATACAGATTTTAACCTTCACGGGGCTGAGTATTTTTATAAAGCCATTATTCATGGAGAAATCCGCCGCATTCTTGATCCATATGCGAAAGCACTGACCCCGAACAGCGAAAGAGGCGTCGTTTATAAAAAAGATTCCAACAATAGAAGGGCGCCAAGACCAAATCTTACCCACACCCAGGACAGCACCATTTATGAACTGCACGTCAGGGATGCTACTATTCATAAAGACAGCGGAGTGAAAGCCAAGGGGAAATACAAAGGTCTGACGGAAAAGAATACGAAAACCCCGAACGGTTATTCTACAGGGCTCTCTTATATTAAAGAACTTGGAGTCAGTCATGTGCAGCTGCTTCCATTAAATGATTTTGCAAGAGTGGACGATGAACAGCCTGATAAACAGTACAACTGGGGTTATGACCCATTATTTTTTCAGGTTCCTGAAGGCAGTTATGCTACGGATGTCGCCGATCCATTTACGAGAATCAGAGAATGCCGGGAGATGATAGATGCCTTTCACGAAGAAGGTCTTTCTGTAATCGTGGACGTGGTTTACAATCATGTGTTTGATATGGAAAGTTCCCCGTTTGAACAGCTTGTTCCGGGATATTATTTCCGCTATCACCTGGACGGTACGGTAAGTAATGGAACAGGGGTAGGAAATGATATAGCCTCTGAAAGACATATGGTTCGAAAGTTTATTGTGGAAACAGTGAATTACTGGCTTGAACATTATCAGGTGGACGGTTTCCGCTTTGACTTAATGGGGGCTCTGGATAAACAGACGATGCAGCTTATTGAACGACGGTGCAGTGAAGAAGAAATTCCCGTTCTGCTTCTCGGGGAAGGGTGGGACCTGCCCACAGCGCTCGCATCGGATCAGAAGACAATTAACACTCAGGCTGGGGAATTTCCGTCAATCCGCTTTTTTAACGATTTTTTTCGGGATACAGTGAAAGGAAATTTGTTTGATCCTCATGATTATGGCTATGTAAATGGAAAAGGACGTCACATTGAAAGACTTCCTCAGCTTGTTAAAGGCTCTGCAGATGAGCTTGAACTGACACCACCTCACGTTTCTGATATCGTTCAGACCGTTAACTATGCGGAATGCCACGACAATCATACGATGTGGGACAGGTTTGAAAAAACGAATGAAAGCGAGAGTGAGAAGGACCGCCGCGCCATTCAACAGCTCGCAACCGGATTGACAATTGTCAGTCAGGGTGTTCCTTTTATTCATGCGGGCCAGGAATTTTTCCGGACAAAACTGGGTGAGGGAAACAGCTATATCTCAGGAGATATGGTAAATCAGCTGGACTGGAAGAGAAGAGAGCTGTTCGAAGAGCATATTTCTTTTGTCCGCCAGCTGATCAATATACGCAGCCGTTTCGAAGTGTTCCGGCTTCGCAGCAAAGAGGTCGTCCGCGACAGGCTGCACTTTCTCAGCACTCCCGCACCGGTCTTTGGTTTTATGCTGCTGGAAGAGGGGATCGACATTGCGATATATGTTAACCCGACAAGAAGACGCTATCAAATTCAGCTTCCTGCAAGCGGGGAATGGAGAATTCTTCTATCGAACCAGCAGACAAATCCAGCTTCTATCAGCGGAGAATTTACGGAGCTTGAACCGTATGAATTTCTGCTCGCAAAAAAAACCCGCCGATAGTTGAAGAATGGACAAAACTTATTTACAATGATATAAGGCTTTTCCTGCGGTCGAACGGGTAACAAAAGTAATGAACGAGAGATAAGGGTGAATCGAGTGGAACATTTCATGGGTGAAGGATGGCATCTGCGTCCAGCCGGGGGAGCTACCGGAGAGGCGTATATTGCCGAACAGGGAAAACAAAAAATATTCATTAAACGTAATTCTTCACCTTTTTTAGCTGTCTTGTCTGCTGAAGGAATTGTTCCGAAGCTGCTTTGGACAAAGCGGCTGGAAAATGGCGATGTGATTACGGCGCAGCAGTGGGTGAGCGGTCGTGAACTGAAAGGGAGCGAAATGAACTGCTCCCGTGTCGCCGGACTCCTGGCTAAGATTCACCGGTCAGAAGAACTTCTTGATATGTTCATGCGGATGGGAAATAAGCCGCTCGATCCCGGGAAATTATATCGTACGACGACGGACCGGATGACGGAAGAAGAAAAAGACAGAGATATTTCAGAAGCGCTGCGCTGTCTGAAAGAGAAATTTCCTGCTCTTCCACCAGATATGTATGTGGTCTGTCACGCAGACGTTCATCACAATAACTGGATCGAAGATGAGCAGAAAAACCTTTTTCTCATCGACTGGGATGGAGCGCAGGTAGCAGATCCTGCGCTCGATTTAGCCCCGCTGCTTTATGAATATGTACCTGAAAAAGACTGGAATCAATGGTTTGAATCATATGGTGAAAAACCAGAGGAAAACCTGCTTTTCAGACTCTGGTGGTACCGGTTGATTCAGTGTATCGATAACGTACTCTGGTTTCGTCGGCGCGGAGAGAAGGTAGAGGCTGCACGCTGGCTTACCCAGCTCAAAAAATTGACGGAAGAATCCGGTCATTTTAATAAATAAGTTCCTTCTGATAATCAGCTGAGCGGAAGATGAGGCTTTATTAAGAAGCCGCTGTTAGAGTTGGATGTTGATGGCTAGGGGCTTCTGGGCTCTTCCACTTCAGAACAGAAGCGGAGATTCCTCTAATTATCAATCACGCTTAAACAGCAATAATATGAAAGGAAGGGGCTGTCCCGAAGATTGATGCGGACAGCCCTTTTATCCGTTTCAGCAGGAAGGAAGCCGGCGATATCGGCTGCATCTGCAGACATAAGAATTTATACTGTAAGTTATCATTTGCTTACAGGGAAACCGAACAGTTAAAAGGAGAATGTTACATGCGACTAAGAAATAAACCTTGGGCAAAAGATTACATTACAGAACAAGCACATATCGTCGAATCAGATCCGGCAGCCTGGAAAGGGAGCTGGCAGGAGAAATTCCCGAGTGAACAGCCGCTTTACGTAGAAGTCGGTTCCGGGAAAGGGCGCTTTGTAAACGAGCTGGCTCAACAGAATCCTCAGGTGAACGTGATCGGGATAGAGATGTCGGAGAGCGTTATTGTGAGCGGGGTGGAAAAAGCTGTAGAAGAGGCGAAATCCAACCTTATTCTGCTTCAGGAAGACGTTAACTATCTTACAGATTTTTTCGAAAAAGGAGAAATAGATCGTCTTTATATTAATTTTACAGATCCTTGGCCTAAAAACAGGCATGCAAAACGCCGGCTTACTCATGAAGGATTTTTGCAGAAGTATGAAGAAGTGATTAAAAGAGAAGCTGAGATCCATTTTAAGACGGACAATCAGGGTTTATTTGAATACTCGCTCGAATCATTGACCAGTTATGGATTCCAGCTGCAGAATGTGAGCCTGAATCTCCACGAGAGCGGAATGAAGAACAATATTATGACGGAATATGAAGAAAAGTTTTTCAGGAAAGGAATGAGAATTTACCGTCTGGAAGCTCGGCTTCATCACAATGAATAAGGTGGGGTAACGATGACTTTAGAACAATTTCGCGTCAGTGACGACACAACTTTGACCTGGCTGAACGGAGGCGTAACAAATATGGATGGGGGAGCCATGTTCGGTGTAGTACCACGCCCTCTCTGGTCGAAAAAGTATCCCGTTAATGAAAAGAATCAAATTGAGCTGCGCTGTGATCCGGTGCTGATTCAGGTACCAGGAAAAAATCTTCTAATGGAAGCAGGCATAGGAAAAGGCCGGCTTTCGGAAAAAGCACTCCGAAACTACGGAGTGACAGAAGAAGCGGCGATTGAAGAAAACCTTAACGAGCTGGGTCTTTCTGCGGAAGACATAGATGAGGTTCTTATGACTCACATGCATTTTGACCATTCGATGGGTCTGACAAAAGAGACAGCAGAAGGCCGCCGTCCGATGTATCCAAATGCTGTTATCTGGGTAAATGAGACAGAATGGGAAGAGATGCGCACTCCTAACATCCGCTCGAAGAATACATACTTCAAGGAAAACTGGGATGCGATTGAACATCAAGTGAGAACGTTCAAAGAGGAAAAAGAAGTTTTCCCTGGTATTCGCCTTATTCACACCGGCGGGCATAGTGCAGGACACTGCATACTGAATATCAGCCGTGGAGATAAAAATATCTGGCACATGGCGGACATTATGCCTACACATGCTCATCAGCACGTACTCTGGGTACTGGCTTACGATGATTATCCTATGGATTCGATATCCAAAAAACAGGAATTTATTCCCTCTGCTATAGAAAATGGGAACTGGTTTATGTTTTACCATGACTACAAATACCGGATGCTGCGCTGGGATGAAAGCGGCAAAGAAATTATTGAATCGCTGGAACGGAAAGAAGCAGAAGAAAAATAGAAATAAGCCGCTGCCTCAATGGAGGAAGCGGCTTTCATTATTTCAGTTTCCGCAGGGCCGTTTAAAACAACCACGCAGTACTGACGTTTCTGTTCATTGTTTTTAATCCACATCTTTGACCCGTGGAAAGCCTTCAGTAAGGGGGGACTAATCCTGTTTTTTCAACTCGATAATAGCGCCGGTCGAAGCATCAACGTAGAATTCATAAGCATTTACCGTGCCGTCTTCTTCAGCTATAGTAACGCCCCCCCGGTAAACGTCGTACATAAGGTGCTCGTGTTCGCACGGTTCTGTCATCATATGAACCCAAGATCCTTCTATTCTGCCGATTTCTCCGGCCTTTTTCTTGACAATTTTTAAAGCTTTTTCCGGCGAAAGAACGGATTCTTTTTGATCCATTGTTGTTTTAGCGAGGACCGTCACAGCCACTCCGGTGCCGACACCGGCAGCAAATTTTTTCCAACTCATGATGAAACACTCCTTCTTCATTAAACATGATTTTCTCTCAGTATAGCGAAAGAGGGAAGGATTGCCAACGATAGTCTTTATAGAATATATAAAAATCAGGAGACCCTGTAAAATAAACTCCTGAAAAGCCAGTGCAGAACGACCTCCTCCAGCCGGGGGAGAAGGAAGCGGAATTCCTCTAAAATAATAACTCCGGAAGCCGACGCTGTAATATAGAAATTTATCGATGGAAAGAGAAATTTCGTTTTTCGAAAAAACTGGAAACAACCCAGGTTATCCGGTAAAATAAACTATTATACATAATGAATGGAAGGGTGAGAGTATGCATAAGGATACATATAACATGTTTGAAACACTTACTCAGCTTCCGGGAGCGCCGGGGTTTGAACATCAGGTACGAAAATATGTGAAAAAAGAGCTGGAAAAATACAGCGATGAAATAGTACAGGATCGTCTCGGCGGAATTTTTGGTGTGAAACAGGGGCCGGAGGAAGGACCCCGTGTAATGGTGGCAGGTCATATGGATGAAGTCGGATTTATGGTCACGTCAATTAACGACAAAGGGCTTATCCGATTTCAGACACTTGGAGGCTGGTGGAGCCAGGTTCTTCTTGCCCAGAGGCTGCACATTATGACAGAAAATGGACCGGTTACCGGAGTTATCGGCTCAATACCTCCCCATCTGCTTGATGAAGCAAAAAGGAAAAAACCGATGGAAATTAAAAATATGTATATTGATATTGGCGCCGATAATAAAGAGGATGCTGAAAGAATTGGAATTAAACCCGGCCAGCAGGTTGTCCCCGTATGTCCGATGGAAAAAATGGCAAATGAAAAAAAACTGCTCTCCAAAGCATGGGATAATCGTTACGGAGTGGGACTGTCTATCGAACTTATGAAAGAGATTCAGGGAGAAGAGCTTCCCAATACGCTGTATTCAGGTGCTACAGTCCAGGAAGAAGTAGGGCTTCGGGGGGCACAGGCGGCTGCGAACATGATTCAGCCGGATATTTTTTACGCGCTTGACGCGAGTCCTGCAAACGATGCTACAGGCGGAAAAGACGCCTTCGGTCATCTAGGGAAAGGGGCGCTGCTGAGAATATTTGACAGGACGATGATCACTCACCGGGGAATGCGCGAATTCATTCTCGACACGGCGGAAACGAACAATATACCTTATCAGTTTTTCATCTCGCAGGGGGGGACAGATGCCGGAAGAGTTCATATATCGAACAGCGGCGTTCCTTCAGCGGTAATCGGTGTCTGCTCCAGATATATCCACACAGCGGCTTCCATCATGCATGTGGATGATTACGCTGCGGCAAAAGAACTGATTGTAAAACTCGTCAAAGAAACGGACGCATCTACTTTAAATACGATAAGAGAAAACGTATAGCCCTGATAGCCAGGCTACCTTGAAAATAAAGTAGAAAATTGGTGAACGTGCGCTTTCGTTTCCATGGGGACGCTTTCCGGGCTGGCCTGCCTCAGCTAATTCCGTCCTTGACCGCCCCGGATTCGCCCATGTGCCCTCCAGCGCCCAGTAAAAATACGGAGCAGGATGGGTCTTCTAATAAAGAAACCCCCTTCTGCCTATCCTTCATTCGACTTGTATAGAGGGCATTCCATTCCTGTAGAAGGCCATTTTCATGCCTCATTGTGCAGCCATCCTGCATAAGTGTCTCTGTTAAAGGCGACTTTAGCAGGGCCTTTTTTAGAACGGTATCTCATAAGAATTTTGAGGGCGGAAGGGAGACATGCTGTGAAGATCCGGGAGCTTAGTAAAGACGAATCACCTCCTATGGAGCTGCTGCTGTCGGCTGACCCGTCCAGAGAAATAGTGGAGAAGTATGTTCACAAAGGCAGGTGTTTTACAGCGGAAGAGGATGATCATGTTGTAGGAGTTTATGTAATGCTTCCAACAAGGCCGGAGACTGTGGAACTGGTCAACATTGCTGTTAAACAAATTTATCAGGGTCGTGGGATCGGGCGGAAGCTCGTCATGAATGCTATAGAAGAAGCTGGAAAAGCGGGTTACAAAACGTTGGAAATCGGAACCGGAAACTCAAGTTTAGGGCAGCTGGCTCTTTATCAAAAGTGCGGTTTTAGAATAACAGGCGTCGACAGGGACTTCTTCGTGAAACATTACACGGAACCTATTTTTGAAAATGGCATATTATGCAGAGATATGGTGCGTTTGTCGCTGGAAATAGAAGCGCCATAAAGATTTATTACAGGCTGAATGTATCCGGGGGACAGTAAGGATAGGGCACGGCTTTGCGTGGACAAAAGCCAGTTAGACAAAACTCCGTCTAACTGGCTTTTAACATCTTGTCCGGGTCGGCGCGTGCTTTCCAGTCTGGCCCGATCTACTCTTTGAGACAGCCTCAGTCTTCATTTTCAAAAGGCGGCTTTCCAGTCTCCCCTCAGGATTTTTTTAAGTTGGACGTTCTTCATACTCTTTTTCCACCCATTCCCGGGTGCAGCTAAGGAAGGAGTTCGTTAACCGGGAAGCAGAGTTTTCAAAAGGGGAAGCAATCCCTATATCCCGGTATGCCGGCACGGTTAACTGTCGGCAGACGACGTTTCGGATAGTATCTTTCAGGACGAGTTCGGGAAGAAGTGTGATACCGAGGTTTTTTTCCACCATAGCGATAACGGCATAATCGTCTTTCTGCGCATAATGTACGTCCGGGCGGATATGATGATCTGCAAAAACGCGGGTTATTTCGTTTTCAATTCCTTCGTTAATTTCAATATAGGGAAAGTGCTCGAGCGCTTCCACAGGGAAAGCCTTCTTATCGGAAAACGGGTGATCTTCAGCCAGTACAACAACCATAGGATCTCTTCGCAGAAAGGTGGTGTGAAGTTTTTCTGTAGAAGGAAGTTTGATAAAGCCGCAGTCGAGCCTTCCGGAAATAATTGCCTGCTCGATTTCTTCATTGTTTCCATGAACGAGCTCAAAATGCACTTTCGGATATGCTGCTTTAAATTTCTGAATGATTCCTGGAAGCCACTGCGATGAAACGCTTGTAAAAGTCCCTACCCTTATAAGACCGGACTCCATCCGATTCATTTCCATCACCTTTTCGTCAAGGAGACGGTGGCTGCTGAAGGCGGCCTGAATGTAGGGAAGCAGCTCCCGGCCGGCGGAAGTCAGGCGGACACCCGAGCGGTCTCTGATTAAAAGCGTCGTCTCATACTTTTTTTCCAGTGTTTTGATCGTATGGCTGATGCCGGACTGCGTATAATTCAGTTTTTCCGCCGCTTTTGTTAAGCTTCCAAGTTCTACAGTCTGCAAAAAAACCTCTAATTGAGGGATACTCATAGCTTTCCCTTCTTTCTATGAGAATTACTCATCTAAATCATGATAAATATGAGTTTTACTAGTGTTAATGCTTGTATTATAGTCATTTTATGACAGGAAAAGCAATGGGAAGGGGAAGTTGTTATGTTTCTACTGGATGCTGTTATTATCGGTCTGGCAGCCGCATTTCTGCCGGGACCTGATTTTGTACTGCTAATTAAAAACAGCCTGCAGTATGGAAGGAAGCATGGAATCTATACGGCGCTGGGGGTATCCACAGCGGTAATTATCCACATATCAGTAAGTATTTCAGGATTCAGTCTCGTCATCGAAAAGGTCCCTTTTCTGCTTGATGTAATTCGGGCAGCGGGCTCCTCCTACTTAATTTATTTAGGATATAAAGCGGTGAAAAGTACTTCTGCGGCAGGGTATAAGATAAATACGCTTGCCGCTTCCAAGGATCTTCATGCAAAAACCAGCTTTAATAAAGGATTTATCTGTAACTTCTTTAATCCTAATTCTATCTTGTTTTTTCTCAGCGTTTTTTCCCAGCTTGTGGAAGGAGATGTTCCGATGCTCATCAACTGGCTTTACGGTGCTGTTATTTTAACACTCGTAGCTGGTTTTTATATGCTCTTTGCCATCGGCATTTCTCAAAGAACTTGCCGGATGGTTTATATCAAATACAGCCGGACAATTGAACGGAGCCTGGGTCTGCTTTTAATCGTTTTTGCCCTGACGATTGCTTATTCCATTTTTGAGTAAATCGCTGTTAAAGCATGGTAATCCTGCGAATAAGCGCGTATTCGAGAAATTCACCTATTTCTGGAGAAAGTTTGATGTTGATAACATAGGACACTTCGATTCGGCCTGCCGTGGGGGAGGTTTCCAGCTTCCACGTCGTTCCGGGAGCAAATTCTGTCGGCGCGGGCACCTGGCAGATCTGTTCTAAAAGCGAGTGCGTCTCAATAGGTATATCGAGACAGACTAGGAAGCACGCGCGGAGCCTGGGAAGGTGTTAAAAAGCCTGATAGACGGGGATTTGTCTACCAGGCTTTTGTCCATGCAAAACTGTGCCCTTATTCTTATGGTACAGCTCCGCTTTTCATTTGTTAATATACGGAAAGCGCAGGAAGTTTCAAAATGTCAGCCCAGGGTTGTCTGATCACTTACTCTTTATCAAAAATGTAGGCAAGTGCTTCCAGAGCCTGATCGGCTGTTTCCACAGTCACCTGGGCTTTCTGAGAAAGTTCTTTTAATGGGTGGTGAAGCGGCTCAGGGCGTACGAGAATCAGTGGTTTGTCAAGAGCAAGCGCCATGCCGGCATCCATTGCGCTGTTCCATTGTTTGTATTTTTCGCCGAATAAGGCGAGGACGACATCCGATTTGTTCATCAGCACACGGGTACGAAGGTTATTCATCTGAGAGGCAGCGTCATCCTTAAATACGGGGCCGGGCTGTTCACCGAGAATTTCTTCCCCGATATTATCGGACCGATCATGGTTTTCCATAGGACCTACGAAATCAATGGGAAGCTGTTTTTCTGAAGCCTGCTCTTTCAGCTTCTGTCTCCAGTCATCATGAATCTGTCCAGCTAGGTATACGGTTAAATGCATAAAGTATCTCTCCTTTTATAGTCGATTTATCCAATACTATGAAAGAATGGAAGCGGAAAATCAAATGATACGTTGAAAATGCCCAGAAAAAGGAATTTCTACTTTTTTCGACACGAGCTGCGAGTAATGTGGTAGAATAATTTCAGTGAATTACACAAGATAGGAGTGATCCTTTTTGGGGCGGACAGGATGGAATATGATTTCGATTTCATTTTTCTCTCTACTGGCTGCATGCGGGATAAGCGAAGAAAAAGTGGTTGACGAGGCAGAACAGGTACTGGCGGAAAAGATGGAGCAGGAACCGCAGGAGCCCAACACAGATTATCAAGGGCTGCGTCTTTATCTGCCCGAGCCATCTTTATTTGAAAAGGTGGATGACAATCAGTACCGGATGGAGCACGACGATCAGGTCTACGCATTGTTTCTCGATAAAGAGCAGAACGAAGTTACTGAAGATCAACCTGCCGAGGAGCCGCCGATGCTTGCAGAAGTAAGGCAGGGCGAAGAAGGCTTTTTGCTTATTGCGCCTTTTGAAAAAGATACTTACGAAGTCAAAGTCGGATATGAAGGTATCACGATGACTACGGTGCTGAACAGAAATGAAATAACCGATCAGTCCAGACTCATGTTTGATATCGTGCAGTCAGTGGAAGCTAACAATTTAATTTCAGAAAGATAGAGGCCATTTCGCTGATGGACAGGGCGATGTGGCTTTTTCTGTACGATAGGGATGTACTTTTGATTGATGACAATTTTTAATACGAATTTCCTTTATAAGTCGACCATTTATTTTAGGCTGCCTTGAAAATAAAGTAGATAAGCGATGAACGGGTGCTTTCGTTTCCATGGCAACGAAAGCGGCTTGTTACAGAAGCGGAAACGAATTATGAACTTCAACATATACAGCTTTATTATTAGGGAAAAACTTCGGTGCCGGCATTGGAGGAAATCTCCGCTGGATTTACTCAGTTAAGGATCTGTTAGGGGGGAATCATCTTGCGTGCTTTTTTTGAAAGAAAGGGCATTCGTCCGGGTGTAAATACATATTTAATTCAGGCTCTCAGTTATATGGCGCTGGGCTTGTTTTCTTCTTTGATTATCGGCTTAATTATGCAGACAGCAGGGGATGCCGGTGTTCAGGCAGGACTGCCGCTTCAATGGCTGGCGGATATTGGCGGCATAGCTATGGAGCTTGCCGGCCCCGCCATCGGTGTAGCTGTTGCGTATGGGCTGAAAGCTCCACGCCTCGTTCTGTTTGCAGCGGTATTCAGCGGGGCGCTTGGTTACGATCTGGCCGGCCCGGCAGGAAGTTTTCTTGCTGCTGTATTCAGTACTGAAGCAGGAAAAGTAGTGTCTCAGGAAACGAAGGTCGATATTATTGTTACCCCCTTCACTACGATTGTGGCAGGAGCACTTGCCGCGTACACTGTTGGACCCCCGATCAGTGGAGCACTTGCTCAGCTTGGTGCCTTTATCATTTGGGCGACAGAGCAGCAGCCTTTTATTATGGGAATCATAATTGCCGTAACGATGGGACTTGCATTAACAGCTCCTATCTCAAGCGCAGCTATCGCCATTATTCTACAGCTTGAAGGTCTGGCAGCGGGAGCTGCTACTGTAGGCTGTACGGCACAGATGGTTGGTTTTGCTGTCAGCAGTTACAGGGAAAACAAGGGAGCAGGGCTTGTCGCTCTGGGATTAGGTACATCCATGCTTCAGATAGCAAATGTTGTCAGAAATCCCCGTATTCTGCTGCCGCCGACCATTACGGCGGCAATTCTGGGACCTTTCGCTACGATGGTCTTTCTTATGGAAAATAATCCGGAAGGCGCAGGAATGGGCACAAGTGGTTTTGTCGGTCAGATTATGACTTTTAATACGATGGGGATTAATACAGAAACAGTTATCGGTGTTATCATTCTTCATTTAGCCGCTCCGGCAGTGTTGAGCCTTCTTCTATCAGAATGGATGCGGCGTAAAGAATGGATCAAATTTGGAGATATGGAAATAGAAAAGTCGTAAATGTAAACAGGTGAATCAATGTCAGAAGTGTTTTTCCCGAGCAAAAATACGTATGTTTATAACAAATTCTATAATAACATTCGTCTTCTTAAATGACCGCAGGGAAAGGCGGCGACTCCCAGAGAATAAAGCGCAGTCTGAAGATCCACTTTTGCGGAAGAGTTTCCAGCAGAGGTCAGCTGAAGACAAGCCTTCGGTAAAGCGTCCTTCTGAAACGGAGGTTATGTACCTTATTCATTATTTATCGGATGGTCTTCTATTGTGAAATTAATTCAGGTGGTAAAATGCTTTGTTTCTTAAGCAGGGCATTGGTTTGAACGGGAACTGCATGATACACTTGAGAAAGGCTGAATGGAGGAATATATAATGAAACCTATGGAAATAAAGCGTGAATTGGAAAGCCAGCTCCAGCATGAAAACTGGATTACTTCCTATGATCGTGATAAAAATACACTTCGTATTGTTGATGACCGCGTCGATAAAGGAATTACGATCCGGCTGGATAATTTAAGCAGCAAATTTGAAGAAAATAAACATGCTGCCCTGGAAAATACGGTAGCTACAATAAAAGAAGGCATGCGCCTTCTCGTTGAAAAAGCAGATTTAAATGGGAAAGAAGCCAGTATATATCCCGTTCTGAGAAATCCGGATTTTGGGGAAGGTAAAAACCTTTTACACGAGGAGCATACAGCAGAAACAACTATCTTTTATGCAGTAGACGAAGACTCTTCCTACTCGCTGATTGACAGTGACATGCTTAATCAGTCAGGGAAGACAGCAGAAGAAATCAAGGAAGCAGCTAAATTTAATGTGCGGAAGCTTCCTGCTGAATTTAAAGAAGATGAAGTGGCCGGCAACAAATTCTATTTTCTTCATGCAGGGGACGGATTCGAAGCGAGCCGCATACTGAATGACACGCTTCTTGATGATATGAAAGAAAAAATTCATGGAGATATGGCTGTAGCCGTACCTCATCACGACGTTCTGATTATCGCAGACCTCCGTAATGAGACGGGCTATGATGTACTCGGACAGATGACATTCCAATTCTTTTCGGAAGGCCATATGCCCCTTACAGCGCTTCCATTTCTTTATGAAAAAGGAGAATTGGAGCCGATTTTCGTACTCGCACGGAAAAAACCGAAGGATACGAAAAAAGATGGATGATTTTCACCTCTGAAATAAGGTATGATAAGTAACGGGGAAGGTGACTCGGGGAAAGCTGAAACAGCTGCCTTGATGTCACCTTTTGCATATTCGAATAATGGTAAAGATAGGTGAAGTTCTGTGAATAAGAATCAGTACTACTGGTCTAAATTAAAACATTGGCTCTTTGCTGAAGATGATGAGCCTCAAGATATAAAAGAAAATCCTCAGAAGGCAGAAAAACTGGAAACAAAAGCAGAAAAGCCTAAAAAAATAAAACCCGCATATCATCCGTCAGCGGCTCCTTCTGCTCCCGAGATGGAAGAAGTGAGAATGCGGCATTACTATCCTCAGCATGTAGAAAAGCAGAAGTACCCAGTGCAGAGGAAAGCAGCTGTTCCTTCTGTTTCTTCACAGAGAGGAAATAAAGCGGGGCGGAAAGCTGCTCATGAAAAGAGTGAAACGGTTCCAACAGTCCAAATGAAACGTCCTTCCGCGTACGGGCCGGGTCCGTTCCGGGCCCAGGAAGTGCCATCTCCTACATTAGGAATGAAACTGGAACGGGAGCGGCGTGAAAAGTACGCAGCCGGTCTTGCTGATGCCAGAAGAGAAACTGAGAAAGAAAAAACAGAAGCTTTAGAAAGGGAATTTCTTCGTGAAGAAGAGGAAATTAAGCCGGAACTGAAAACAGATGTCCACAGGCAGGAGGAACCGGAAACTCTCCCCGGCCGGCAGGAGGATCGATCTGCTGCTCCTGTGGAAGAAGTCGAAGTCGTGGAAAGGGAGGAAGAAACCTTTCCTGCAAAAGAGGAAAAGGAAAAAGAAGGAAATTTGAAAGCGGGTTCTACTGGAATGACGGTGCCTGAAGAGGAGGCTGAAACAGAAGAAGCCCCTCCTGAAAAAACAGCTCCCATAAAACCGGAACCGAGCAGCCGGAAGCCTCAGAAACTACAGCCGAAAAAACGCAGCGGGGGCGTAAAAGCCGATAAAAACCGGCCCGCTCCTATTCCGGAAAAAAAGAAGCCTGCTTCAGAAAAAGAACATACTCAGAAACCGTTTAATGTCATGATGACCCCAGCGGACCGCGCAAGATTCAAAAAAGCTGCGAGAAAACAGCAGTCCGGCTATACCTTTCCTGACTTGAACCTGCTTGATATACCTCCGCAGATAGACAACAAACAGGATGAATGGGCAAGAGGAATGTCCGCAAAACTGGATGAAACACTTTCCTATTTCCGTGTCCAGGCCGAAGTGGTGACTTACACTTCCGGCCCCTCTGTTACGAGGTTTGAGATCCAGCCCGAGCCTGGAGTGAAAATCAATAAAATTGTCCAGCTGACGGATGATTTAAAGCGGAGTCTTGCAGCTACAGAAATTAGAATTGAAGCTCCAATTCCCGGGAAGACCACCGTAGGAATAGAAGTTCCGAACCCTTCCCCGACTCCGGTCATGCTCCGGGCTGTATTAAGAGATAAGAACTTCCGTGACGCTTCCTCGTCTCTGACCGTTGCTCTTGGCGTGGATATCAGCGGAGAAGCCATTGTTACGGATATCACTTCCATGCCGCACGGACTGATAGCCGGGACGACAGGTTCAGGAAAGAGTGTATGTGTCAATTCCATGTTGACGAGTATATTGTATAAATCAACACCGGAAGAAGTACGCATGCTGCTGATTGATCCTAAAATGGTTGAGCTTGCACCATTTAACCGGGTCCCTCATCTGGCTGCACCAGTGATTACGGATACGAAAGAAGCAACAGCGGCCTTAAATTGGGCTGTAGAGGAAATGGAGCGCAGATATCAGCTGTTCGCAGATGCCGGAGCGCGCGACTTGGAGAGGTACAACAAAAAAGCGGAAACAAAACTGCCGAAGCTGCTTATCGTCGTAGACGAACTGGCTGATCTTATGATGGTTGCCCCCCAGGAAGTGGAAGATGCTATCTGTCGTATCGCCCAAAAGGCACGAGCATGCGGTATACATCTGCTCGTAGCCACTCAGCGTCCGTCTGTTGATGTTATTACCGGGTTGATTAAAGCAAATATCCCTTCCCGAATTGCGTTCTCAGTATCTTCCCAGGCAGATTCACGGACAATTCTGGACAGTGGCGGAGCTGAGAGACTGCTTGGCAGAGGAGACATGCTTTTTCATCCGAACAGCAGCCCGAAGCCGACACGAATACAAGGAACGTTTGTTACGGATGATGAAATTGACCGGGTAATCGATCACGTCAGTCTCGCTGAAAAACCTGCACCGCTGTTTAATCCGGCGGAGCTGAAAGAAGCAGCTGCATCGGCTCCATCGCCGGAAGATGAATTATTTGATGAAGCAGTTCAATTTGTTATGGAAAAACAGACGGCGTCAACTTCTCTTCTGCAGCGGCATTTTCAAGTTGGATATAATCGGGCAGCCCGTATTATCGATGATCTCGAAGCGCACGGAATTGTTTCTCCTGCAAAAGGAAGCAAACCGCGGGACGTTTATACAAATGTCGACAGTGCAACGTAAATTTCTGGATTTTTCATACCCTTTAAGGGTATAGTAGGGGAAAGACTACACAGTCCTATTATTTTTCTGTACAATTGGTTCTGCGTACGCTCTTTTTGTTTTAGCTGAAGGAAGCCGTGATCGGGGACCTGGAGCCTTGAGCTCTTTTGTTCTTACAAAAATTGAACAAATCCAGGGAGGGATGTAAGATGCATCAAATATCTTTGGGTCATTTAGTTCAACATGTATCTCCGGATTGGTTACACTTACTGACAGATATGGAGCGGACAAAGCACGTTGTTCTGCGCAATGGAGTAGAAAACGTGAACGAAAAAGATGTAATGGAAATAATGGAAGCCGTTATTGCAGAATTCGGAAAAGAAACCCTGCACCATTAATACTTTACAGGGATTATAAGGAGATTATGGTTCATGAAAGAAATATCACTAAAACTGCAAGGGAAAATTAGTCGATTGACGAACAAAACGTTTAAATTCGACGAGCGTGTCGGTGATGGATGGTTCTCGGCAGTCTATTTCCTGAAAACCAAAAAGATTGCAGAAGAACTGGTGCCGGATAATATCGTCACGATGCAGTTTTTTCAGAAAAGTAATGCTGTCCTTTGCGGAACGGACGAAGCGATCGCCCTTCTGCAGGAGTTTGCGGTTCAGCCGGATGAGCTGGAAATCCACTCACTTGAAGACGGAGATAAGATTGAACCGTTTGAAACGGTCCTTACGATCACGGGGCCCTATCAGCATTTTGGTTTTTTGGAAGGTGTTATTGATGGGATTCTGGCCCGCCGTACTTCCGTAGCGACAAACGTTTATGAAGTAGTAAAGGCGGCAAAAACTTCCGGAGTAAAAAAGCCGGTTATTTTTATGGGTGATAGAGATGATCATTTTACAATGCAGGCAGGCGACGGTTACTCTGCCTTTATAGGCGGTTCCAAAGCACAGGCTACCCACGCGATGAATGAATGGTGGGGCAAAAAAGGGATTGGTACAATGCCTCATGCGCTCATTCAATTATTTAAGGGCGACCTTGTGCAGGCGACGAAAGCCTATAAGGAAACCTTTCCTGAAGACGAGCTGATGACGCTGGTTGATTATAATAACGATGTCATACAGGATTCTCTCAAAGTGGCGCGGGAATTTGGAATGGAATTAAGCGGAGTCCGTCTTGATACATCGAATAACATGGTTGACAGATTTTTTACGAGAAATCCCGATATACTTGGAAGTTTCGATCCGCGTGGTGTTAACCCGAAGCTGATTTTTGCCCTCCGCGAAGCACTGGATGAGGAAGGATTCAATCATGTGAAAATTGTCGTTTCCGGCGGATTCGATGCAGAGCGGATTACGAGCTACGAAAAAGATGGAGTACCCGTTGATATGTACGGCGTAGGAAGCAGTCTTCTTAAAGTACATATAGGATTTACAGGAGATAATGTTCTTTTAAATGGAGAGCCGCACGCAAAAGAAGGCCGTCGCTTCAGAGAAAATCCAAGATTGAAAAAAATTGAGTTGACTCACAGTAAAGCTTGAAGCAGATAAAGGGTGGCATGATGTGCTTTCGTCAGCATCATTGTCATCCTTTTCGCTGTTAAATAAAGAATAGAAAGGGGGGCTACAATTGAAAGGAAGGAAAGCTTCTTTTTTAATTGATTTTTCCCAGGTGAAGAAAAATAGACAGAAAATGTACTGGCAGGAAGCAGAGGCGCTTTATGAAAAGCTGTTTTATTATATTCAGTTTGAAATGAATTTGCGTGAAAAAGTAAGAGCAAAAGCAATGTTCCGGGATTTATGCGGGATCGATGGAGAAAGAAAATTAACTTCAGAAGAAGAAATACATTTTGAGCACTGGCTGCTTTTCGATTATATTACCGTTATCGGCTCGCGGCCGTTTGATCTCTTTGTACGTGCGAAAAAAGAGGAAATGTCCAAGCAAATGACGGAGACAGCCGGCCTATTGATGCTGATGTACCTTGCGCCTTACCGGGTAAAGGAAAATCGAGAAACAACGCTCGTAGTTGAAGATATTTCTGGTAAACAGCTGGAAGCACATCCTCTTGGGATTCCACCGAAAACCAGGCCGGGCGATCTGATTTTTGCGAGAATTACAGCTGTAGGTTTCCTGCATACGCTGATAGGTCCAGTGATCAGGATACCTATGGATGAAGAGGCAAACGTAAATGCCCTGCTCGAGAAAAAAAGGCAGGAAGGAAAAAAGAATTATCATCGTTTTTTGAAAGAAACCGGAATTTCTTTTTTACGCTATCATTCTTCTGAGGATGCGTAGCGTAGAAAGAGGTGTTTTGCTATAATGAAAAGGATAAACACGTTAAAACAATAAATTAACCTACAGATATTCGGAGGCACATAGAAATGACAAATTATCATTTCATCGGTATAAAAGGGTCGGGCATGAGTGCCCTGGCTCAGATATTGAGTGACATGAATGCAGAGGTGCAGGGATCAGACGTTGAAAAACGCTTTTTCACCCAGAACCCGCTCGAAAAAAAGGGGATTCCCATTCTTCCTTTTCAGGCAGAAAATATTAAAGAAGGCCAGACGCTTATCGCATCCCCGGCCTACAATGATTCCAATTCGGAAGTAAAAGAAGCGAAAAGAAAGAAAATGAAAGTTCATTCGTATCCTGATTTTCTCGGAGAGTTCATTCAGCAGTTCACGAGTATAGCGGTAACCGGCTCCCATGGGAAAACGTCTACGACCGGTCTGCTTTCCCATGTCTTAACGGCGGCCCGGCCGACGTCCTACCTTATTGGAGACGGGACAGGACGCGGTCAGGAGAACAGTGAATATTTTGCTTTTGAAGCTTGTGAATACCGTCGTCACTTTTTGTACTATCATCCTGATTATGCGATCATGACGAATATTGATTTTGACCATCCTGATTATTTTAAGGACGTTGAGGACGTATTTGATGCGTTTCAATCGATGGCCAATCAGGTTAAAAAAGCAATCATTGCCTGTGGAGATGATTCGTATCTTCCACATATTAAAGCAAATGTACCGGTGATTTATTACGGTCTTTCTGATGAAAATGATTTTCAGGCGAAAGATATTCAAACAGATGAAGACGGAACCCATTTTGACTGTTACATCCGCAGTGAACTATACGGTCGGTTTACGATTCCCGGCTATGGAACACATCACGTACTTAATGCCCTGTCTGTGATTGCTGTTTGTCATTACGAAAACATTGAACGGGAAGCTTTGACTAACCAGCTGAAAACGTTTGAAGGAGTAAAACGCCGTTTTTCTGAAAAGCATATCGGTACTCAGACGCTCATTGATGATTATGCTCATCACCCAACAGAAATTCGTGCGACGGTTGAATCTGCCAAAAAGAAATACACGGATCGTGAAGTAGTGGCTATTTTTCAGCCGCATACTTTTTCAAGAACAGAAGCCTTTATGGATGAATTCGCGTCCACCCTTCAAGAGGCGGACAAAGTTTATTTATGTGACATCTTTTCATCAGCAAGAGAAAAAGGAGAAGGTCTCTCTATTGAAGATCTTCAAAAGAAGATTGATGGAGCTGAGCTTATAACAGAAGACAGCATATCTGTTCTCAGTAAGCACACGGACAGCGTCATGCTGTTTATGGGAGCAGGAGATGTACAGAAATTCCAGTCGGCCTATGAGTCATCAATTAAATAGCAGCCGGCATCGTGGAAACGGAAAAAACTTTGAAAAATGGGATAATCTGTATTAAGAAGTTCAGCTGACTGCCTTCATTCAAAAATGCCTTCATGACGAGTATCATGAAGGCATTTTTAAGTTTCGAAATCATTATGAAGGTTCTTAAACGAGGTTTTCCGGATTTAATCCTTTAAGGTCGTCTGTAACAAAACGGCCGTTTTCACGGATGAGTTCACCGTCAAAATAAATATTGCCTCCCCCGTATTCCGGACGCTGAATATTTACGATGTCCCAGTGAACAGCAGAATCGTTCCCATTATAGGCGTTTTCATATGCCTGTCCGGGAGTGAAATGAAAACTTCCATCAATTTTTTCATCAAAAAGGATATCCTGCATCGGATGCTGGATGTGCGGATTTACTCCGATTGCAAATTCACCAATAAATCGTGCCCCTTCATCAGTATCAAGAATTTCATTGATTTTTTTATTGTCACTGGAGGAAGCAGAGATAATTTTTCCGTCTTTAAAGGTGAAAGAAATATTTTCGAATGTCGTTCCCTGATAGGGGGAAGCTGTATTGTAGGTAATCATCCCGTTAATAGAGTCTTTGACCGGAGCAGTATAAACTTCTCCATCAGGAATATTTAATTTACCAGCGCACTTGATCGCGGGGATGTTTTTTATAGAAAACGTTAAGTCGGTATTCTCCCCTGTAATACGCACCTCGTCTGTTTCGTTCATCCGTTTTACGAGTGCATTCATTGCTTCGTCCATATTCGCGTAGTCCAGATTGCATACGTTGAAATAGAAATTTTCGAAAGCTTCCGTACTCATTCCTGCCAGCTGCGCCATGGAAGCGGAAGGGTAGCGCAGGACGACCCATTTCGTATTTGGAACGCGGATTTTACGGTGGACGACTGTGCCGACTGTCTGCTGGTGCAGACTCATTTTATCAGCAGGTACGTCCGACAGCTCGCTGATATTGCTACCGGCCCGCAGACCGATATAGGCATCCATCTGTTTCATCACAGCAGCTTCAAAATCAGCTGTCAGGTTCTGCTGTTCCTCATTGGCACTCATCAGCAATGAACGGTTTATCCCGTGATCTTTTAGGGAAACAAAAGGTATACCTCCTGCTTCGTAGCTTTTTTCAACCAGGGCTTTTACAAGCTCCTGTTCAAGGCCGAAATTTTCAATTAAAATCTTTTCACCCGCCTGCAGATCAGTCGAGTAGCGAATCAGGTTTTCGGCCAGGTCATTTAAACGTGGATCCCTCACAAAACAACACTCCTTCTATTATGTATCAGATTCGCTTTTATTCTACCTGTGTAAAGGGTAAAATACCAGTATTGAGTTAAAAAGGCAGGATTTTGACAAAATGTCCAGAATCCTGTTCAATGAAAGAAGCACTAATAATTTAATATTAAAAGGAGGAATTAAACATGGAATGGCTTTTATATGTAAGTGCAGCTGTCGTTGCTTTAGCTGTCCTGCTGCTTGTGATCTTTATTATAATCACACTCCAGGCATTAAAGAAAACGATGGACAGTGTTTCCAAAACCGTTGAAGATCTTCAGGGTCAGGTAGACGGCATCACGAAGGAGTCAAACTCTCTGCTACATAAAACCAATGCCCTTGCTGATGATCTGCAGAGCAAGTCAGATTCATTAAATTCGGTATTTGAAGCAGCACAGGAGCTTGGGGTTACTTTTCAAAATATGAACCATTCTGTAAAGCGCGTTTCCGACTCTGTGTCCCGTAAAGCAGACGAGCAGTCAGAATCAGTTGCAAAAGCGGTACAGTGGGGTAACGCAGCTCTTGTTATGTGGTCAAAATGGAAAGCTAAAAAAGAAGCAGAACAGCGATAGATAAGGAGGTCATCTGCCATGAGTGAAGAAAATGGAATCAACAGCAAAGATTTTTTTATCGGTGTACTCGTAGGTGTCTGTGCAGGTGCATCGACAGCTTTCTTATTAACCCCCAAGTCAGGAAGGGAACTGCGTGACGATCTGAACGAGCAGACGCGCTCTGTGAAAGATAAAACGAGTGAGTGGACCAATCAGGCTGTAGAAAAAAGCGGAAATGTAGCTGAAAGTGCGAAAGAAAGTACAGTGACCCTCCGCCAGAAAATAAGCCGGCTGACGCTTTCACTCCGAAAAAACATGCAGAAACTGACAGACTCTGCTGATTATCTTGTCGATGATTTCGACAGTCTTTCGGAGGAAATCGCAGTTTCAGTCAGACAGGAAGTGGAAGATCTGCAGAAATCGGTGGAACAGCTTATTAAAGAGGTAGAAGAAAGAGAAAGAAAACGACCAGATGGAGCGGATAGGAATGATTAAACTGGAAAGTGTAGAAGAACTGCACAAGCTTTACCAGCAGGAGAAGCCGTACCTGCTGTTTAAAAACAGCACCACCTGCCCGGTCAGTTCGGAAGCGTTTGGAGAAACGAACTCATTTGACGAATCCAGGGAGAATATCCCCGTTTATTATCTGAATGTACAGGAGCTTCGCGAAGGTTCAAATGACGCAGCCGATCATTTCGATATAAAACATGAATCTCCCCAGGCATTTTTAATTAATAATAAACAGGTGAAATGGCACGATTCCCACTGGAGAATCACAAAAGAAAATCTCGATAAGGCAGCAGATAGTCTTTAATTTAAAAAGCCGTTAACGAATTTAATATTTTCGTTAACGGCTTTTTTTGGCTTTAAAGGTTTAAATTTACAGTTTATTTTAACTTCTGTAAACAGCCGCTTTCGTTTATGTCGGGAGGCAGCCCGGCCGGAAATCTCTTTCTCAACAGGCAGAAGCGGAGTTTATACATTTATCTGCGCAAGACTTTAACAGAGACACTCATCCAAAAGTCTTGCACCATGAGGCATGAAAATGTCCTTCTTAAGGAATGGAACTTCCCCCCTATACAGGCGGCACCAATGATGTTCAAGGAAGGGTTCTCTTTATTAGAAGGAAGATCCTGCTCTGTCTTTTTGCCGTAAGCTGTAGTGGACATGGGGCGACTCCAGGGCGATCAAGGACGAGCTGAAGATCCATCCCTCCCGACCGCAGGGGGGAAGGGATTAGCTGAGGCCGGCCCGCCCGGAAAGCGTCCCCTTGGAAACGAAAGCGTCCGTTAAACGCTTATCTACATTATTTTCAAGGTAGCTGTAAAGAAAAACAGAAAAGTGCAGCGAATAATCATTTGTAAGCTTAATCGTTGGACAAACAGGATTGAAACCTGCGATATTTAAGAGTGAGGTCATTATAGAAATTCTGCCAATTTTCGAGTCGCTCTTTGTGAAGGATAAAAAAAGGGTCTGCTGTTTATAGAGGAATCAATTTCAAAATATACTTTTCAAGTTATTTTAACGAACATTTTATCAATTTATAATCGGAATATTCGTATATAAAATAGGTTGATTGAAACGGCAGACGGTGGTTCCGGCGGGATAAAGCGAAGTCTGAAAATCCATTCTTCGAGTGTAAAGCACTGGAAAAATTAGTTGAAGACGAGCCCCGCGGAAAGCGTCTGTCTGAAGTGGAAATCATTCACCATGTTGGGAAATCCCTTTCTTACAGCGATTTATGAAATTGATTCAGAGAAATGTTTGAAAGGTTATTACCTGAAAGCCAAGGCTGTTTTTCGGGACGTCTGCGCAAAGATGCGTAGATTGTTGCGGACCCTGTAGAATCTGTATAATTCTCTGCGGCTGGCACACTCATCTTAAATCAACAAATTCAACATTTAACTTTACCAGCGCCTTAATAAAAAAGTTTTTAGACCGAAACCCCTTCAGTGCAGGCATTTTAGAAGCATTGTACCGCTTTAATGCTTAAAAGCGTTTAAGAATTAAAGAAAAAGGGCTGACAAGCATGAACTTATCGTTTATAATGGGCATTAACCGAGAGCAAGCAATTGCTTCACAGCATAGAGAGGAGTTTTTATAAATGAGTAACGAACAACTGGAAGAACTGAGAAAACAGCTGGATGAGGTAAATGATCAACTGATAGACCTCATTTCTAAAAGGGCGGAACTGGCTCAGGAAGTTGGGCGGGTAAAAGCTTCCCAGGGACTCAACAGGTTCGATCCAGTAAGAGAGCGCAAAATGCTTGATGCTATTGCTGCTAAAAACGAAGGACCGTTTGAAACGTCTACAGTACAGCATATTTTTAAAGAAATCTTCAAAGCCAGCCTCGAACTTCAGGAAGACGATCACAGCAAAGCACTGCTCGTTTCCCGTAAACGTAAGCAGGAAGATACGATCGTAGAAGTACGCGGCGAAAAAATAGGAGACGGAGAGCAGAGGATTATTGCAGGTCCTTGTTCCGTAGAAAGCTTTGAACAGGTCGATGAAGTAGCGGCAGCTCTTAAAAAACAGGGAATTAAGCTGATGCGGGGCGGTGCATTTAAACCGCGGACATCTCCATATGATTTCCAGGGACTCGGAGAAGAAGGCCTGCGCATTCTTAAGAAAGTATCAGAAAAACACGATTTAGCGGTCATCAGTGAAATTGTAACGCCTCATGATATGGAAAAAGCAGAGGAATACCTCGATGTTATCCAGATCGGTGCCAGAAACATGCAGAACTTTGAACTGCTCAAAGCAGCAGGTAAAACAAATAAACCAATTCTGTTGAAGCGTGGATTGTCGGCAACAATCAAAGAATTGATAAATGCCGCTGAGTACATTAATTCACAGGGGAACGGTCAGATCATTCTTTGTGAGCGTGGCATCCGCACATATGAAACTGCAACACGCAACACATTGGACATTTCTGCGGTACCTATCCTTAAACAGGAAACGCACCTGCCGGTATTAGTAGACGTGACGCATTCCACTGGACGACGGGATCTGCTTCTTCCTACAGCTAAAGCAGCACTTGCTGTTGGAGCAGACGGGGTCATGACGGAAGTTCACCCTGATCCAGCGGTAGCGCTGTCTGATTCCGCACAGCAGATGGACATTCCACAATTTGAAGAATTCCTGACAAAGCTGACAGAATCCGGACTCTACAAAAGAGGACAGGTTACTGCCAAGTAATTTGAACAGGAAAATCTCCGGAACGATTTCGCTTTGGAGAACCGGAAGCAGAGTAGAACAACAGTGTTTAAAATGTCTTCATGACAATTCGTCATGAAGACATTTTATTGTTTTCGACTTTCATAGAAAACCATCACCAGGGAGCGCGACAATTTATTCAGAAGAGTGAAAAGCCATTATGAAAAGCATAAATTCCCTCTAGACTGAAGAGCTTTTATTACAAGCTGAATATTTGTTGAAACAGAATAAAAAAATATGAAAGAAGCGGCTCTCACGGGCTTTTTCATCCGGAAATCGTTTGCGTGGCAGGGAAAAGTGTCGTATGATGAAAAGAGATTATGAAAACATGAAAACCATTCATTGGATAGAGTGTAAGGAGGAAAGAATAAATGAACGTAACAATTTATGATGTAGCCCGGGAAGCCGGTGTATCAATGGCCACTGTGTCCCGCGTGGTGAACGGTAATCCAAACGTGAAACCGACTACCCGAAAACGTGTGGTAGAAGCGATAGACGAGCTTGGATACCGTCCTAATGCGGTGGCAAGGGGGCTCGCAAGTAAAAAAACAACAACTGTCGGAGTTATCATTCCCGATATTTCCAGTATTTTCTTTTCGGAATTGGCAAGAGGAATTGAAGATATAGCTACAATGTATAAATATAATATTATTTTAAGCAATTCTGATCAAAACAAAGAAAAAGAGATTCACTTAATTAATACGCTTCTGGAAAAGCAGGTCGACGGAATCGTATTCATGGGTGGAGAAATTACGAAGGAACATGAGGAAACATTTAAAAAATCCCCGGTACCTATCGTGCTTTCCGCTACGATCGATGAGAAAAAAGAATTCCCATCTGTTAATATCGATTATAATCAGGCTGCCTTCGACGCCGTTTCCGCCATTATCCGTCAGGGTCATACACGGATAGGGATGCTGAGCGGAACGCTTGAAGACCCTATTAACGGCTATCAGAAGTTTGCCGGCTATAAGCGGGCTCTGCAGGAAGCGGACATCGAACTGGATGACAATCTGGTCGTTATCGGAGATTATACACATGATTCCGGCCTTGAGGCTATGGAGCAGTTTTTAAAACTTGAAAACAGACCAACGGCATTATTTGCATCAACTGATGAAATGGCCCTTGGCCTTATTCATGGAGCTCAGGATGCAGGGTTCAAAATTCCGGATGATTTTGAAATCATCGGATTTGATAATACCCGCCTGGCGATGATGGTGCGTCCAACGCTCTCCACGGTTGTTCAGCCAATGTACGATATCGGTGCAGTATCCATGCGTCTGCTGACAAAACTTATGAATAAAGAACAAGTGGAGGAAAATGCTGTAGTTCTCCCTCATAGAATGGAATACAGACAGTCGACTTCTTTCGGGGAGGAAGAATAGACTGAATTCTGCGGAGTAGTAAACGAATGAAAAAAAACTGCCCTCCCGCTTATGCGGTGAGGACAGCTTTTTTTGTATCAAAAACAGTTCAATGAGGAAGGAGCTGACAGGATGAAAGTTGGAATTATTGGAGCTATGGAAGAAGAAATCGCTCACTTTACTCATCTTTTTACGATCGAAGAAAAATATGTACTGGCTAAAAATCATTATTTTACAGGTAATTTTGGATCGTGTGAAATAGTACTGACAAAAGCAGGAGTGGGAAAGGTCAACGCAGCAGCAGCAGCTCAAAAAGTAATTGATTATTTTAATGTAGATGCTATCTTGTTTACAGGTGTTGCCGGAGCAGCGAATCCGGATTATGAAGTTGGTGACGTTGTTATCAGCGACGTTTGTCAGCATCATGATATTGATGCCAGCCCGCTCGGCTTTTCCAAAGGTATCATTCCTATGTTTAACGGTCCTTCTCTTTTCTTTGCGGACGAAAAGTGGAGGGCGATTGTTAAAGAAGCTGCTGAGGAATTGGAAGGAATCAACGTGTTTGAGGGTAAAATAATGAGCGGGGAACAGTTCATCGCTGATAAGACGGAAGTTGAAAAACTGCGCTCTTTATTTGGAGCCGACTGTGTAGAAATGGAAGGTGCCGCCGTAGCCCAAATAGCATGGATGCATGACGTGCCATTTGTTATTATCCGTTCTATTTCCGACAAAGCTAATGGAGAAGCACCAGTTTCTTTTCAAAAGTGGCTCTACGAGACCGCAGAACGATCAGCAGCTATCGTAACGTCATCGCTAAAGAAATACGTAGAGAGTGCGGAATATAAATAGTCGGACGAGAGATTCCCGGAAATAAAAAGAATTGTTTCAAACTATTTGCACTGTCGTCTGTGATCCGAAAGAGCTTATATTCTTACATGCCGGGATAAAAACAACATTTCTCATTGATTTGTTCAATTTATATAGTTTACAAAAAGACTGTCTCTAAATTTCCAAAGAGACAGTCTTTTTGTGTTTTTTTCTGAATAAAGCTGAGATTTTTTTATTTGGAGCCTGACGCTGCTGTCACTTCCAGCCGGGAGCGGAAAACTTCCTTCGGTCATCGCAGCCAGAAGGATAGGGAAGCTGATAAAGAAATCTGCAGAAAATACAAGTTGTCTGCTAATGGAAGGATGCCTTGAAGATAAAGCAGCTAAGCGATGAATGTCCGCTTTCGTTTCCACGGGGACGCTTTCCGGGCGGGCCGGCCTCAGCTGATGAAAAAAGCCTTTATAAAAATTTCAGTGCCTGTTTAACGGTACGGGCGTTCTTCTGATCAATTTCCTGTTTCCGCGGGATCTGCGGGTACAGTCCTTTTGGGTCGTTCCAATCCGGGGGGAGCTTCACTGGAGCTTCTTCCTGCCATTTAGAGAGCCAATCTTTCGGAATAGGATAATCCCGAAGGTGTGTCTGGCCGCTCATTTCAAGCCATAGGCTTGCCCAGGCACGAGGTACGACTCTCCAGATGTCATATCCGCCGCCGCCGACCGCAATCCATCGGCCATTACAATATTCGTGTGCTAATTGGTGAGCAATTCTGGGCACCTCGTGAAAAAAATGAAGCGTGCCGCATAGATGTGTCAGAGGGTCGTAATAATGAGAATCCGCACCATTCTGTGTAAGAATCACATCCGGTTTGAATGTTTCCACGACTTTTCTCATTACTTTTTCATATGATTCAAGCATTGTATCATCTTCTGAAAATGCTTCGAATGGGATATTGAAAGCAGTACCATATCCTTCCCCATGTCCCCGTTCTGAAACATGTCCGGTTCCTGGGAAAAGAAACCGTCCGCTTTCATGAAAGGAAAGGGTACACACATCAGGGTCATCATAAAATGCCCATTGTACACCGTCTCCATGGTGGGCATCGGTATCCACATATAATACTCTCGCATCGTATTTACGGCGTATATACTCAATAGCAATGGAACTGTCATTATAGATGCAAAATCCTGAAGCTTTGCCTCTGAATCCGTGATGGAGGCCTCCGCCAAGATTCAGTGCATGACTGTAGCCATGCTGAAATACCATGTCGGCAGCTTGAAGTGTTCCGCCTACGAGCCATGAAGCTGCATCATGCATCATTGGAAAGACAGGTGTGTCTTCCGTCCCAATCCCATACTTTGTACGGAAAGACGATTTCTGCTGGCCGTCTGTGGCGCTTATGACGGCTGAAACGAAATCTTCATCATGAACAAGCAGCAGTTCGTCGACTGTGGCCATTCGCGCTGGAATAATGTCTTCTTCGCGCAATCCTCCGCATTTATAAAGTAAGTCATTAGTCATAGAAAGGCGGCGCTGGTTGAAAGGGTGGTCTTCATTGAACTTATAGCCGAGCTGTTCTTTTGAAAATATAAATGCAGCTTCTTCCTTCATTATTTCATCTCCGGTTCTTCCGGCCAGATTATGTCATAGCCTTGGTGTTTGAGAGCCTTTACGAAGGCCTGCGGATTCATCGTCTGGATACGCATAACGATGCGCATGCGATTCTGTGCGGAAGGAATAACAAAAATGCTTTGAATATTAAGTGAATACTGCTTTGCAGTGGCAGTGACAGCAGCAAGCTGACCGCTTTCATCCGGCACCTCGACCTCGACTCTGGAGGAAGGCCGGTCTGACCCAGTTAAACGGACGAGAGTCTGCAGCAGATCCGTGTCAGTCAGAATGCCGATAACTTTTTCAGTATTAGAAACAACCGGCAGGCAGTGTATCCGGTTTTCAAGCATCATGTAGGCAGCTTCCTCTACAAAATCTCCTGGGAAGGCGGTATGTACATTATCTATCATTACACTCTGAATGGTTTTGTCATTATCCAGTTCCCGGAGGTCTCGATTGGAAACAATCCCGATGAGTTCACTTGTCTGAGGATCAAGAACCGGGAGGTGGCGGACTCTGTTTCCGTTCATTAACTTCATCGCATTTTGGACTGTATCTGATGGATCAATAGGAATGATATTCTTCTGCATAACTTCTTCTACGCGCATATTTTCACACCTCGGTTTCCTTAGGGATTAAATCATATAGCGGTTCTGGAAGCGGACGCGGTCGAATTCATGAACAGAATCGTTAGGAACACGGCTGCCGACACGAGCCATCAGACAGTTAGCCGGGTGGGAGCATATTTCGGGATCATCTGTTGCGTACCAGATAAGCCCGCCGGAATTCATGACTTTTTCCATTATATCCCTGTATTCCCAGATCGACAATCCAGTTCCTCTTAAATCCCAGTGCCAGTAATATTCTGTTGTAATAATAATATAATCTTCAACAGCCGGATCCATCATCGTTACCTGAAGAATATGCTTTGCCAGGGCGTGGCCTCTGTAATCTTTGGATACTTCGATGGCCCCAAGTTCGATGAGGTTCTCATAATTGTACTGGGACCATCTTTCCATCTCGTCGGGGTAAAGGTAAACAGCATAACCGACAATTTTGTTTCCTTCAGTAGCCGCAATAATCCGGCTTTCCTCTAATTTAGAAACGTTAATGAGTGCTTCTTTTTGTTTATCCGGATTCCTGAAAGCTTTGAGGCCTTCATCGAATTCAGCCTGTTCAATTGCCTCAGTTGAGATCGGGCCAGCGATAGTAAATTTCCTGTTTTCTTTACCGGTATGTTCAATTGAATGAAAGGTTTTCCGGTGTTTCACAGCCATCCCCACTTTCCGCGTTGATACGTATAATATACCATAGTTTGCAATAACCTCCTATGCGTTGAAAGCAAATAAGACAGATAATTGTAAGCGCTCTATTTATTTCTTAAGCTTTGTTAAAATCTGTGGCTCTTACGCAAACTTGGTGGAATTAAACTATATTTTCCAATAATTCTAAAATAAACTAATTATTCAAACTGCTTATGTCTGTTACTGCGGCTTTTAAACCATTAAATGATAAAGAGCAGGTACGATTCCCTTTATATGCGTAAGAGCCAAATCTGTTATTGATATATATAAGAAAACTTCGCTTCAACTCGGCAGGCCTGCCGTGGAGGAGCTTTCCAGCTTCCTCGGGCTTTGCCCTGCGGGATCTTCCAATCTCCTTCTTCCACTGGCGTCCGCCGGTTTCCGCTTCGTTTTGATTTTCCAATACAGAAACCCCGCTGGTTGAATCAAGAAGGTGCCAAGGTAGAAGCAAATGCCACGGTGATTTTTCAGGACGCCAGCGGAAAAAGAAAGCAGGAAGATCCTCCCGGACGACAGGGAGGGAGAGCTGAAGGCTTTCTCCGCGGCAGGCGAAGAAAAAGGAGCCGCAGGCACTCCAAAAACAACACGGAGCTTTAACAGAGACACTCATGCAGAAATCATGCACCATGAGGCATGAAAATGGACTTCTGCAGGAAATGGAACTTCCCCTCTATACAGGTGGAATCAATTATGTTCAAGAAGGGGTTTTCTTTATTAGAAGGCAGATGCTGCTCTGTCTTTTTACCTTAAGCTGGAGTGGAGATGGGGCGACTCCGAGGCGAAAAAGGACGAGCTGAAGATCCATCCCTGCCGACCGTGGGGAGGAAGGGATTAGCTGAGGCCGGTCCGCCCGGAAAGCGTCCCCATGGAAACGAAAGCTGCCGTTAATCGCTTATCCACTTTATTTTCAAGGCAGCCATTTCTTATTATTAAAATCTATCAGTAATCGGCGTTTCTGTATGTGTGACTCTGATCCTAACTTGCTGTAAGGGGGTTTCAGGGTGGACTGACATTCTGCAGAACTATCCAACTTCCTTCTCTTCAGGCCAGCCTTGGATACTTTGCAAAATCATTGATTCATCCTATATATAATCTATTTGCGCACGTTAAGCGATTCGCAGGACGGTGCAGCATTGAAAAGAACAGAGAAGGAGAGACAGACGAGGGGATAGTTTATATAAATACAAAAAAGGAGACCGGTATGGCCTCCTTTTTCTACACGCTTAAAAAGCAGCTTGAGAAAAAATCAGGAATTGCTGCTTTCTGTGTTGTTTTCGGTATTGTTATCTGAATTCGTACTTTCAGAATTATTTCCGGAAGAATTGTTGTTATTACTGTTATTTTCCGAATTATCAACAGGTGTATTGTCCTCTGCTGAATTTGAGACACTTTCGTTATTGGAACTATTGGTGGAGTTATTTCCTGAGTTGTTTCCGGCAGCGTTGTTATTCTCCTCATTATTCGAGGAGTTATTTCCAGAGATGTTTGCTTCATTTTCTCCACTATTATTGTTAGAACTGTTGTTCACGTTATTTTCATTGCTGCTGCCGGAGTTATCAGCAGGCTCGTTGTTGGAGCTGCTGTTATTTCCGGAGTTAGTGTTGGAACTGTTGTTCACGTTGTTCTCATTGCTGCTGCCGGAGTTATCAGCAGGCTCGTTGTTGGAGCTGCTGTTATTTCCGGAGTTAGTGTTGGAACTGTTGTTCACGTTATTTTCATTGCTGCTGCCGGAGTTGTCAGCAGGCTCGTTGTTGGAGCTGCTGTTATTTCCGGAGTTAGTGTTGGAACTGTTGTTCACGTTATTTTCATTGCTGCTGCCGGAGTTGTCAGCAGGCTCGTTGTTGGAGCTGCTGTTATTTCCGGAGTTAGTGTTGGAACTGTTGTTCACGTTATTTTCATTGCTGCTGCCGGAGTTGTCAGCAGGCTCGTTGTTGGAGCTGCTGTTATTTCCGGAGTTAGTGTTGGAACTGTTGTTCACGTTGTTCTCATTACTGCTGCCGGAGTTGTCAGCAGGCTCGTTGTTGGAGCTGCTGTTATTCCCGGAGTTAGTGTTGGAACTGTTGTTCGCGTTATTCTCGTTGCTGCTGCCGGAGTTTCCGGCAGGCTCATTGTTCAAGCCGCTGTTATTTTCGGAACTGTTGTTCGAACCTTCGTTGCCGCCGCCAGCATTATCCCCGGAGTTACTTTCCGGGGTGCTGGCTGCGTTATTATTGGCATTGTTTACAGAGTTGCTGTTGTTCCCTGAGTTATTGCCATTTCCGCTGCTGTTATTATTGGAATTACTATCATTATTTCCTTCGTTTTCTGCGGCAGCACTGCCATTGCTGGAATCAGCGTTATTACTGCCGTCGTTGTTTGAGGAACCGGTATTGTTAATACCGTTACTGGTGGAGTTTACTCCGTCGGTCTGGCCGCCGTTGGAATTATCCCCGTTATTATTATTGTCCTCAGAATTCTCCGGGCTGCCAGACTCATTGTTCGAGTTGTTTCCGCCGCCGGAATTATCTTCATTATCATTGGAGGAGTTCCCGGAACTATCCTCCTCATCTGAATCCGAGCTGCCTTCACCAACCGTTACAGTACTGCTCGGATTAGACTCTCTTCCTGCTACATCTACAGCTGTAACCCGATAGCTGCCTGCACTGCCGGAGTATTCAAAATCCTGATCCCAGCGGACACTTTCAACTTCGGAAAAATCACTGCCATCGCTGGAATAATAGACGCGGTAGCCGATCACATCTTCTTCAGGGTGGGAATCCCAGGAAATAGAAGATGAAGAGCTGTCCAGATTTGGCATTGTTCCCGGGGTCGTACCGTTATCCGGAGCTTCTTCGCTTGCACCGATTAAATTGTTCCAGTCATCAGGTACGTAATCGGAAAATTCTTCGCCGGAAAAATCAAAACGTTCATTCATTGAAGCGGTTCCGGTTCTTGTGAATTCGGAAGGCGTGCTGTCAAGAGCAAGATAATTTGTTTCATCGACTTCCACATAATCGATGCGGTCTGCGTCTTCAGAGCGTTCAGAAGGAGAGTAGTCTTCGTTAAATAAGTCAGTCACTACAAATCCAGCATCTTCACACGCATCGTCTGCTTCCATTCCTGTTAATCCACAAAATTCTTCTTCAACGACTGTATCAGGCTGAGTAAATTCTTCATTTGGAGCGACGAGCTGTTCGTTTACACCGTAGGCGGCATTTGCCAGATCTGCCCACAGCCTCTGCGTACGCGGCCCGTAATCAATTCCATTATGTTCCTGAGGTACTGATATTTCTTCGGTATCATATCCGAGCCAGATTCCCATTGTGAAGTTTGGGTTAAAGCCGACAAACCAGGCATCCCTTATTTCATTACTCGTACCCGTTTTACCGGCAAGGTCAGATTCAAATTCGAGGAATCCAGGGAGCTGTGGAGCTGTGCCGAGTCCGGATTCGAGAACGTCTCTCATCACATCGATCATCATATAATTCGTTTCCGAAGAAAGAATGTCGGTTTCCTGTTCGGTATCCTGTTCAAAAACAATATTTCCATTCGCATCTTCAATGCGGCTGATCATGTGAGATTCTCTTCTTTTACCGTCGTTGCCAAAGGTGGAGAAGGCGCTTGTGTTGGCTTCCACGTTCATCCCAATGGTTCCAAGAGGAGTGGATGGGTTTGGTTCACTTCCGGTAAAGTAAGGTTCAAAACCATAGTCCACGAGAGCCTCTCTTAATACGTCACGGTCCATAAAAGCCATTTCTCTAACTGCCGGTACGTTGCGGGAGCGGGAAAGAGCTTCGCGGGCCGTAATCATCCCTGAATGGTCACCATCGAAGTTTGGAACTTCCTGAGGTTCTGAGTCATCGAATTCATCCTGTTCGTACTCATATGGAATATCAGGGGTGATATAACCCGGCTGAAGATCTCCAGTTTCGAACCCTACAGCATAAGTGAGCAGGGACTTCATCGTCGATCCGGTCTGACGGCGCATATTTCCTGTAGCACGGTTGAAATTACTTTCTTCGTAGTCTCGACCGCCGACAAAACTGATAATGCCTCCGGTATAGTTATCAATCATAACCGCACCGGTCTGCTCCATATAATCAATTTCGACTTCTTCTTCTTCACCCTCTTCTCCAACAGTGACCATAAGAGATTCATTAGGGGCGAAATGCTCAAAATCCTGTACTGCCTCCTGCTGCGCATCGTAAATGTCTTTATGAATCGTTGTATGAATTTCGAAGCCGCCACGCTGCATTTCTTCAGCTGCCGCTTCTGTGTAACGGCTCCGCGTAAGAGCACGATAATCTTCATCTTCAATTTCATCAAGAACAATGTCGTCTTCCTCCATAAGAACGTTCATGATCTCATCACGAGCTTCGCTTTCGACGGCATCGACAATATATGGATATTCATCGAGGCTGGAAGGCTCAGGGTCAGTGAAATCGGCACTAATATCATAGTCCAGCGCTTCCTGATATTCCTCTTCGCTGATGTATCCACTCTGTTCCATTCTGTCGAGTACGGTACTCATACGGATAAGAGCGGCATCAATGGATTCTTTTTGTTCTCCTGCAGAAGTAAACGGAGTATAAGCAAAAGGACTTTGCGGGAGTCCGGCAATGAAGGCGGATTGAGGGACATTTAATTCGGAAACTTCCGTGCCGAAAATCCCTTCAGCCGCTGCCTGTGCTCCTGCGATCTGACGTCCTGAAGCGTTACGTCCGAAAGGAACGATGTTAAGGTAGGCTTCAAGAATTTCATCTTTATCCATAAATCTTTCTAAACGCATAGCCAGGAGAATTTCTGCAGCTTTCCGGTCGTGGGTAACCTCATTGGAAAGCACCTGATTTTTAACAAGCTGCTGAGTGAGGGTACTGCCTCCGGTTTGTGTGGCTGCATTAGTGAAATCCTGGAATACCGCTCTCATTAATGCTTTTGGGACGATGCCTTCATGGTCGTAGAAATACTCATCCTCTGTCGCGATAACAGCATTGACGAGGTTTTCAGAAACATCATCAAGGCTTATCTGACTGCGTTCGAGGGGGGTAGTTAAATTACCAAGGTATTCGTTATTGGCAAAATAAACTTCTGAGGTTTCTTCAAAATCGTAAATACTGTCTTGTAATTCCTGAGCGTCACGTATCGGTTCATCCTGCACGAGGGAGGCGAAATAACCTGCGCCTGCTCCTCCGGCAAAAGCAGCCATAATTAAACCAATAATGAATACTACAAGTATTAAATTCCACATCACTGCAGAGGTAATTCGAAATCCTTTTGTAATTTTAACGGCACTTCGTCTGCCTGATTTATTTCTCCATGAAGACAATTTTTCCCTCACATGGACTCCCCCTTATTTTAACAATATCGCCCTTCATTATATCACAGCTTTGCTGGATAGTGAAAGCTGAGGATGCCTGTACATAGATGCATCCATTCTATATAAAATAGGGCACATCGTTTTCTCAGTTTTTCGGTTCCTGGATAGCCTTAAGGCGGAAAACAATCCCAACGTTCAGCACTCGTATTTATCAGGCTGCCTTGAAAATAAAGCAGATAAGCGATACACATACGCTTTCGTTTACATAGGAACGATTTCCGGTTTAATTAAAATACGTCAGAAGGGAAGGTGAGTTCAAGAGGGTAAATGGACTGACGGAAGAAGGGTATGTTGACAACGGCTTATATTTCATGGTAGAAATAACAAAGCTATTAAATAATCAGGCTGAGAAAAGACAGAAGTAGCAAATCGTTTCCCTGTTACAGAGAGCTGGTGGCCGCTGCGAACCAGTACAAAGGCGAATGCGAATTACGGTCTTGGAGCTACGCTGCAGAAATGCAGGGCGCAAACCGGGCGTTAATCGGGAGAGTGGGGAAGTGCAGGCTTCTCAAACCTGGGTGGTACCGCGGCTGAAATTCAATCGTCCCTTGTCTATATGACAAGGGATTTTTTTGTGTTTTTTACTCAGGGTCTCTCTGCCGGTTTCCGCTTCGTTTCTGAAGATTTTCGCGGTGGCCGACGGGCTGCCTGCTATTTTAACTAAAAACATTGGAGGATAAAGTTATGACGCTTTTAGAAGAACTGAAATTCCGAGGTCTGATAAATCAAGTGACAAATGAAGAAAAGCTGGAAGAACTGATGAAAAAAGAATCAATTAAGCTGTACTGCGGGTTTGATCCGACAGGCGACAGCCTTCATATCGGTCATCTTCTCACGATTATAACGCTGCGCCGTTTTCAGCTCGACGGGCACCGGCCGTATCCTCTCGTAGGAGGAGCTACAGGACTGATTGGCGACCCGAGCGGGAAAAATGCAGAAAGAACGCTTAATGAGCAGAATGTAGTCGAACATTACAGTGATAAAATCAAAGCGCAGCTGGAGAGATTTCTGGATTTTAATGACGAAAACGGAGCAATGCTCGTAAATAACTATGATTGGATCGGAGAGATGTCAGTCATTGATTTTCTCCGTGACACAGGGAAGCATTTCAGCGTGAATTACATGCTTGCCAAAGAGTCTGTAGAGGCACGGATTCAAAGCGGAATTTCCTTTACTGAATTTACTTATCAAATCCTGCAGTCACTTGATTTTTACTACCTTCATAAAAAATACGGGGTCAAGCTGCAGATAGGCGGGAGTGATCAATGGGGAAATATTACTGCCGGGTTGGAATTAATACGCCGCATGTATGGAACAGAGGAAGGCGATAGAGAACAGGCATTTGGTTTTACGATTCCCCTCGTTACGAAGGCTGACGGACAGAAATTCGGAAAAACCGAAGGCGGAGCGATCTGGCTGGATCCGGAAAAAACGTCTCCATACGAGTTTTATCAGTTTCTGTTAAATACAGACGACAGCGACGTCATTAAATTTATTAAATATTTTACTTTCCTTTCAGACAAAGAAATTGAAGATCTGGAAACAGAAGTTCTGAAACGTCCACATGAACGTGCAGCCCAGAGGCGGCTTGCGGAAGAGCTTACTAAATTTGTGCACGGAAGCGAAGCGTTAAAACAGGCCGAAAATATTACACATGCTTTATTCGGGAAAGGGGATCTGAAATCATTAACTGCGAAAGAAGTAGAGCAGGGTTTCAAAGACGTACCTTCCTATGACGTCAAGGGAGAAAAAAGAAACCTGATTGATCTTCTCGTGGAAGCCGGGATCTCTTCGTCAAAACGTCAGGCAAGGGAAGACGTGAATAACGGCGCTGTATATATTAACGGAACCCGCTGCCAGGAAGTGGACAAAGAGGTAGAGGACGAAGATAAATTAGAAGGTACGTTCACGATTATCCGCCGTGGTAAAAAGAAATTCTTTCTGATTAACTGGAAAAAATGATTGTAATCATATAGAAAATTTGCAAATAGAAAGCGGTGTGGCAGAATTCTGCCATGCCGCTGTTTTTTATTGTAAATCATTGAACCGGCCGCAGCCACGAGCGGCATCGCAGCGGCTGATTTTCAGCATTGAAATTTAAACGTTCTGTTCCTGTGCGGTTGGTAGATGCTTGCTTTTTTCTTGTTATATAAACTAATATTTATACCTTATCAAAATACCTATATTTATAGATTATTTTTATAAAAGTGAAAAAGTTTTGCTGACAATAAAAAGGGTAATGCTAAAAAGAAGACATTCTTGCCAGGAGGAGGGTCAAACAGTGAGTGAAGAAAGAAACAATAATACTACACCAACCAGTAAAGGAGAATTAATAGATTACAGAATATTAGTTCCTGCAGTAATTATTATGGCGGCGATGAGTTATCCTTTAGCAGCAAATGAAGCGCAGGCGATCAGTATCCTGAATGCAGTTTTTGATCAGATTCTTGAAGTGTTCAGCTGGGGATATTTATGGTATGGAATTGTCCTTGTAGGAGCGGGGCTGTACCTTTCCTTTTCCAAATACGGTCAGGTCGTTCTTGGTGATCCGGCAGAGAAGCCGAGATTTAACTTATTTGAATATTCCTCTATACTGATAGCGATGGGAGTAGGTTCCACGATCATGCGTACAGGCATGCTGCAGTGGACTTCCGTAGCGAATGACCCGCCGATCGGGGTAGAACCGGGCTCATCAGAAGCGCTGCTGTGGGGAAATGCCTACAGTATGTTTCTCTGGAGCTTTCAAGTGTTTGCTATATTTGTTATGGTAGCACCAGCAATGGCGTATATTCTTCATGTCAGAAAACGTCCACTGATGAGAATTTCCGAAGCATGCCGCTGTATTTTTGGCGACCGCTTTACAGATGGAGCAGGAGGAAAATTTCTGGATGTTATTTTCCTGATAAGTATTCTTGCAGGAGCTGCAGTCACACTGGGGCTGGGGACACCGATAGTCACACATAACCTTTCAGCGCTTTTCAATCTTGAAGTCACGTTTGGGTTAACATTGATTATTACCGTTATCTGGGTTCTGCTTTTTTCTATGAGTGCTTACGTAGGGATCGAAAAGGGTATAAAACGACTGAGTAAATTTAATATGTATCTGGCTGGTGGATTCGCCCTCTTTATTATGACCGCGGGCCCAGGGGTATTTATTCTCGATTATTTTACAGATTCTATTGCCTTTTTACTGAATAATTATATCGATATGTCGTTGTATACGGAATCCCTGGGTACAGGAGAAGCAAGCCATATCCAGACAAATACAGTCTTCTGGTTCGCATACAGTGCTACCTGGGCAATGCTCCATAGTATTTTTGCCGCGAAAATATCCCAGGGGCGGACGATAAAAGAAATGATACTTACGTATCTTCTGGCTCCGACACTGCTTTCCTGGTTAGCAACCGGTGTCCTTGGAGGCCTGGGAGTCTACCGTTATTTAACCGGTGAAGTACCGGTACTTGAACTCGTACAAGAACAGGAGCGCATGTCCGTTATTCCGGAAATTTTATCAACGCTGCCATTTCCACAGATTGCGCTTGGAGTATTTATCGTTGTCGCCATGATATTCTTGACGACGACGCTGGACTCTACAACGTATACAATTGCAGCTTATACAAGTACGAAAGATATGAGTAAGAATGAACCTTCTAAATTCCTGAGAATCATTGTAGCCGGTATAATTACAACTTTCGCTTTAATTTTAATGAGAATCGGCGGGCTGGAACCGCTTGAAGTTGTTTCAGGGCTTCTCGGTCTGCCGATTATCATCATACAATTTCTGACGATTTACGCTGCTATAAAGATGATGAATCAGGATAAAGCGTGGCTTAATAACGTGAGAAAATAACCGGTATAAACGTGTATTAACAAGAGGAGGTGAAAGGATTGGAAAAGTTTGCATCCAGCAGAGAAATTTATATTAAAGAAAAGCGCCGCTTTGCAGTAGAATCCTGGAAAGAAGGGGAATTGTACTGGGTTTATGTAATAGAGCTGGCAGAGGAACAGAGCCGTGGAGTATTCCGCAGAAGCGAGTCTAAAGAAGATGCTGCCGAAGAAGCAGTGGAAGTTCTTTATAAGTATAATCATTAAAAATGACGCTCAGCACGTTTGTGCACAGAAAAGGCCTTCAGGACGAACTCTGTCTTGAAGGCCTTTTTGAGTATAGGAATATTTTGCGCTGTTCAGCTGCATGGGCGGAGTTTATCAGGCTTTCTATTGATATGATCCCGGCCGCGGCGGAGATACGTCTCCGGGAATGCAGCTTGTATAACAAAAAAGATTCCCTGCCAATAAATGGACAGGGAATCTTTTTTGTTAATTCGGTTTTCACCCAAAATGCTTTTATTAACGGGAATACCATTCAACGATAAGTGGTTCGTTAATTTCTGCAGGGAGTTCAGAACGCTCTGGAAGACGTGTGAACGTTCCTTCCATTTTATCAGCGTCAAACTCAAGATAGGCAGGTACAAAGTCGTTAACTTCTACTGCTTCTTTAATGATATCCATATTCTGGGATTTCTCTCTAAGAGAAATCTTCTGACCAGGTACAACGCGGTAAGATGGGATATCCACCCGGCCGCCGTCTACAGTTACGTGACCGTGGTTTACGATCTGACGAGCCTGTCGGCGTGTACGTGCCAGGCCGAGACGATAAACGAGGTTATCGAGACGGGATTCAAGAAGAATCATGAAGTTTTCACCGTGCTTACCTTCGCGCTTGCCTGCAATTTCAAAAACGCGGTGGAATTGACGCTCAGTCATTCCATAAAGGTAGCGGAGCTTCTGCTTTTCCTGAAGCTGAGTACCGTATTCTGTGTTCTTCTTGCGGGAGTTAGGTCCGTGCTGGCCTGGGCCGTATGGACGCTTTTGAAGCTCTTTGCCCGTGCCGCTTAGAGAAATTCCCAGTCGACGGGAGATTTTCCAACTTGGTCCTGTGTATCGAGACATAGTAAATCCTCCTAAATATATAAATAATTTAGTGAAATAAACAGATCGTAATCCTGATCTTCCAGACATTTCATTTTAGGTACTTTCGCCTCGACAGCTGGAGGTTACACAATACCCCTCGATCATATGCGGGAATGAAATGAACTGCAAGCCGTTTACGCAGGCTGCCCTATTTGCACAAATTCCAGTATATCGATTTCAGCAGGAGAAGTCAAGTTAATTATACAGAGTTTAAGTATTGAGAACTGGAGCGGAGCAGTTTATTCTGCTTCCCCAGCCGCGGAAAAGGGCGGTTTCTCTAAAGACAGCTGAAAACGAGCCCCTCGGAAAAGCTCCGCCAGGGAAAGCAGAAAAGAACATAGAGTAGAGGTCGAAAAGAAAATCATCCAGAAAAGAAGAATCGGTTGACCTGTTCAGCCGGCAGGTAAAACAGGCGGCGGATAGTCTACAGATGCTTTTCGAGTATTTGTGCAAAAGCTTCTATGCCCTGCTGATCTTCTTCTGTAAATCGCTCCTTAAGAGGACTGTCGATATCAAGCACTCCAAAAACTTCCCCATCTTTGAAAAGAGGGACGACAATTTCAGAATTAGAAGCAGCATCACATGCGATATGACCGGGAAAAGCGTGGACATCGGCTACACGCTTCGTCTCTCTATCCTTGACTGCAGTTCCGCACACTCCTTTTCCATAAGCGATGTGGACACAGGCCGGATTTCCTTGAAAAGGACCGAGAATTAATTCGTCGTTTTTCCAGAGGTAAAACCCTGTCCAGTTCACTTCGTCTAAAAACTGATTCAATAAAGCAGAAGCGTTGCTTAAGTTGGCAATAGTGTCGTGTTCTCCTTCGAGAAGAGCATCAAGCTGTTTTCCAAGCAGATTATATTGGTCTTTTAGGGCTGAGGACTGCGCCATGGAACATCCATCCTTTAAAAGTTATTTTCGAAAGTATATCACAGGTTTCTTCCAAACGGGAAGGAACGGAGCCCGGCGATTAAGTATTCCCGGGAGTTTCCGGGCTTGGTATACGGAAACTTCGCTGCAGCTGATCTGCATCCACAAGTTTTTAATGTCCCGGCTGTAGAAGAAGACAGGGAGAGCCAAAGATCCGAAGATCCGTTCTGCGGGGAGAAGGGATCTGCTGAGGCCGGACCTCCGTCCCCGGTGAACCAAAGACGGCAGAAGGCAGAGAGAGTTATAAATAAGTTCACCATATACAGCCTATTTTAAAAATGGAGCGACTGTTTCGTAATCCTTTCCAACGTCAGAGCTCATGTGGGCATCCGATCCGTACATAAGTGGAATACCTCTTGAGAAAGCTTCCTTAATAACGGGAAGTGGAGGATAGGGTTCCCCGCAGTGCATTTTTCGTATTCCTGCTGTATTTATGTCTAAAGAGACCTGATACTTCAGGGCAGCATCGAGTATACTTCTGATAAGGGGGGTGTCGTCGAATCCGGCAGGAAAAAGTTTTTTAAATTTATGGACGAGAGTCATATGGCCGATCCGCTTCGGTTTATAGAGACCCAGGTCTGTCTTAATTGATTTTTCGACCGCGTCATAATAAGCTTCATAGGCTGCTTTTAAAGATCCGCAGTCTTCAGCGAAGCGCTGGAAAGCATGCTCATCAAAGTCGATACAGACATACCCCTTTTTCGTTTTGAGAAAATGAACAGATAGAATCGCGTCATCCAGAAACGGGCCGATCTCGTTCAGAAAATCAGTCGTTTCTTTTTCAAATCCTTCAATATAATCAATTTCCAGACCGGTGCGGATTTCAATGATATTTTTATACTTTTCTTTGACAGTTTCTACAGCACGCAGGTATTCGTCGAGAACCTGTCTGTCCATGGAACTGTCCTGCTCTGGAACAGGATCGATAAATCTTTCCGGCAGAGGAGCGTGTTCCGTGAAAGTGATTGATTTCAGACCTCTTGCGGCAGCCTTTTCGACGTAGGAATCGAGACTGTCTTTGGAACCGTGCGGACAAAAAGGAGAATGAACATGGCCGTCGTGAAGCATACTGATCTTCCTTTCCTATGAAAAAAATGTAATTTATGAAATGTTTGTAAGAAATAAAGAAATTATATAATATATTATTCCAATTCAGCTGTGTCATGATAAGATAGAGAATAGAGTAATATCTGTGTGTCATTATGCACATATACATATACAACGTCAATGCCGGCGTCAAAGCATTATTTGCTTGCTGCGCAGGTGGAGGAGGTCCGAATGAGCTACGTATTATACACCATCATTGCACTGCTGATCATAGTTGTGATTTACGGTGCGTGGTCAAGAAAACAGATTTACAGAGATGTAGACAAAATGGGAATCAGGAAAACAGAATTAATGAACCGGCCGGTACCGGAAGAACTGGCGCGGGTCAAAGAGATGAGGCTCTCCGGAGAAACCGAAGAGCGGTTTGAGCAGTGGAGGGGAGAATGGAATCAGCTTCTTAAGGTTCAGTTCCCTTATATTGAAGAAAAGCTGGTTGAGGTGGAAGAGACTTCTAACCGTTACCGTTTTCCTAAAGCCCAGCAGGAATTGAAAGGCATCAAAAAAGCGCTGGACGAAATTGAAAGACACATTGATTCTCTCATTGGAGAAGTTCATGAGCTTGTAAACAGCGAAGAAACGAACCGCCGGGAAAGCACTGAGCTGACTGCCCAGTATGGGGAACTGCAGAAGAAGCTGTGGGAGGAAAAACATTCCTATGGCGGTGCTGCAGGGGCTCTTGAGATCGAGATGGAAAAAGCGGAAAAGCTGTTTGAGGAATTTTCGGCTCAAACAGAAAGAGGGGATTACTTTGAGGCCCAATCGACGCTTGTTAACATCAGAGAAGTGCTTGCCGGACTTGGCTTTATGATGGAAGAAGTTCCGGAGAGACTAAGCTATGTCCAGCAGGATCTGCCTGAACAAATAGAAGAACTGGAAGCCGGCATGAATGAAATGGCTCAGAATGGCTTTCCAGTTCATCTTTATGCAGATAATGATCTGTCACCGATTCTCCACGAGCGGTGCCGTGCTGCTGAAGCATCGCTTCATGAACTTCAGCTCGAACAAGCGCAGGAAGTAGTGAACCAGGTGGAAGCAACGATAAGCGATTTATTTGATAAGCTGGAACAGGAAGCGTTGACCCGTAACGATGTGGAAAAAGAATTTACTGAACAGAAAAGGCTTTTAAATGCTATTCCTGAACGACTTCAGCAGCTTGTGCAGGAAATGGAAGTGATCAAACTGCGCTACCAGCTTCCGCCAGCGAGTGAATTTGAAATTAACGAAGATTTCAAGCGGCTTAAATCTTTAAAAGTGCAGTTCGCAGCTATGGAAGATGCAGCAGCTTTAAAAAGAATGACGTATGTGGAAGTTCATAACCAGCTGGAAGTCTGGAAAGAAGACCGGGCAGCCCTGGAGATGAATATAGACCAGTCTAAGGCTAATTTCGATAAACTGCGTCAGGATGAACTGGATGCTGAAGATATTATTGAAGAAGACGGGGAAAGAATTACGCAGGTCCGCCGTTCGCTGAGACGTTCCTCTCTCCCTAAGATTCCCGATATGACAAAAGAGCAGGTAAATGAAGCAGAAAGAAAACTTTACTATGCCGTGAAGCTGCTCGACAATCTGCCCATTGATATGGAGGGAGTCCGCAAGGCAGTTGCGGATGCCGATCAACAGACGGAACATGCAGAGCGGGCCGTCAGTAAAATGCTTTCGGACGCAGCAACGGCAGAAAGAGTCGTTCAATACGGCAACCGGTACCGCACCCAGAATGATAAAGTTAACATTCTGCTTCTTCAGGCGGAGGACAGATTCCGGCAGGGCTATTATGAAGAGGCTCTCGAACTGGCTGTAGCCGGCGTTGAAAAGGTAGAGAAAAATGTTCTTACCCGTATAGAGGAAGAAGATATGAAGTAAAAGACACAACAGGCTGAATCCTGTCATGACGGAATGATCATGACAGGATTTTTTTGTGGGCCAATGGAAGTTTGGTCTCTGTGAAAAGGAGGTATTTACGAAGAACTCCTTTCCCTGTTCAAACGGCTTATAATATGGTACGATCATTCGTTGAAAAGAAGGAAAAGGAGCCATGATGATGATTTATTTTGATAATAGTGCAACGACGCAGCCATGGCCAAGCGTATTGAAAACTTTTACTGCTGTTTCAGAGCAGTATTTTGGCAATCCGTCTTCGCTTCATCCGCAAGGAGCCAGGGCTCAGCGGCTGCTCGATCAGGCAAGAAGCCAGACAGCAGATCTGCTGGGAGTTGACAAAAAAGAAGTGGTGTTTACTTCGGGAGCAACAGAAGCGAATGTACTCGCCTTAACTGGTGCAGCGGAGGCTTACCAAAACCGTGGAAATCATATTGTGACTTCAGCTGTTGAACATCCTTCCGTTCTGGAAACATTGAAAGAACTGGAAAGGAAGGGATGGGAAATTACGTACGTTTCTCCTGATACAGAGGGGAATATTCACGTTTCCCAAATTGAAAAAGAGATACGCCATGATACCGTACTCGTATCACTTATGTATATAAATAACGAAATAGGAAGTATCTATCCTGTAGAAGAGATCGGCAAGATGCTCCGCACTCATCCATCTGTCCTTTACCACGTGGACTATGTCCAGGGAGCGGGTAAAATTCCGCTGGATATGTATGAAAGTGGAATTGATTATTTAACAATATCCGGTCACAAGTTTCACAGTGTGAAAGGAATTGGGGCGCTGATCGTGCGAAACGGCAGAAACCTTCATCCTCTTTTTCACGGCGGGGGGCAGGAAGGTAAAAAACGGTCAGGTACGGAAAATACTGCTGGAGCTGCAGCAATGGCAAGAGCCCTGCGTCTCTCACTTGAAGAAGCAGCGGTCGGCAATGACAAGCTCCGCCGGTGGAATGCCCGAATAGAGAAAGTATTACGGGACTACCGCGGGGTGACGATCAACTCCCCGGTTTCCCGTGCTCCCCATATTTTGAATTTTTCTTTGAATGGAATGAAGCCGGAAATTATCGTGCAGGCACTTGCTTCGTTTGAAATTTTTGTTTCTACTACGTCAGCCTGTGCTTCTAAAGCAGGCGAAGAAAGCCATGTGTTAAAAGCGATGAACCTTCCCGGAAACAGAGCTGCAGAGGCAGTAAGGCTTTCGTTCAGCTATGATACAAAAGAAGAGGAAATTGAATCGTTTATTGAAGCCTGGGATGAAGTCTATGCTTCGCTTATTGGAAGAAGGGAGTCTGTATTATAATGTATGATTTAATTCTTGTCCGCTATGCGGAACTTTCGGTAAAGGGAAAAAACCGAAAGAAATTTGAAAGGCAGCTGGAGATGAACATCCGGCGTTCGCTGAAAAGCTATCCTCGGGCAAAGACATTTCGTACTTTCGGACGGATGTATGTGGAGCTGAATGGAGAACCGTTTAAGGACGTGAGTGAGGTTTTAAAAGATACTTTCGGAATTTCCTCTTTCAGCCCTGTTGTCCGCACGGAGCTTCAGGAGCAGAAGATTTTCGAAGCAGCGTACCGCGTCACGGCGGATAGTTTAAAAGGGCGGGGCGGCTCGTTTAAAGTATCAGTGCGGCGTATTAACAAATCATTTCCTACAGGTTCGCAGGAAATGAATCAGCAGACAGGCTCCTACGTTCTTCAGAGAATCGAAAATCTTTCTGTAAATGTACGCCGTCCGGATGTGGAAGTCCATGTGGAAATACGGGACGATGCAGCTTATATCTCCGGGGAAATTATCCGCGGTGCCGGAGGATTTCCGGTTGGTACAAGTGGAAGAGCTCTTCTTCTTCTGTCCGGCGGGATTGACAGTCCGGTGGCCGGATTTCTTGCTATGAAACGCGGAGTAACCCTGGAAGCTATTCACTTTCACAGCCCGCCCTATACGAACGAGCAGGCCAGAAGAAAAGTAGAGGACCTGGGGAACATACTGGCGAAATTCGGCGGCAGAGTACGCCTCCACATCGTCCCTTTCACAAAAACCCAGCTTGCCATCCATAAACAAATTCCTGATAACTGCGAAATTACAGTTATGCGCCGCTTTATGCTGCGTATCGCTGAAGAAACGGCCCGAAGAAGCAGTATTAAGGCACTTATTAATGGAGAGAGTCTTGGGCAGGTGGCGAGCCAGACGCTGGAAAGTATGTATGCGATTAATGAGGTAACGTCCATGCCTCTCCTGCGGCCGCTTATTACGATGGACAAACTTGAAGTAGTCGATCTTGCAAAAAAGATCTGCACGTATGAAACATCCATTCTTCCGTATGAAGACTGCTGTACGATTTTTCTGCCTCCGGATGCCAAAACCAGGCCGAAGCTGGAAAAGATCCAATTCTACGAAAGTTTTCTCGAAATTGATGAGTATGTGAACGAGGCTGTTTCCGGTATTGAGACAATCGAATTGACCGGAAAGAGCGGAGAAAGAGAAAAGTTTGAAGAACTGCTGTAATATACACCGTTAATTGACTGCCTGTCCCCCGATCAGGGAATTTCCTGGTCCGGGGGGCAGTTTTTTTTAAGAGGCGACCTTTTTAAATGTATGCTGTGCTTTCCTTGCGTAAGGAAAAAGATAAAAGCATAATGTTGATATGAGGAAAGGAGAGAAAAGAATGGGAACGCTTTGGTATGGAGGGACAATCAGACCACTGACTGCTGAAAAAGAAGAGCATCAGGCAGTTTATACAGCTCATGGGGAAATAATTGATGTTGGAGAGGAAGCGGAAGTCCGCAGCCGGCATAAAGGTGAGATTACACGGGAGATGGATCTGCAGGGCGGAACGATGTATCCGGGTTTTACCGATAGTCATTTACATATGATCGGACACGGAGAAAAACTGTTGAAGCTGGATGTTTCCGATGTTTCAAGTCTCAGCCGCTTGAAAGAAATTCTAAAGAGAAAAGCTTCTGAGGTACCTGAAGGAGAGTGGGTTCTTGCGGAAGGATTTAACGAGAACTTATATGAAAATCAAGAAGTTCCGGATAAATTTTTTCTGGATACGGTTACGGCAGATCATCCGGTAATGCTTACCCGGGTGTGCAGGCACGCTATGGTGACGAACTCGAAAGGGCTGGATAGAGCAGGGATTAATAAGCAGACGCAGGATCCGGAAGGGGGGTGGATCGTCCGGACCCCGGAAGGAGAGCCGACCGGCTATCTTCATGATCAGGCGCAGGAATTGTTAAAAGAAGTTCTGCCGCCGATAGACAGAGGATATGTTAAAGAAGCGCTTCAGACTTCGCTTGAAGACCTTTACCGGAATGGATTTACAGGGGGACACACGGAAGATCTGTATTATTACAACGATCCTCTGGAGACATTAAATATTTTTTATGAAGTCATCAGCGGCGACCGGAAATTCCGGACAAATCTGCTTGTCCATCATGAAGCAGCAGAAACGGTGCTGAACAACAAGAAAGAGCATCCCTTCGTTACGCCGGGATCCATTAAAATATTTACCGACGGTGCTCTGGGAGGGCGGACTGCATTGTTGAGCGAGCCCTACAGTGATGACCCGTCAACTACCGGAGTGGCGATTCATTCCCAGGAAGAAGTTAATGAACTGACAAAACAGGCACGCGTGTATGGACTTCCTATAGCGGTCCATACTATAGGAGATGCTGCTTTAGATTGTGCAATTACAGCTATTGAAATGCATCCTGCTCCTCCTGGAAAGAGGGACCGTTTGATTCATCTGCAGATTACCCGTAGAGATCTTCGGGAAAGGCTGCGGAAACTCCCGGTCGTACTTGACATACAGCCCCGGTTTGTAGCTTCTGATTTTCCGTGGGTGATTGAAAGACTGGGAAAAAAGCGGCTGCCTGATTCATTTGCGTGGAAAACACTTCTTGACGAAGGATTGATGTGTGCAGGAGGTTCCGACGCTCCAATAGAGCCGATTAATCCGCTTTTAGGATTACACGCAGCCGTTACACGCAGGAAACCTGGGGAGAGCCATGAAGGATATATGCCTGAGCAGAAAATGACTTTGTATGAAGCGCTGCAGTTGTTTACGTATGGAGCTGCCCAGGCGGTTGGGGAAGAACATATCAGCGGGTTGATTAAGCCGGGATACCGTGCTGATTTTACTGTGCTGAATATGGACCTTTTTAAAACGAAACCGGATGAATGGCTGAATGCCAAACCGTTAATGACGATAGTAGATGAAACAGTCGTATATCAGACGGAATAGAAAAATTTTTTCGAACCGCATGCGGAACAGCTTTGATAAAAACTAAGTTAAAGACAGTGGCTCTTACGCAAACTCGGTGAAATTTAGCTATATATACCTGTAAATCTAAAATGAACTAATTATCTCAAGCTCCTCATGCCTGTTCCTTCGGCTTTTAAAGGGAAGAAGCAGCCGGTAAATGATAAAGTGCAGGAACGATTCTCATGCGCAAGAGCCAATGCTGTTGTTGATACGTGTAGAAAACTCCGCTTCGGTCCGCCCGGAAAGCATCCGGATGGAAACGAAAGCGCCCCTTTATCGCTTACCTGCTTTATTGCTGGGCAGCCTTAATAAAAAGGGACTGAAGCCGGCGTCTGTTAAAAAATCGGCCATGACAATTTTGTCATGACCGATTAGAAACGTGATATTATAAAAAACTTCGTTTCAGTTTATGATAAAATAAATTATCCTTCATACGAAGGGTTTTAATGACGCGGTCGGAAACTTTTACGCTGATTTCACGGGAGTTGCGGACTCCCATCGCTTCATTATCCACGCCGATAATGGGATGGTCATTCCCGTCCTGGACGATCCGGAGCTTTAATTCCCGCTCTTTTCCGAGTACAAGCGGGGAACCGAGAGTACGGAACTGATTATTATTTACGGATGCCATCTCCGTCAGCTGCATGGAAGGAAGTTTGGGATCTACAATGGCACCGCCAAGAGATTTGTTGTAGGCGGTACTTCCGGTCGGAGTGGAAACGAGCAGGCCGTCCCCGCGGAATGTTTCAAAATAAAGGTCGTCGACGAAAACGTCAATAACAAATGTTTTAATAATATTGGAACGAAGAGAAAGTTCGTTGATACAATGGAAACTTTTTGACCCATCAATCGTAACTTCTAGAATGGGATAGCGGAGAACTTCTACCATATCTGACTGCATCGCCAGCTCGAGACGGTCTGTATCTTCGGTAGTAAAGTCTGTGTAGAAGCCGAAATCACCATCGTTGATACCGATATATAAAGCATCTTCCCGGAATTGTGTTTTCTGTAAGGCCTGCAGAAACGTTCCATCTCCTCCGAAGCTTGCGATAATATTTGCGTCTTTCGGATCGTCAACGAGGCTGAAATCGTATTTTCTTCCCAGTTTCCGTATTTTTTGCACTTTTTCTTCGAGTTCTTCTGTTTGTTTGTAAAACAAGTACACATTTTTTCTTTCAGACATAACAGCGTGACTCCCTTTCTGTTTCAAATTTCGTTCAGTTCAGTCTTATCATATCAAATTGAAACAGGATCCGCAGTAAAGAAAGAATGATAATTAATTAAAGGAGGAAAATGAATATGAATGTTAAAAGATGGATTGCTTTAGGAGCGGTAGCTCTTATCATCGTTGCCGCAGGTGTGTTCCGGTTCGGTACTGCAGCTTTTCAGACAGACGCAGAAAGTTTTTTCGGGGGCGAGGAAGACGGAATGTCTGAACAGCTCGTTGAGGAAGGAACAGACCCTGGTAAAATAGCCGTCATACATATCGAGGGAGTTCTGCAGGCCGGGGCAGGCGGAGCTTTCGGAGGAGGTTATAATCATGAACTTCTGCTTGATCAGCTCGATCATGCTGCTGAAGACGGTCAGGTGGATGGAATTGTCCTCCGTGTGAACACGCCGGGAGGCGGAGTTGTTGAAAGTGATGAAATACACGACAAAGTTGTTGAAGTACGTGAAGAATTTGGAAAAGATGTGTACGTTTCAATGGGAGCCCAGGCAGCGAGCGGCGGTTATTATGTAGCTGCTCCGGCGGATCGTATTTTTGCCAACGGTCAGACGATTACAGGATCGCTTGGTGTGATTATGCAGTCTTTTAATGTTTCTGAACTTGCAGAAGATCTGGGCATCAGTGATCAGACCATTAAAAGCGGAGAATTCAAGGACATTATGTCGGCGACCCGTGAAATGACAGAGGAAGACGAAGAAATTCTTCAGTCCATAGTGGATGATGCCTACAGCCAGTTTGTCGGTGTTATTGATGAAGGCAGGGAGGATTTGAGCCGCAGTGAAGTAGAAGAGCTGGCTGATGGACGAATTTACACAGGCGGCCAGGCCGTAGAAAACGGCCTTGTCGATGATTTGGGCAACATGGACGATACAATTGAAGCAATGAAAGAAAATCTCGGCTCCAATCCGAATGTCATCGAGTACGAACAAGGTTTTAATTTTGGTTCGTTTGTGAGTGTACAGATGGATAACCTTTTTGAACAGCGGAAAATAAATCAGCTTGCCAGCTGGCTTGAACTGAACCAGGGACCGCGGCTTATGTATCTATATACGGATTGAGGTGAATGATGATGAGAGAAAATTACAATGACCATACGGAAACATGGGGAGCGGAAGAATACATGCGCGCCGGATTCTGGATGAGGCTGTGGGCATATGCCACAGACCTTTTAGTTACGGGATCTCTCAGTGCGGCGATTTTAGGCCTTTATTTTCTTGCTACAGGCGGCGGAGACCTTTCCATTCTTACTTTCACTATCAGCGGGCTTCTGAGTGCCCTTATAACGTTCGGTTATTTCATTCTCATGACGAAACTGCTCGGGCAGACGCTTGGGAAGATGGTTTTTGGAATTCGCGTACTGTCACGGGAAAAGTCGGAACTATCCTGGCTTGACGTTATTTTCAGAGAGTTTGTAGGAAGATTTTTACACCGTTTTTTGTTTATTACAAATTTGCTGTACCTGATCGTGGCTTTTCATCCCGAAAAGCGCGGTCTGCATGATTTTCTTGGAAACAGTATCGTCGTTCTTGAAAAAAGATCGACAGTTCCGGCAGGCCGCAGAATAATTAAAACCCCAACCGAAAAAGAATCGGATACTCCGGTTCCCCAGTAAAGAATCATAATATGTTAAAGTGAAACAGAAGTTTATTTAGGAGGCGTTACTATTGGCAGAAGTTACATTTAAACAAAACCCGGTCACGATTACCGGAGAAGAAAAAAACATCGGTGAAAAAGCTCCTTCTTTTACTGTGCTGGCTCCTGATCTTTCGGAAGTCAGCCTGAAAGAAGCAGAAGGCAAAAAGGTACTGATCAGTGTCGTACCTTCCGTAGATACAGGAACGTGCGACCAGCAGACACGTAAATTCAATGAAGAAGCGGTCAAGGTGGAAGGCGCAGAAGTATGGACGATCAGCGCAGACCTTCCCTTTGCCCAGCGCCGCTGGTGTGCAGCTGCAGGACTGGATGATGCGAAGATCTATTCAGATCATCGTGATCTTGATTTCGGCAAAAACTTTGGAGTTGTCATAGACGAACTTCGCCTGCTTTCCCGCTCCGTTTTTGTAATCAACGAAGATGGAGAAATTACGTATAAAGAACTTGTCCCGGAAGTATCTGAACATCCGGACTACGAAGCAGCCATCAATGCTCTTCAAAAAGCATAAAACAATCCAGGCAGGCCCTGCTTGTAAGAAATCCCGTCATGGTAAAATTATCATGACGGGATTTTCTTATTGGCTGCCTGGAAAATTAAGCAGATAAGCGCCCCTTTATCACTTATCAACTTAATTTTCAAGCTGGACAAAACGGGAGTTTATCTTATATCTTCACTGCTTTAAGCATGTCTTAAAAATCACAGAAAAGGAGTGTGGCTGTTTCTTTTCCGCTTATGAAAAACATGTTATGCTTTATCGTTGGAACAGCAAGTTTAAGAAAAGAGGGATAACTATGGCAGAGACGACAAATACAGAACAATATTATAAAGTGCTCGACGAAGGAGCAGCAATACTTCAAAAGGAGAAGGACCTCTTTTATCTGGAAGCGTTAGGAAGTATGGGAGAACTGCTTTTTACGCAGAAATTCCCGGATGAAATGGGGGCAGGTCCGAAAGAAAACCTGGAAAATATTATAAATACACTGCCGCCCGAAGTACAGCGGGAGGAAATCCGGCGTGCTATGCAGCTTGCTATTTTAAAAGGGATGAAAGAAGCAACACAGCCGCATCATGCCCTGACCCCTGATGCAGTGGCATTATTTATCGGCTATTTAACAAATATAGTTCTTTCCAAAGAAACGGACGATCCGGTATTGCTTCTCGACCCTGCAGCAGGGGCGGGTAATTTATTGACTGCGGTCCTAAACCAGCTGTCAAAAAAGGGGCATGCAGTTGGAGCGGAACCGGACGAAACTTTGCTGAAGCTTGCTTATGTTAATGCTAATCTTCAGGAGCATACTGTAGACCTGTTTCATCAGGACAGTGTGGCTACGAGCACTGTAGATAACGTGCACGCCGTCGTGACTGACCTCCCTGCAGGCTATTATCCGGACGATAAAAAAGCAGCTGAATTTAAAACAGGCGCTGATTCGGGACATTCCTATGTTCATCATCTATTGATCGAACAGAGTATCCGGCATGTGCGTGAAGGAGGATTTCTTATTTTCCTTATTCCAAACGGGCTCTTCCAATCAGAGCAGGCAGATAAACTGCAGGTCCTTCTTAAGGAAGATGCAGATATTTATTCCCTCCTTCAGCTTCCGGAATCTATGTTTAAATCGAAAGAATCGGGGAAAAGTATTCTCATTCTGCGAAGAAAAAAACAAGGGGTCATTCCGCCTAGGCAGGCTCTCCTGGCTGAACTCCCTTCCTTTACAAGAGAAGCTGCACTGGCAGATATGATGAAACGTATTTCCAGCTGGTTTGATGATCATCTATAAAAGCGAAAAATGTAAACTGTTACATTTTTAAACGATGAATACGATTACAATTAAAGCTGAAAGTGGGTAGGACCCTGTTAGAGAAGGAATGAGTGAAAAAAATGTGTTATAATTCTGTTTCTTTTTATGATTGGCACAGAGGTTGCATTCTTTTCCGGTGAGTGGTTTAATATGATATGGTAAGAACGTTAACGTATTTATAATGAAGGAGCGATGAACTCATGTCTAAAATCATGGCGATCAATGCAGGTAGTTCTTCTTTGAAATTTCAGCTGCTGGAAATGCCGGAAGAAACGATCGTAACAAAAGGGCTCGTGGAGCGCATCGGAATGAGTGATGCTGTATTTACGATTGAAGTAGACGGGGAAAAAAAGAAAGAAACGACCGACATTGAAGACCATGCAAAAGCGGTTAAAATTTTGCTGGATAAATTAACAAAACACCATATTATCGAATCACTTGATGAAATCGAGGGAATCGGACACCGGGTTGTTCATGGAGGAGAAAAATTTAATGACTCTGTATTAATTACAGACGACGTGATTCAGGGCATTGAAGACGTTTCCGAACTCGCTCCTCTCCATAACCCTGCTAATTTGACAGGGATTCGTGCATTCAAGAAAGTTCTTCCCAACGTACCGTCTGTCGCAGTGTTTGATACGGCTTTTCACCAGACGATGCCGGAATCCTCTTACCTCTACAGTCTGCCTTACGAATATTACGAAAAGTACGGCATACGCAAGTATGGATTTCATGGGACGTCCCACAAATATGTATCAGAGCGGGCTGCAGAGATGCTGAACCGTCCGATGGAAAATCTTCGGATTCTTTCCTGTCACCTCGGAAATGGCGCTTCGATTGCTGCGATTGAAGGAGGAAAATCCATTGATACGTCGATGGGCTTCACTCCTCTTGCAGGGGTGACGATGGGAACACGCTCCGGTAATATCGATCCAGCCTTAATTCCTTATATTATGGAAAAAGCTGATCTGTCAGCAGAAGAAGTAATGGACGTTTTAAACAAAAAAAGCGGTATGCTTGCACTATCCGGTTTTTCCAGCGACCTGAGAGATATCGAAGTGGAAGCTAACGAAGGCAATGAAAGAGCCCGGCTTGCCCTGAATGTATTTACAAGCAGAATTCATAAGTACATTGGTTCCTATGCAGCGCGTATGCACGGTCTCGATGCTGTCATCTTTACCGCAGGCATTGGCGAAAACAGCGATACTATCCGGGCAAGGGTTCTGGAAGGTCTCGAATTTATGGGTATTTACTGGGATCCTACCCTTAATAAAATCCGCGGCCAGGAAGCGTTTATTAACTATCCGCATTCCCCGGTCAAAGTTATTGTCATTCCTACAAATGAAGAAGTCGTTATTGCCCGTGACACGATGCGTCTCGGTTAATAAAAAAAGTGCCTCCCGGAGCGGGTGGCACCTTTTTTTATTGTTTTTATTTTACTTCTGTATCGGTACGAACGATTAATACATCACAAGCAGCGTGACGGGTAATATGTTCGGATACACTTCCGATAAGAAAGCGTTCTACCGCGTTTAAACCGGTAGCGCCGGTTACAATTAAATCAACGTTGTGCTTTTTGGCAACATCTTTCGCAATTTTCACTTTAGGGGAACCGTAGTCAAGAACGAGCGTAACATCACTGACTCCTTCTTTTTCAGCGAGGCCTTTGTAATCGTTCAGCATATCTTTTGCATACTGCTCAGCTTCGGAAAAAATAGTACGGTCGTAGTGTTCTACAGAGGCGAACGTACGGGTATCGACAATGTGAACCAGCAAGAGTTTTGCATCGTGGTCTTTTGATAGAAGTACTGCTTTTCTGAAAGCGCGTTTTGCTTCATCGGAACCGTCTACCGCAACAAGAATTGTGTTATAACGAACTGTCATGCCAATCTCCTCCCCGTGAATGCAGATTAAGTTCCCAAAAGGCATTTTCAGGAACCTTATACTAACCATTATCCCATATTTTTCTTTTTGAAACCATATAAATTTTTCCATGAGGCTTTTCAGTTGAGAAATAGAAGGCAGTTATATCACAATATAATAAGTAACTTACTTAATGAAGGTGGTAATGTCCGTGCGCCATGCAGTGATAACAGCTGGTACAAAAGGTTTAGGGAAAAAAGTGACTGAAAAGCTATTAAAAGAAGGGTACTCTGTTACAGTGAATTATCGTACAGACGAAAAAGCCAAAAAAGTTCTTGAAAAAGAATGGGAAATTCATGAAAATAAGGTGCAGTTTGTAAAAGGGGATGTGCAAAATAAAGAAGATTTGTCCCTTCTAAAAGAAGAAGCGATGAAACGATTTGGAAGGATAGACATTCTAATTCTTAATGCAGGCCCGTATATTTTTGAAAGGAAAGCGCTCGCAGATTATGAGGAAGAAGAGTGGGAACAGATGATTAACGGGAACCTGAATTCCGCTTTTCACATGATGCGCCAGGTTATTCCGATTATGAGAAAGCAGCAGTTCGGCAGAATTATCACATATGGGTTCCAGGGAGTGGACCATTCTCCGGGCTGGCTTTATCGTGCAGCTTTTGCGGCTTCCAAAACCGGACTTGCCTCTTTGACGAAGTCTGTAGCCATTGAAGAAGCTTCTAATGGGATTACCGCTAATATGATCTGTCCGGGAGAAATCCTCGGCGAAATGAAAGAAAACGATATTGAAAAAGCAAGAGAAGCAAAAGATGATAAAACTCCTGTCGGCAGATCAGGGACGGGAGAAGATATTGCACGGACCGTTCTTTTTCTTATTGATGATAATGCCGATATGCTGACAGGAAGCATCGTAGAAGTAACCGGAGGACTGGACGTTCTTCACAAGCACCGCTCCTGATTTAACCGGGGAGATATCTTGAAAATAAAGTATAGAAGCGATAAATGGCGCTTTCGTTTCCACTGGGACTCTTTCCGGGCTGGCCGGCTTCAGCTGATCCCCTCCTCCGTTCCGTCGGGCGGAGTGGGGCTCGTCCTTCATTGTCCTGGAGCCGCCTATGTGCCCTTCAGCTTACGGTAAAAAGACAGAGCAGCACCTGTCCTCTAATAAAGATGACTCCCGTTTGAACAACATTGACCGCGCCTGTATAGATGGTAAGGTCCATTCCTGTAGAAGACCTTTTTCATCTATTATCGTGCAAGGCTTTTGAGCGGCTCTGTTGAAGCATCGTATTGTTTTTGAAGGGCCTGCGTTTCCTTTTTCTTCATTTGCTGCGGAGAAAGCTGAAGAACTCTTCCACGGCAGGTCAGTTGCAGCGGAGTTCTTTATACTAATCAACAACAGATTTTAACGCAGCTAACAGAGAAAGAAAAAAATAAAGCCGGAGCCTGTATAACAAGACTGGCGGCTTTATTGTATAGAGAAGTTCTTTTTTGCTGTTTTTTCTGTTCTTTCCGGAGAAGTGGAAAGGATTCTCATACGGTTCTAAATCCTGCAGGAATCATCTTTATCTGCCTGAGAAAAGAATGTCACAGATATGTCCTGTGGGAAAAAGGAGATAAAAGCATTCTTTTTTCCTATATATTACACGGAAGGCACAATCGTTAAATCCTTAGGAAACGCGGTGAGGCTTTTACAGCCTTCTGCAGTTACGCATAAATCATCTTCAATCCGAACTCCCAATCTGCCGGGAATGTAAATGCCCGGTTCAATCGTAAAAGTCATCCCCTCCTGCAGAAAATCTGTATTCTCTTTATTCATCGATGGAAATTCGTGTACTTCTATTCCGAGTCCATGACCAACTCTGTGGGGAAAATACGGTCCGTATCCTGCGTTTTCAATGACTTCTCTTGCAGCCGTATCGAGCTGCCCGATTTTTACACCTGGTTTTACGAGGGAGAGCGCTTTCTGCTGAGCTTTCAGAACGGCTTCATATACTTCCTGCTGTTCGTCTGAAACGGAATCATAAAAAACGGTGCGAGTGATGTCTGAAGCATACCCTTTCCACATAACTCCGAGGTCAAATAGAACATTGTCACCTTTTTTAAGCCTGCGGGAGCCGGGTGTGCCATGGGGATCACCTGCCTTTTCGCCGAAAAGCACCATCGTACTGAAAGACATTTCCCTTACACCGCGCCGTTTTAATTCGTATTCAACAGCAGCCACTACTTCCATTTCTGTAACTCCTTCTTCCAGACGGGCGATGCCGGTTTCCACTCCTTTATCAGCAAGAGCTGCCGCTTCCTTCATAAGTGAAAGTTCTTCTGATTCTTTGATAAGCCTGCTGTTGAGGAGCGCTTCATCTGCTTCGTGGAAAGAGGCGAGGGGAGCTGCTTCCTTCCACTTGTTAAGCCGGCTCCAGGAAATGGAAGACTCAACTGCAATATTTTCAACTTGATACGAGTTTGTTTTCAAAAAACCGGATAATTTCAGCCATGGGTCTTCCGAATCTGTATAGCCGATAATTTCCGCTTCGGGGAACGTTTCGTGAATCTGATTTATTTCCATATCTGGACAAATAACAAGAGGTGCACCGGACGGAAAAAGCAGGACAGCAAGCAGGCGTTCGTGCGGGTCTGTATCAAAGCCGCTTAAATAAAATACGTTGGGACGTGTCTGCACCATTAAAATATCCCAGCCTCTGTTCGTCATTTTTGTTTGAATAGTATGTAATCGCTGCATCAATCATACTTCCTTTCTTTCATGAGGATACCGCAATCATATCACAGGGCCGATAATAATCTGATGCATATTTCAGAAGGGAAGAGGGTAAGGGAAGAGGGACAATTTTTTACAAGGAGGCAGTTACACAATGAAGGTATCCTATCACGGACATTCAGTAGTGAAAATTGAAACAAACGGTACAAATATTTTCATCGATCCCTTTATCACAGGAAATGAAACAACAGACCTGGTGGCAGATGATACTAAAGCAGACGTTATTCTGCTCACTCACGGCCATAACGACCACGTAGGTGACACAGTGGAAATGGCTAAGCGTAATGATGCTCTCGTTGTCGCTCCTTTCGAACTTGCTACGTATTTAGGTTTTCAGGGAGTAAACGCCCATCCGATGCATATAGGCGGAAAGCACGAATTTGCTTTCGGTACAGTAAAGCTGACTCAGGCATTCCACGGCTCCGCTTATACCGAAGAAGAGAACCAGCGTATTGTCTATACCGGCATGCCGGCAGGAATTCTGTTTACAGCTGAAGGGAAAACGATTTATCATGCGGGTGATACCGGTCTGTTTTCTGATTTGAAGCTTATCGGGGAACAGCACAAAATTGATCTTGCTTTTCTTCCTATCGGCGACAATTTCACGATGGGACCGGAAGATGCTTCCCTGGCGGCAGAATGGGTGAAAGCAGAGAAAGTCGTTCCGGTACACTACAACACGTTCCCTGTTATTGAACAGGATCCGCAGGCTTTTGCAGATTCTTTGAAAAAAGCAGAAGGTATTGCAATGAAAGCAGGAGACGAGCTCGAATTGTAAACGAAACGTTTGAAGATTTCACCGTTCGAATATAAAAAAACGTAAAGAATAGTAAATAAGAGAAGGGACTGTCCTATAAGTCGATATAGTCGACAGGACAGTCCCTTTTTATCTTTGACTCAGGGCGGGGAGTAGTACAGGGGCGGCAGGTGGTTTAAGAATAGGCTTTGTTAAAGCTTTGTGTTGTTTTTTGGAGTGCCTGCGGCTCCTTTTTCTTTGCCTGCCGTGGAGGAGCTTTCCAGCTTCCTCGGGCTTATGCCCTGCGGGATCTTCCAATCTCCTTCTTCCACAGGAGTCCGCCGGTTTCTGCTTCGTTTTAATTTTCCAATACAGAAAGCCTGCTGGTTGAATCAAGAAGGTACCAAGGTAAAAACCAGTGCCAAGGCGTTTTTTCAAGAGACCCTCATGCAGGATCGCTGCATGAAGGATGAAAATGGCTTTCTGTAGGAAAGGAACTTCCCCTTTATACAGGTGGAATGAATGATGGTTAAAAGAGATCTTCTTTATTAGAAGACAGAGCCTGCTCCGTATTTTTACCGGGAGCTGGAGGGCACATGGGGCGACTCCGGGGCGATCAAGGACGAGCCGAAGATCCATTCCGCCCTCCCGCCCGGAAAGCGTCCCCATGGAAACGAAAGCGTACGTCTATCGCTTATCTTTTTTATTTTCAAGGTAGCCTATTCTTTAAGAAGGCTTTTTAAACAGACTCTTTTTCACAGCTGGAAGGTTCCCCGGGATGTGCATGCCACATTTTTGTGAGAGGCTGCTTATTTATTCCGGGAGATCGATACCCGGGAAGGAAGGATCAGTCTCCTGAAGGGAGGCGACAACTTCCTCGCTGTACTTTCTTGCCAGAGAAACGGTTTCTGCTTCTTCATCATTTTCGTATTTTTCTTTTAAGACGGGGAAAAGTTCCCCCCAGATAACCGTACGTTCAGCATGATCTCTGTCAAATTCCATAAAGAATTCTTCGATCGTCATTCCAAGCCCCTCAGCCATTCCCTGGACAGAGGCCGGAGTATTGGATTCGTACAGTTCAATATTATAAGCGGCTTGGTCATCGATCATTTCTTCAGTTACTTCTACATCATACTGCTGACGTGCGTATGTGCGCCATGCTTCTTCGAAATGCTGCCTTTCTTCGGCGAGGGAGATCATTTCGTCTGTGGACCAATTTTCTCCATACTCATGCATTTGAATATAATAACGGATAAACCATTTTCTGAGCTGTTCCTCATCATTGGTAAAAAGGGGGGCTGCATCATCAAAGGTATCTGATGCATCTTCCGCCATAGAAGCGTAGTGGGAAGCAGTTAAACTTACCTCCTGCTCTCCAAAAACCAGCTCTACTGTATTTTCATCGGTTACGTCAGCAGCGGGTTCATTGCTGCTGCAGCCGATAACTATCAGGAATGGGCATATGGATAACAGGAGAAGGTAAAGGCTGCGCATACCTTATCATTCCTCCTGAACGTAGTGAATATATTTTACATTAGCACTATACCCTTTATGAAAACAATAATATCGTAAAAAGTAAAAATAATTGTAATAATCTATTAAAATAAAGTAAAAATGCTAAAAGCAGTAAAGAGGTTCTCCAGAATGCAGGAAACTTCCGGTTATCCGCACACTGCTGCAGAGATACCAACCTTCCGTCTGGAAAGCGTCCCCATGGAAACAAAATTTATCTTGTACAGATAATTTCATTTCATAATTTCCTGTTTACGTTTCTTTTCGAACGATAGGAATGTTTTTCATGTCAGGTGGCCGCTTTCCGTAGGGGAGATCTGCTCCACAGCAGACCGCGAGTGAATTTTTCTAAAACAATACCAAATATCAAAAGAGCTTACATCAAAAAGGAGTTTCTCTGGATTTTTCATCTGCGTAAGACACTTGAAGTATCAGTCAGGGAGGATTATAATTGTGTTAGTACAGATGGAGAAATATTAGTAAACAGTTCTTAAAGAAGGAAGTGCGCCCAACTATGACAAAGCATGAGCAGATACTACAGTTTATTCGTTCTCTGGAAGTAGGTAATAAAATATCCGTACGGCATATTGCGAAAGAATTACACGTAAGTGAAGGTACAGCTTACCGGGCTATTAAAGACGCGGAAAATCAAGGGCTCGTTAGTACGATCGAGCGGGTAGGTACGATTCGTATTGAAAAAAAGCAAAAGGAAAATATAGAAAAACTTACTTATGCTGAAGTTGTCAATATTGTTGAAGGAACGGTACTCGGGGGCCGTGACGGTCTGCATAAAACCCTTAATAAGTTTGTTATCGGGGCGATGAAGTCAGAAGCGATGATGCGGTACGTGGAAGCGGGAAACCTGTTGATTGTAGGTAACCGTGAGAGGGTCCATCAGATGGCTCTGGAAGAAGATTCCGCCGTACTGATCACAGGCGGGTTTGATACGACTGAGGAAGCCAAACGGATTGCTGATGAAAGAAGTCTGCCGATTATTTCTACATCCTACGACACCTTCACAGTCGCCACAATGATAAACCGGGCTATTTACGATCAGCTGATTAAGAAAGAAATCATTTCAGTGGAGGACATCTTAATTTCCATCGAAGAAACCGATCATCTGACTACGGTGAATACAGTTGAAAAATACCAGTCGCTCAACAAACTTACCGGGCACAGCCGCTATCCGGTGATCGATGGGGACGGGAAGCTTCAGGGAATGGTTACTGCTAAAGACATTATGGGAGCGAATCCTTTTACGGAAATTGAAAAAGTTATGACGAAACAGCCGATTACAGTAACGAGACAGACTTCCGTTGCTTCGGCCGCCCATATGATGGTGTGGGAAGGAATAGAGATGCTTCCAGTCATTAATTCCTCGAAACACTTAATCGGTGTTATAAGCAGACAGGATGTCCTGAAAGCTCTGCAGATGATTCAGCGGCAGCCTCATATCGGTGAAACGATTGAAGATCTGGTAACGAGGCACCTGGAAGATATGTCAGAAGGGAAAAAAACAAAATATCAGCTTGAAGTAACCCCGCAGATGACCAATCATCTTGGAACGATATCCTACGGTGTTATTACTACAATAGTCACGGAGTCGGCCAGCAGAGTACTGCGAAAGTATAAAAAGGGAGATCTTGTCGTCGAGAACATGACGGTTTTCTTTATGAAACCGGTGCAGATAGACGCTATGATTCATATTCATCCGCATGTGCTTGAAGTAGGAAGGAAGTTCGGGAAAGTGGATGTGGAGCTTTTTTATGAAGATCAGATTGTAGGTAAGGCGATGCTAATGGCCCAGCTGATAGACCGCTGAAAAAAGGAGCTGTCCCACCATTCAACTGGGACAGCTCCTGTATGCTCAGGTGCAGCTGCTGCATTATTTTTCAGGAGCATCCTGCTTTTCAGACCGGGCGAGCGGCTTGAAATGCTGATGCTTTTTAAATCCGAAATAGAGATTAGCTCCACCAAGTACTCCAAAAATGAGTGCGATAACAGCGGCCGTTGTCGTCTGGAGGTTGATGTAGCTGTTTATACCAAATGCGAGTATAAAAATACCGAGGCAGATACTGGATTTAGCATTGTAAAGCTCAGTAGCAGCCGGACCTTGGCTTCTTGCCTGATTGACTTTAAAATAAACGAACATTACGAGAGACCCGATGATCAGAATGGGGAAAATTATCATGTCACTGCTCCTTTTATGAAAGATATACCGTTTATCATTGTAGCGGAGCGGAAGAGAAGGCGCAACAGAAGGAAGATGGAGGAATGAAGATGTCCAAAGATATAATGAAAAAAATCTGGAAAGCAATCGAAGAGCATGAAAAGATTATAATACACCGGCACGTCAGACCGGATCCCGATGCCATTGGTGCCCAGGCAGGCCTGAAAGAAATGATACACGCAGCTTTTCCTCATAAAAAAATTTTTTCAGCCGGAGAAACAGAACCTTCCCTGCTCTTTTTAGCAGCGATGGATAATGTAAAAAAAGAAGATTATGAGGATGCTCTTGTGATCGTATGTGATACAGCAAACACTGCCCGGATTGACGGAGAAGGAGCGGAAACAGGGAAGCTCCTCATTAAAATAGATCATCACCCCGAAGTTGATCAATTCGGTGATATACAGTGGGTGGAGACCGAAGCCAGTTCCACGTGTGAAATGATCAGCCGTCTTGCTGAGCTCACCGAGGTTCCTCTTCCGGTGGAGGCAGCGAGGCTTTTATATGCGGGAATTGTTGCGGATACCGGCCGATTCCGATTCCCTAATACATCCACGGCAACTTTTGCTTCTGCAGGCAGCCTGATTGCCCACGGATTTGACCGGAGTGAACTTTACAATAAGATGGATGAAACTTCTCTCGAACTGCTGCGGCTTCAGGGGCACGTCCTTTCAAATTTGGAAGTGAGTGATTCAGGAGCTGCGCGCGTCACCCTTACAAAAGAAACGCTGGAGAAATTTTCTGTCACCTCAAAGGAAGCCTCAGCCATCGTCAATTGCTTTTCCAACTTAAAGGGATTGAAAGCTTGGGTCTTTTTTGTAGAGGAGGAGGACATTATCCGTGTACGGATGCGTTCTAAAAAACCGGAAATTCATAAGCTGGCTGAAGATCATAAAGGCGGTGGTCATCCGATGGCTTCCGGAGCACAAGCGGACACCTGGAAAGAAACTGATGAAATATTTGCTAAACTCGATATTCTCTGTAGAGAAGCATAAAAAAGATTAGTATTCAGAAAAATTCTGCCGAAGCCGCTGCGTGTAAAATAACATCATGCAAAATTAACTGAATGAACTGCGTAACAGAAGTCCGTCCTGTAAAAGCAGAATAAGGAAGAGGAACGTTGCAGCAGACAGACGTTAGATAGAATTTGTTATAAATATGCAGAAGATAGTCTGTAAAAAGCTCTCATAGCATTATTCAGTATGCACGCAATCAATTCGTAATCGAAGAAGGAAATGATAGAATCCCGCTGTGACAAAACGTTCACAGGGGGATTTTGTTTGATGAAACACTTTTTGTGCGGGGGATATTCCATTTCTTCTCTGTATTTGCAGAGAAGTTATGAGCCTGGTTCAAAAGTGAAAATACCTGCAGTCGAATTAGCGATTAATTTACCCCTTAACTGTTAACGAAGCTGAAAAACAAGTTACACAACCGAGGAAATAGCTGGGAATAAAAACTGCAGCGCTTGCATTCAGGTGGTTTTAAGTTGACAATAAAAAAAGAAGCTAAGAAAAAGAACGTACGTTCGTGTTATAATGACGGGAAAAGAGGAGGGAGAAATATGACCTTTGTCCATTTACACGTGCAGAGCGAATTCAGCCTGCAGGAAAGTGGAGCCAGAATACCGGAGCTAGTAAAAAAAGCGAAAGATCTCGGATTTGATTCTCTTGCCCTTACGGACAGACAGGCGATGCACGGGGCTGTACGTTTTTACGAAGCGTGTAAAGCAGAAGGGATAAAGCCGATTGCCGGTGTGAAGCTGGCCTTTCGTATGAAAGAAAACGGAGCGGAATATGACCTTTTGTTTCTTGCGGAAAATAATCAGGGGTATCGTTCGCTCCTTTCCCTCGTCACCCGCGCATCGGAGAAGGAACGCAGTACATACGCAACGCTGGAAGATCTTAGAACACTGGAGAATGTTTTCGTCATCCAGCCGATGGACCGCGGGCCTGTGCAGACACTTCTGCTCGATAAAGATTTATACGGAGCGGAAGAAGTTCAGGACGCATTAACAAATGTCCTTTCTGACCGCGTCTATATTGAAGTTCAAAATCACTGGTACAGAGAAGAGAGGGAAAAGCTGCTTGCCCTGAAAAGCTGGATGAAGGACAGGGAAGTAAAGCTGGTGGGTTCCAACCGTGTCCTTGCCGTGGAAGAAAAAGATACGGACGTCTGCAGTGTGCTTACTTCGATCCGCACAGGCACACCTCTCGCTGAGCTCGGTACTGCAGGAGAATCCGAAGGTTATTATTTGAAGAGTGAACAGGAGATGAAAGACGCTCTCGAAGGCTGGGAAGAAGCCCTTCATAACGCAGCAGTCCTTGCTGAAAGGTGTACATGGGAGCTGGAGCTGGGAGATATTACGCTTCCGCGTTATTCGGAAATAGACGATGCAGGAGTCCTGCTTCGTTCGTGGTGTGAAAACGGAATGTATGAACGATTTGGACAGCCGGACCAGGCAGCATGGGAAAGGCTCGAGCACGAAGTTTCCATCATTGAATCAATGCAGTTTGCGGATTATTTTTTGATTGTGGCTGACTTCATGCAGTTCGCACATAAGGAAGGTATTACAACCGGGCCGGGGAGAGGCTCGGCTGCCGGCTCTCTTGTGGCTTATGTGCTGAAGATTACGAATGTGGATCCGCTGGCCTACAATCTTCTCTTCGAACGATTTTTAAATCCGCAGCGCGTTTCCATGCCGGATATTGACATCGACTTTGCCGATGCCGATCGTGACAAGGTCATTCATTACGTAGCAGAACGCTATGGGAAAGAACACGTCGCTCAAATCGTAACCTTTGGGACGTTTGCAGCTAAAGCGGCAGTAAGAGATGCCGGCAAAGCGCTGGGGAGTGACCCCTATGACATTGACCGTCTGGCAAAATTAATTCCTTCGAGGCCAAACACTAAAATTGCTGATGCGGAAAAGCTCTCGTCTGTTCAAAAACTGATCGAACAAAAGCCGGATATTGGTAATGTGGTTCATGCAGCAAAGAAGTTGGAAGGACTGCCCCGTCATACGTCGGTCCATGCAGCGGGCATAGTTATGAGCAGGCGTCCGCTTCCGGAAGTGGTGCCCCTTCAGCAGGGTCATGAAGGGCTGATGCTTACCCAGTATCCAATGGGGGACCTTGAGAAGCTCGGTCTGCTGAAAATGGATTTTCTCGGACTTCGTAATTTAACGTTGATTGACAGAATTACGAAACTCGCCTCCATTGACCTGACAAAAATCAGGTTTGATGACGATATAGTTTTTGCCCTTCTGGGAAGGGGAGACACGTTCGGAATTTTTCAGCTGGAGTCCCAGGGGATGCAGCGGGTGCTGAAGCAGCTAAGGCCAAACTCCTTCGAAGATATCGTTGCTGTCAATGCTCTCTATCGTCCGGGACCGATGGAATTTATTCCAACATACGTGGCCCGCAAGCATGGAGAAGAAGAAATCAGCTACATACATGCGGATCTCGAGCCAATTTTGAAACCGACGTATGGAGTACTGATTTATCAGGAACAGATTATGCAGATCGCTTCTCTGATGGCAGGCTTTACTCTTGGAGAGGCAGATATTCTTCGCCGGGCTGTCAGTAAAAAAAAGCGGGATGCTCTGGAAGAGGGCCGGGTTCAATTTGTTAAAGGAGCAGAATCAAAAGGTTACAGGAGGGAAGAAGCAGAAGAAGTTTACAGCCAGATAGCCCGGTTTGCTGACTATGGCTTTAATAGAAGTCATGCGGTTGCCTACAGCGTCATTTCCTACCAGCTGGCCTATTTGAAGGCACGAACACCGGAAGCATTCTACACCGCACTTATGGAAAGTGCCGTGCATGATCAGGAAAAGCTGGCGTTCCTGATCCATGAAGCTGGAACGCATTCGCTGAAAGTGCTTCCTCCCTCCGTGCAGGCTGGAGAAGCAGGATTTAAACTGGAAAATAGAAATATCCGGCTTGGGCTGACGAGCGTCAAGTTTGTGAATGAAAAATCTGCACAAGCGGTGGCGGAGTCGAGAGGAGAAGAGCCTTTTCGGGATCTCTTCGACTTTTGTGGCCGACTTCCAAAACATATCCGGACCCGCAGGCTGCTTGAAGCCCTGATTCTCAGCGGGGCTCTCGACGATTTCAAAAAATCGAGAACCATCCTCCTTGCCTCGCTTGATACCGCTCTGGAATATGCAGAGCAGGAAGATAAAAAAACGGAGCAGGGAGAAGAACTGTTTCCTGATGAAGTAATTCATCCTGATTATGCAGAGGTAAAACCAATGGCCAGAACAGAAGAGCTGAAACTGGAAAAAGAAATGCTCGGCTGTTATTTAAGCGGTCATCCGCTGGAAGAACAGGCGGAAACCCTTCAAAAATATAAACGTCTTCCGATTATGGAAGCACTAAAAAAAAGCCATAAAGAAAATGTGCGTATTGCCGGTTTAATTACACAGATCCGCACGATTGAAACAAAGAAGGGGGATGAGATGGCTTTTCTGCAGATAGAGGATGAAAGCGGAGGAGCAGACGTTACTGTTTTTCCGAAACCTTTTAAAAAATACCAGCTGCAGTTTATAAAAAACGAAAAGCTGTTTATCGAAGGCTTAATCGAGGAATATGAAGGAGAGCGAAAGATTATTTTACAAAAGTGCGTCCTTGTTGACTCTCTGATTGACCGCGAAAAACAGCAGAATGCATCAGCCTTATATTTATATATAACGATTCAGGCGGAGAAACAGGCACTTGAGGAAGTTAAGGAACTTCTTGAGAACACACCGGGTGAGGTTCCGGTAGTATTGAAATATGCTTCGGACGGAAAAATTGTCAGGCTTTCAGAAATGTGGAATGTAGCTGTAAATGAAGCTTTTTTGGAGAAGCTGCAGGCCCGATTAGGTAAAAATCATGTTGTTTTCCGAAAGCCGGGGGTGTAACAGACACTTGTTTTTGGTATAATAATGAATGGCAAAGGGGTGGTCAGACCACCCCGAAATCGTAAATCAGAGGAGAGTGGCGAAAGTGGCGACATTAAAAGAAGAAGCATTACACATGCATCGCGTTAAAAAAGGGAAAATAGAAACGAAACCGAAAGTGCCGGTTCGTAATGCGAATGATTTGTCGCTTGCTTATTCACCGGGTGTAGCAGAGCCGTGTAAAGCAATATTTGAAAATCCGAAAACGGTGTATGATTACACTGTAAAAGGAAATATGGTAGCTGTTGTTTCTGATGGAACGGCGGTTCTCGGTCTGGGCAATATCGGACCGGAGGCAGCAATGCCTGTTATGGAAGGGAAGGCTGTGCTGTTTAAATCTTTTGCCGGAGTTGATGCTTTCCCTATCTGTCTGAATACAACGGATGTGGATACCATCGTCAATACGGTCAAGTTGATGGAGCCGACTTTCGGCGGAGTTAATTTAGAAGACATCGCTGCTCCGCGCTGTTTTGAAATTGAAGAACGGCTGAAACGTGAAATGAACATACCTGTCTTTCATGATGACCAGCATGGGACAGCGATCGTAACAGCAGCCGGCCTCGTGAATGCATTAAAGCTGAGCGGAAAATCGATGAAAGATATCCGTGTCGTGATCAACGGATCCGGAGCTGCCGGAATTGCAATTATGAAACTTCTTAAAAGCATGGGGTGCAAAAGCATTATTTTGTGTGATTCCAAAGGGGCCATCTATGAAGGACGTCCTTATGGCATGAATAACCTGAAGCATGAAATTGCCCAGGTAACGAATTCGGAAGGTCTGGAAGGAGAGCTTTCGGAAGTAGTTCAGGATTCAGATGTATTTATCGGGGTCTCTGTGGAAGGTGCCCTTACTCCGGAAATGGTGAAGTCGATGAACACAGACCCAATAATATTTGCAATGGCCAACCCGACACCGGAAATTATGCCGGACCTGGCAAAAGAAGCTGGAGCCAGCGTAATAGGTACGGGCCGTTCTGACTTTCCTAACCAGATCAATAATGTTCTAGCTTTCCCGGGAATTTTCCGGGGGGCGCTCGATGTGAACGCTACTCATATCAATGAAGAAATGAAAGTAGCGGCTGTCGAAGCCATTGCTTCTCTCGTTCATAAAAATGATTTAAATGCAGACTATGTAATTCCTGCACCGTTTGATAAAAGGGTAGCTCCGGCAGTAGCTAAAGCAGTTGCTCAAACTGCTATGGAAACCGGCGTTGCACGCCGTCAGGTCGATGCAGAAGGTGTAGCGGAAAAAACCCGTGAGCTTACTATGATCGAAGACGACGCGTAAGATCTGCCTGAGCGGAAAGCTGTCCTGACCGGGTAAGGGAAGGGCAGCTTTTCCTTTAATAAAGGAGTGGCCAAAGAAGCATGGAGCAATCATCAAAAGTTTATGTCCGCATACTGCATCACATTGAAGAATTGATCCTGCAGGGAAGTCTGCAGGCCGGGGATAAACTGCCTTCAGAAAGAGAGCTTGCTGAAAAGTTATCCGTCAGCCGCTCTTCGGTCAGAGAAGCTTTGAGGGCTCTGGAACTCCTTGACTTAATAGAAACAAGAAAAGGCGAGGGAACGTTTATTCGAAAAGCAGGCAGTCACCGCCTTGCAGAAATTCTGGCTGCCTTTTTCCTTAAAGATGAAAAAGCCAGGCAGGATCTGGCAGAAACGAGGAAGGTGCTGGAAGTGGAGGCTGTGCGTCTTGGCTGTGAACGGGCTACTCAAGAACAGCTGGAAGCGCTGCGGGTTCTGATAGTGCAGTCCAAAAAGCACTGGAGCGAAGGGGTGATCCCCGTGGAGGAGGATATTCAATTCCATAAAACGCTCGTTATGCTGAGCCAGAATACGCTGATGCTTAATATTTGGCGGCCGCTTGTGGAATACAGTAAAGTGGCTCTGAAGGAATCTTTGACAAGGGAAGGCCGCATGAACTATGTCTGGGATGAACACGAATCCATTTACAAAGCACTGGCTGCGAGGGACAAGCATGCAGCGGTTGAGGCGTTGCATCTTCATTTGACAAACAGCCGTTTTTAAAACTTTCAGTTATACACCGCGGAGCGGAAAAGATTATACAGATAGAGAGGGAGGATGGTCATTTTGATTCGAGACCTTTTTTCAAAAAAGAAAAAGAACGCAAAAATACCAGCAGATAAAGCAAAGAAGGAAGTACCGGAAGGTCTGATGGCCAAGTGTCCGGAATGTAAATCTATCTGTTACATAAAGGAGCTCCGCAAAAATGATATGGTCTGCGAACAGTGCGGCTACCACCACCGTATTACTGCAGGAGAACGTCTTCATTGTACGATTGATGAAGAAAGCTTTGAAGAATTTAATCAAGGGATGATCTCTGAAGACCCGCTGTCTTTTCCTGAATATAGAGAAAAAGCCGAAGAAGACCGTGAAAAGACCGGTCTCAGTGAAGCAATCGTGACCGGCAAAGCTTCAATGGGAGGACTGCCTGTCATCATAGGGGTAATGGATGCCCGATTCCGTATGGGAAGCATGGGCTCGGTGGTAGGTGAAAAAATCGTCCGTGCCATCGAAAAGGCGATAGAAGAAAAATGTCCGCTGATCTTATTTTCTGCCTCAGGAGGAGCAAGAATGCAGGAGGGTGTTGTCAGTCTGATGCAGATGGCAAAAACAAGTACTGCACTGAGGAGGCTTCACGAAGAAAAGCTCCTTTTCGTCAGTGTTATGACCCACCCTACTACTGGAGGAGTTTCTGCAAGCTTTGCTTCTCTTGGAGATGTGAACCTGGCTGAGCCGAAAGCGTTGATCGGCTTTGCAGGCAGAAGAATTATTGAGCAGACGATCCGCCAGAAACTTCCTGACGATTTCCAAACATCGGAATTTCTCATGGAGCACGGGCAGCTGGATCAGGTGGTACACAGGCATGACCTGAGAAAAACACTCATGCTGCTCGTTGCTATGCACCAGACAGGGGAAAAGGAGGAATAATTTATGGCTGAACAACTGCCTTTCGAAAAACCAATTATAGAGCTGCGGGATAAAATTTCTGAGCTGAAACAATTTACAAAAGAAAAAGACATCGACTTATCAGGGGAAATTGACAAGCTTGAAAAACGCCTGGAACAGCTCGAGGAAGATATATATGGAAATATGAAGCCATGGGACCGGGTGCAGCTGGCGAGACACTCGCAGCGTCCAACAACACGTGATTATATCGATCAGATTTTCGGTGAGTTTATGGAAATGCACGGTGACCGCCTGCACGGAGATGATGCAGCCATTATCGGTGGTATTGCCAATTTTGAAGAAAAGCCGGTCACCGTTATCGGTCACCAGCGTGGAAAAGATACAAAAGAAAACATCCGCAGAAATTTCGGCATGCCCCATCCGGAAGGCTATCGAAAAGCACTCCGACTTATGAAACAGGCTGAAAAATTTTCAAGACCGGTCATTTGTTTTATCGATACAAAAGGGGCTTTCCCTGGAAAAGCAGCAGAAGAACGAGGCCAGAGTGAAGCTATTGCCAGAAATCTGATTGAAATGGCCGGGCTGCGAACTCCAATTATTTGCGTAGTAATTGGCGAGGGAGGCAGCGGCGGAGCACTGGCTTTAGGAGTGGGGGACAAATTGTATATGCTCGAAAACTCCACCTATTCCGTCATCTCTCCGGAAGGTGCAGCCTCTATTCTCTGGAAAGATGCCGGTCAGGCCCGGTATGCTGCGGAGACAATGAAAATAACAGCTCCGGACCTTCTGGAACTGGGGATTATAGATGCTATGGTACCCGAAGTCAGAGGCGGAGCACACCGTGATGTTGTTACTCAGGCTGCTACGATAAAAACTTTTCTGACGAAGAGTCTGCAGGAACTCAAAGATCTTGATAAAGAAACGCTTGTGGAAAAGCGTTATGAAAAATTTAATCGTATCGGAGAGTACAGCTATGTAAACGATGCCAATACTGAAAAGTAGGGATTTTTGTCGAATTACCGGCATGGAGGGACATCCGATAGTCGTCGGATGTCTATTGTTTTTAAATTTTGAAAGTGTTATTTTTAACTCATGTAAGAATCTGATGCCATATGACGAGGTGGAATGAATCAATGAAACGAATTGGAGTACTGACAAGCGGGGGAGACGCCCCGGGTATGAACGCGGCTATAAGAGCCGTAGTTCGAAAAGCTATTTACCATAACCTGGAAGTTTTCGGTATCTATTACGGCTACCAGGGATTAATTAACGGAGATATAAAGAAATTGGAACTCGGTTCGGTCGGGGATATTATCCACCGGGGCGGAACAGTGCTTTATACAGCGCGGTGTGAAGAATTTAAAACAGAGGAAGGTCAGCAGAAAGGTATTGACCAGCTGAAAAAGTTTGGTATCGAAGGACTGGTAGTTATCGGAGGAGACGGCTCGTTCAAAGGAGCGAAGAAACTTTCAGAACAGGGTATTCCGACGGTCGGGGTGCCTGGCACGATTGATAACGACATTCCGGGTACAGACTTTACAATTGGTTTTGATACGGCATTAAACACGGTAATTGATGCTGTTGATAAAATCCGTGATACGGCTACCTCCCACGAACGGACTTATGTGATTGAAGTGATGGGAAGAGACGCAGGTGATCTCGCACTCTGGGCCGGCCTTGCGGACGGTGCAGAAACGATTATGATACCCGAAGTGAACGAGAACATGGATGAGATTATAAAACGTTTAAAACGGGGTCACGAACGCGGTAAGAAACACAGTATTATTATTGTTGCTGAAGGGGTTGGTTCCGGGGTGGATATCGGACGTACAATCCAGGAGGAAACCAAATTGGAAACAAGAGTGACTGTTCTTGGACACATTCAGCGCGGCGGTTCTCCAACGGCACGGGACCGCGTTCTGGCAAGCCGCCTTGGAGCTAAAGCAGTTGAACTTCTGCTCGTAGGCGAAGCTGGACAGGTAGTTGGAATTGAGAACAATAAAATTGTCTATCATGCGATCGGCGATGCTCTGGCTCAAAAACCAGCTTTTGATCAGGATATGTATCAGCTTTCCAAAGAGCTGTCTATTTAACGAACTAAATTGATGGAGCTGGGACATCTTTTGATGATCCCGGCTTTTGTACGGGCAGATGCCCACGATATATTGAGGAGGATATGAAGATGAGAAAAACGAAAATAGTATGTACGATAGGACCTGCAAGTGAATCGCAGGAAAAACTGACCCAGTTAATTAATGCGGGAATGAATGTAGCCCGTCTGAATTTTTCTCACGGTGACCACGAAGAACACGGCGCGAGAATTAAAACGATCCGCGAAACAGCTGAAAAGGCGGGGACGGATACTGCCATTCTTCTTGATACAAAAGGACCTGAAATCCGCACTCAGACAATTGAAGGCGGAGAAGCCGAGCTTGTAAAAGGAAGTACGCTGCGTGTATCGATGGAGGAAGTAGTCGGAAATAACGAAATTATTTCAGTCACGTATCCGGATCTCGTAAACGATGTAAAAGTGGGCTCTAAGCTTCTTCTTGACGATGGACTCGTAGAACTTCTCGTCACAGAAATTAAAGATAAAGAACTCGTTACAGAAGTTCTGAACAACGGTACTCTGAAAAACAAAAAAGGAGTCAACGTTCCTAATGTCAGCGTAAATCTTCCGGGTATTACAGAGAAGGATGCGAATGATATTGTTTTTGGTATTGAACAGGATGTAGACTTTATTGCAGCATCTTTCGTACGACGAGCGGCTGATGTACTCGACATAAGAGAACTATTGGAGAAGCATGGGGCGGAGCATATCCACATTATTCCGAAGATCGAAAATCAGGAAGGTGTCGACAACATCGAAGAGATTCTTGAAGTTTCCGATGGCTTAATGGTTGCCCGCGGGGACCTCGGTGTGGAAATCCCTCCGGAAGAAGTTCCTCTTGTTCAAAAAGATTTAATAAAAAAATGCAACCGTTTGGGAAAACCGGTGATCACTGCTACACAGATGCTTGATTCCATGCAGAGAAATCCGCGTCCAACGCGTGCAGAGGCTTCTGATGTGGCAAACGCGATTCTGGACGGCACAGATGCGATTATGCTTTCAGGAGAAACCGCAGCCGGTGCTTATCCAATTGAATCTGTACAGACGATGCAGAACATTGCGCTTCGTGCCGAATCTGCCATGAAACACGAAGAAGTTCTCCGTAAAATTACGAAGGAAAGTGAAAATACGATTACAGAAGCAATCAGCCAGTCCGTAGCCCATACCGCAATGAATCTCCGGGCTTCGGCTATTCTGACAGCTACTCAGAGCGGTCATACAGCGCGCATGATTTCAAAGTATCGTCCGGAATCCCTTATCATTGCCGTTACCAGCAATGCCCGTGTTAGCCGGACACTTGCCCTGGTCTGGGGAGTACATGCCCAGGTAGGTTCAGAAGTGAGTACGACAGATGAAATGCTGCAGCTTTCTGTTGATGAATCGCTCAAGTCCGGCTATGTTAAAAATGGAGATCTAGTCGTTATTACTGCAGGGGTTCCTGTAGGAGAACGAGGTACGACGAACCTGCTTAAAGTTCATGTTATTGGAGAAATCATTGCTAAAGGCCAGGGCATCGGTCGTAAAGTAGTTAAGGGTAATGTCGTGATTGCCAACTCTACGGAGGACGCACTTCAAAAAATGAAGCAGGGAGATATACTTGTTACTAACAATACAGATCGTGATATGATCGAAGCGTTTGAAAAAGCCGGCGCGGTTATTACAGAACAAGGCGGTCTCACTTCACACGCCGCTGTAGTCGGATTAAATCTCGGTATCCCTGTTGTTGTAGGAGTCGAAGATGCCCGTACGAAATTAACAGAAGGTGATGAAGTCACGGTTGATGGTACACAGGGCAAGATTTATAAAGGGTCTGCAAGTATTTTATAAAAACAGATCTGATTCGCTGAAGCAGGAATGCACCGGAAAAGCCCGATGACCCGATGGACGATCGTTTCATCGGGCTTTTCGTCTATCAGTCAAAGCTGTGCCTGCCTGTTGAAAACATTGGAACGAATTCAATTTAGTGTGTCGCAGGTCTCCGCTTTAACAAAAATTCGGAAACAGATTGAAGAATAAATTTTAATTCCGGAAGACTTTGAAAAGAATAAATCAAGCGAATGATGTATAATGAATACGAATGGCGAAGGGGGGATGAACGTGAAAAAAATCTTACTGCTTTTGTTGATTGTTGTACCAGCCCTGGAAATTGCCGTTATTCTTTTATCATGGAATACTTTTGGAATCGCACTTACCGTGCTGTTTATTATATTAACCGGAATTCTTGGAGCGGCACTTGCCAGACGTGAAGGACTTCAGGCTATTCGAAAAGCACAGTTAAAAACGTCTCAAGGACAGGTGCCCGGAAACGAGCTGCTCGATGGGATATGTATCCTTATAGGCGGAGTTGTTCTGCTTACACCTGGTTTTATTTCAGACGCACTGGGCTTTCTGCTGCTTATTCCACCAACCAGGGAAATATTCAAGCGGCTCCTGCAGAGAATTTATGAGAAAATGGTTTATTCAGGGAATGTATATGTAATAAGCAACCAAAATGGAAGAAAATACTAGGGAACGAGCTGCTCCTCCGGTCATTCCGGAGAAGCAGTTTTTGTTTGTAAAGATAGAAAGCGGGGAATAGTTATGAACCAACCGTTATTATTTATGCTTCTGCTGCTGGCTGTAGGGTTTTTCGCAAAGAATCAAACACTTATGATTGCTGTAGCCGTTCTGCTTGTTATTTACTATGCCGGGCTTGGAAACAGTGTTCTGCCGTTTATTCAGTCAAAAGGAATTCAGATCGGAGTGACGATTATTACCATAGCTGTACTGGTTCCGATAATGACAGGGGAAATCGGACTGAAGGATCTGCAGGGAGCTATGGGTTCTTCCTATGCGTGGATTGCCCTCGGATCCGGAATATTTGTTGCTGTCATTGCAGCAAATGGTATTCAGCTTCTGCAAAACGATCCCCACATTACCGTGGCGCTCGTTGTTGGAACTATACTGGCTGTTGCAGTCTTCGGCGGCGTGGCTGTCGGGCCGGTTATTGGAGCAGGGATAGCTTATCTCGCCATGCGCACAGTGGAATTTTTCTCTTCCCTGGGTGGATAAGCAGCGGATGAAATTCAGAAAAGAGAGTGTAATTCTTTGGCCCATTTCTAAATTTTAACGTTCACAAAATTGCTAAAAATGGTATAATAGAAAGCGTGACATTACCAAATACATAGAATAAGGATGTTTTGGTCTGAGCGGCTGATCTATTAAGTAACCGCTTTCCAGCAATATTAAGGAATTTCCGGGAAACTGCTGCAGATGCTTTTTTGCGGAATCCTTTGTAAAAAACGGGCGACCCCCGCATTTCTGTTTGTAAAGGAGAGGTAGCATGAGTCAAACAAAAGGTTTAGAAGGAATCGTTGCAACCCAGTCGAGCGTCAGCTCTATTATTGATGATGTTTTAACTTATCAAGGTTATAACATCGACGATCTTGCTGATAATGCATCGTTTGAGGAAGTCGTTTATCTACTGTGGAACGGCAGCCTTCCTAATAAAAAAGAGCTCGAATCCTTCACGAAAGAACTTGCTCAGGCAAATAAAATTCCTGATGCTGTGATTGAGCAGATGAAGTCCTGGCCGATTGAAAAAGTTCATCCAATGGCTGCACTGCGGACCGCGGTATCAGACCTCGCTCTATTTGATGAAGAAGCGGATGAAATGGACGAAAAAGCAAACTACAGAAAAGCGATTAAGCTGCAGGCCCAACTTCCGACAATAGTTACGGCATTTGCCAGAATTCGTCAGGGGAAGGACCCGATTTCTCCAAAAGAAAATCTCAGCTTTGCGGCCAACTTCCTTTACATGCTGACAGGAGAAGAACCTGATGAGACTTCTGAAAAGGCGTTTAATAAAGCACTCGTGCTTCACGCGGATCACGAATTAAATGCTTCCACGTTTACAGCTCGTGTATGTGTAGCTACCCTTTCAGATGTTTACTCCGGTGTGACAGCCGCAATTGGAGCGCTTAAAGGCCCGCTTCACGGCGGTGCGAATGAGCGGGTTATGGGTATGCTTAGTGAAATAGGAGATGCTGATAAAGCAGAAGACTATATCAAAAAAGCATTTGAACGAAAAGAAAAAATTATGGGATTCGGACACCGTGTTTATAAGCAGGGCGATCCACGCGCAAAACACCTCCGTGAAATGTCCCGTCAGCTTACAGATATTACCGGAGAGTCCAAGTGGTACGAAATGAGTGTGAAAATCGACGAATTTGTAACAAAAGAAAAGGGGCTTCTCCCTAACGTTGACTTCTATTCCGCCTCTGTTTATCACAGCCTTGGAATTGAACATGATATTTTCACGCCCATCTTTGCTGTAAGCCGTGTTTCCGGCTGGCTTGCTCATATTCTTGAGCAGTATTCGGACAACCGTTTAATCCGCCCGCGTGCTGAATACGTAGGACCGGAAAAGCAGGAATGGGTACCGCTGGAAAAGCGCTGATTATTTGAAAAAAGGCGTTAAAGAGCTGTAATTTCTGCAGCTCTGCCTTTTATTATATCTATGTGAATAAACGAACTATTATTAGGAGGTATTTGATTTATGTCAAGTCAAAAAATTACAGTAAATAATGGAGTATTAAACGTACCGGATAAGCCGATTATCCCTTACATTGAAGGGGACGGTATCGGACCGGATATCTGGAAAGCTTCTTCCCGGGTTATCGAAGCAGCTGTTGATAAAGCCTATAACGGCCAGAAGGGTATTGAGTGGAAAGAAGTACTTGCAGGTCAAAAGGCACACGATAAGACAGGCGAGTGGCTTCCAAACGAAACGCTGGAAACGATTCGTGAATATATGATCGCTATTAAAGGTCCTCTGACAACGCCAATCGGCGGCGGTTTCCGTTCATTGAACGTAGCGCTTCGTCAAGAGCTTGATTTATTTGCATGTCTTCGTCCAGTACGGTGGTATAAAGGGGTCCCTTCCCCAGTTAAACGACCTGAAGATACAGATATGGTTATTTTCCGTGAGAATTCAGAAGACATTTACGCTGGTATTGAATTCCAGGAAGGAACACCGGAAGTGAAAAAGCTTATCGATTTTCTACAGAATGAAATGGGTGCAGATAAAATCCGCTTCCCGGATTCTTCAGGTATCGGTATTAAGCCGGTTTCCCGTGAAGGAACAGAGCGTCTTGTCCGTTCTGCTATTCAGTATGCACTGGATGAGGGCCGTAAAAACGTAACCCTCGTTCATAAAGGAAATATCATGAAATTTACGGAAGGTGCTTTCAAAACATGGGGTTACGAGCTTGCTGAGCGTGAGTTCGGAGATAAAGTCTTCACATGGGCTGAATATGACCGCATCGTAGACGAAAAAGGCAAAGAAGAAGCAAATGCGGTTCAGGACAAAGCGGAAGCAGACGGTAAAATTATCGTTAAAGACTCTATTGCAGATATTTTCCTTCAACAGATTCTTACCCGTCCAAAAGAGTTTGATGTGGTAGCGACTATGAACCTGAACGGAGATTATGTATCTGATGCTCTTGCTGCCCAGGTAGGCGGTATTGGTATAGCGCCGGGTGCAAACATTAACTATGATTCCGGTCATGCGATTTTTGAAGCTACCCACGGAACGGCTCCTAAATATGCAGGACAGGACAAGGTTAATCCTTCTTCCGTTCTTCTGTCAGGAGTGCTCATGCTGCGTCACCTCGGATGGGGCGAAGCTGCAGACATGATTGAAAATGCAATGGATAAAACGATTGCTGAAAAGACAGTAACGTATGACTTCGCACGTCTCATGGACGGCGCTACAGAAGTGAAATGTTCTGAATTCGGAGATGCTCTGATTAAGAACCTCGGATAATAAAAACTTTCACAAACTCTGGCAAAGGAGTGTGCAGGAATATGGCAACAATTAAACGTAGAAAGATCACAGTTGTAGGAAGCGGCTTTACCGGCGCTACGACAGCACTTATGGCTGCACAGAAAGAACTTGGCGACGTTGTAATGGTCGACATTCCGGATAACGAAGATCCTACGAAAGGAAAAGCACTCGATATGCTCGAGGCTTCTCCGGTTCAAGGTTTTGATGCCAATATTACCGGGACATCCGATTATGCTGATACAGCAGGATCAGATGTAGTTGTGATTACAGCTGGAATACCAAGAAAGCCCGGAATGAGCCGGGATGACCTGATCAGCACGAACGCAGGAATTATGCGCAGTGTAACGAAGGAAATCGTCAAACATTCACCTGACTGCTTTATCATCGTATTAACTAATCCGGTGGATGCGATGACCTATGCTGTTTTTCAGGAATCCGGCTTTTCCAAAAATCGTGTTATCGGCCAGTCAGGAGTCCTGGATACGTCACGCTTCAATACGTTTGTCGCTCAGGAGCTTAATGTTTCTGTAGAAGACGTACAGGGATTCGTACTCGGCGGACACGGAGATGATATGGTTCCTATGCTCCGATACAGTTTCGCCGGCGGTATCCCGCTTGAAAAGCTTATTTCAAAAGATCGTCTCGACGCCATTGTCGAACGCACACGAAAAGGCGGTGGTGAAATCGTCAACCTTCTTGGTAATGGCAGTGCGTATTATGCTCCCGCTGCTTCCATTGTGCAGATGGTAGAAGCCATCTTGAAGGACAAAAAGCGTATCCTGCCGACAATTGCCTATCTTGAAGGCGAATACGGCTACAGTGATATGTACCTTGGAGTTCCGACTGTTATCGGCGGAGACGGGCTTGAAAAAGTACTTGAAATCGACCTGACAGATGATGAACGAAAAGAACTTGATAAATCTGCAGAGTCAGTGAAGAAAGTTATGCAGGCTCTATAGAAAAGAAAAGCTGGGATTTTCTCAGCTTTTCTTTCTGTAAAAATTGAAAGCGTTCTCTTTTTGAGGAAGGGAGGGTTTGGATTTGTTTTCCAAGCGGAAAAAAATAGGTAAAACGATGAAAGAGATAAAAATAGGAGACGAATATACGTGTGAACATACGGTAAACGACAGGGAGATTCTGCTTTATCTTGGTTTCAGCGATGATGCGAACCCGGCTTATATTCAACATGATTATGCCTCTCGTACTCCTTATAAAAGGCCGATTGTCCCCCAGCTGATGCTCACGGGCTTTATCACTTCTGCAGTCTCTATGAACCTTCCTGGTCCGGGATCGGTCATTAAAGAACAATTTATTCGTTTTGAAAAACCGATGTATCACTACAGCAGGCTTCATTTGAAACTTACTGTTACGGAGGTCGATGATACGAATGAGGAAGTGGTCATCGAAGCAGACGGCATCGATGAAATGAACGATACTGTGCTTCAGGCCAGGATGGTCGTATTCCCTCCGCATCCGTGGAAGCCTATGACAGAAGAATCGGTCACATTTGAAAATTTTTAAGGGTATAAAAGAAAAGGGGCTGTCCCGTCGACGCTGTCGACTTATGGGACAGCCCCTTTTTCAGAGTGCTGATTAAGTTATCATTCCAGACTATTTATTCTATTTATGGTCTATGTCTCTCCTTCCCTTCCCGGCGGAAGCAGCGAACCGTACACCTGTACATAAATTGTCTTCAGCAAATTGATTCATGAATCTTGTCATCATTCGAAAGTATAGTAAGATAAAAGTAAGGGGTAAGTTCGCACAGTTATTCGTGCATATGAGGGGATATGCTGATAGAAATGGGGGAGAAAACGATGGCACAGAAACTGCTGATTGTTGACGATGAAGAATCTATACTTACACTGCTGCAATTTAATTTGGAACAGGGAGGATTTGAAGTTACGAGCGCGATGGATGGACAGACTGCCTTAAATAAGGCTCTTGAAAACAAGTATGACCTTATTATATTGGATTTAATGCTTCCAGAAATGGACGGTCTCGAAGTTTGTAAAGAGCTGCGGCAGCACAAAATTGTGACGCCGATTTTAATGCTTACTGCCAAAGACGATGAATTTGATAAGGTGCTGGGACTTGAGCTGGGTGCAGACGACTACTTGACGAAACCATTCAGCCCAAGAGAAGTAGTTGCCCGTGTACGTGCTATTCTGAGGCGTTCCCAGGCAAGTGAACCGGACCCGGCGAAAAAACAGAAGATGAATAAACTAACCATTGGAGACGTTGATATTTTCCCGGATAATTATGAAGTTTATCTTCGGGGAACTGCTCTGGAACTCACTCCGAAAGAATTTGAACTGCTTCTGTACTTAATGTCTCATAAGGGAAGGGTACTGACGAGAGATCAGCTGCTTAACTCTGTCTGGAATTACGACTTTGTAGGAGATACCCGGATTGTGGATGTCCACATCAGTCACCTGAGAGAAAAGATTGAACCGTCTACAAGAAAACCTGTATATATAAAAACGGTCCGGGGGCTTGGGTATAAGCTCGAGGATCCGGCTAAAGATGAATAGTTACCGGCTGCGTCTGATTCTGCCTCTGTTACTGATTATACTTCTTGTGCTGGCCAGCCTTGGTACCATCCTGGGACCTTTTATTCAAGGGTTTTATCAGGAGAGAATGAGCGACAGACTCGAAAAAGAAGCTTCTGTCGTTGCCTATTCACTGGCTGAAACAAATTTCACACCTGAGGAAACGATGAATGGCAGAGTTAGAGAAATTGCTGACAGACTCGATGCCAGAATTACGATTATAGATCTGGAGGGTGGAGTGCTTGCAGAAAGTGAAACCGACCCGGAGACGATGGATAACCATTTGAACCGCCCCGAAATTCAGCAGGCAGCAGAAAGTGGAGGGAGTTCTTCTGTAGTCCGCTACAGTGAAACTGTCAACGAGGAAATGCTCTACTATGCGGAACCATTTTTTCTGGAGGAAGAGGAAGTTGGTTACTTGAGGCTCTCCCTGGAGATGAGTGAATTAAACGAGGTATACCAGAATGTCTGGATTCTTATTTTCGTTTCCTTTTTGATTGCCTTTCTTATTATTCTTGGTTTCACTTCGAAACTGACCAATGAATTGATCAAACCAATTGAAGACGCCAGAAGGGTAGCCAACGAACTTGCGAGGGGAAATTTCAAGGCCCGCACGTACGAAGGCCTGCAGGTTGAAACCGGTGAATTAAACCGCTCGATTAATGTTCTGGCAGAAAATCTGGATCAGATAACGAAAACGTATGAAAACCAGCAGGAAAGGCTGGAAACGTTGATTGAAAATATGGGAAGTGCTCTCCTTCTGATTAATTCAAAAGGTGACATTACCCTGATGAACCAGTCCTGCAAAGATGTGTTTGAGGAAGAGACGGATGCATGGCTTAATCAGGTTTATTATAATGTGATCAAACATAAAAAAGTAATCAAGTTCATTCAGGAAATTTTTATGCTTGAAAAACCTCTTCAGAGACAAATGAGATGGCCGGCGGGCATTTATATGAAACACTTTGATGTACACGGGGCTCCCATTATCGGCCAGGACGAAAAATTAAAAGATATCGTTCTCGTTTTTCACGACATTACAGAATTAAAAAAATTGGAGCAGACAAGAAAAGATTTTGTAGCCAATGTTTCGCATGAGCTGAAGACGCCGGTTACTTCTTTAAAAGGATTTACGGAAACGCTTTTAGATGGTGCGATGCATGACGAAGATCTGCGCGAAAAATTTCTCACGATTATTGCAAAGGAATCGGAACGACTGGAAGTATTAATTTCGGACCTCCTGGAGCTTTCGAGAATTGAAGGGGAACATTTCAATTTGAACTGGGAAGAGGTGGATCTCGCGGTGCTGACTTCTGAAGTAACGACAATGCTTGCAGATAAAGCGAAAGAGAAAGATATGAACCTCTATACGAAGACAGATGGAAATGTAAAAGTTCTCGCAGACTCTGCAAGACTGAAACAGGTGCTTATTAACCTTATTAACAATGCGATTGTCTATACACCGCAGGGCGGGGATATTCGTATTCGTGTCCGCGGTCAGGAGGAGAACGTAGTGATTGAAGTTTCCGATACCGGTATAGGGATTACGAAAAAAGAAATCCCGCGTATTTTTGAACGCTTTTACAGAGTGGATAGAGCACGCAGCAGAAATTCCGGAGGGACCGGTCTGGGGCTGGCAATTGTAAAACATCTTGCAGAAGCCCATCATGCAAAAATTTCTGTAGACAGTAAACCCGGGAAGGGCACAACGTTCAGGCTGGAATTGTCCAGAAAACCTTTTGAAGAAAAAGAGTGACGTTTACAGATTCTTTACGTTTGCTTAAAGTTATCTTAGCAATTGGGGCGTATACTTAGGAACGTGAACTGTTTTAACTGTTCGGGGCCGAAGAGTCCGGATAGTTGAAGCCTCCCCTTTGAAGACCGAAAGCCTCCCCCTTGGCTTTCGGTCTTTTTTTTGCTTCTGCCGCCCCGGATCTTTCACAGATTGTTTCCGTCTCGTTATACCTGTATAACGGTATAAAAGAAGCCCGATATGTCATCTGACTGTATTCATGATAAAATAAACAATAGAAATATATAGAATCGGGGTGTTTTGTTTGGCTGATAAATTAGTCCTTGTGGACGGAAACAGTGTCGCTTACCGGGCATTCTTTGCTCTGCCTTTGTTGAACAATGAAAAAGGTGTTTATACAAATGCCGTTTACGGGTTTACAACGATGCTTTTAAAAATATTGGAAGAGGAAGAGCCGGCCCATATGCTTATAGCTTTCGACGCCGGAAAAACAACTTTCCGCCATGAAACGTATAAAGAATATAAAGGAACACGCCAGAAGACACCGCCGGAGCTGGCTGAACAGCTGCCGCTTATGCGTGACCTGGTGAAGGCATTTAATATCGCTTACGAAGAAGTGGAAAATTATGAAGCAGATGATATTATCGGAACGCTGGCGAAACGTGCCGAAAAAGAAGGATGGGAAACAAAAATCTTTACAGGAGATAAGGATCTCCTGCAGCTTGTGGATGAAAAAATTCATGTAGCTCTGCTTCGCAAAGGCATCACGAATGTAGATACATATGACCTGAAACAACTTCAGGAGAAATACGGCTTGAAGCCGTCTCAGATCATCGATATGAAAGGACTGATGGGAGACAGTTCCGATAATATACCCGGTGTGCCGGGCATCGGTGAGAAAACGGCTCTTAAACTGCTGGCCGCCCACGATACGCTCGAAGGGGTCTATGAAAATATAGAATCTGTTTCCGGAAAGAAGATGAAGGAAAAGCTCGTTGAAAATGAACAGCAGGCGGTCATGAGTAAAAAGCTGGCTACGATCCTGACTGAAGTACCGCTTAAGATGACCCTGGAGGACCTTTCCCTGGGAGAAAGAAACACGCCTGCCCTCCTGGAGCTGTTCCGTGATCTGGAGTTTTCTTCGCTTATTGACAGAATTGATCCAGACGGCGGAGCGGCAGGAGAAGAACAGCTGGAAGATGTTGAGGTGCAGGTGATTGACGACCTCGATCCATCGATGCTCGCCACTCCTTCCGCTCTTGTCATTGAATCTCTGGAAGAAAATTATCACAATGCAACGATCGTTGGCGGAGCTCTGGCAAACGAAACCGGAGTGTACTTTCTGAGTCCGGAAGTTCTGGCAAAGAGCAGCACCTTTAAAGAATGGGCAAAAGATGAATCACAGGAGAAAATTGTCTTTAACGCAAAGCGAGCGGTTGTAGGGCTCGCGTGGCAGGATATCCCTCTGGAAGGTGTGATCTTCGACGGACAGATGGCGTCTTATTTAATTGATCCGGGGGCAGCTTCCCACGAAATGGCGGATATTGCCAAACGTAAAAAAGGCATGCAGGTGCAGCGGGATGAAACCGTCTACGGAAAAGGGAAAAAAATGCACGTTCCGGAAGAAGCAGTACTTGCCCAGCATGTAGGACGAAAAGCAGCGGCTGTACTGGAATTGAAGCCGGATCTTGAAAAAGAGCTTCAGGAAAATGAACAGCTGGAACTCTTGACGGAGCTTGAAATGCCCCTGTCGATTATTCTTGGAAGAATGGAGCGTCATGGGGTCGCAATCGATAAAGAGGAACTTGAAAAAATAGGAGAAGGTTTAACAGAAAGACTGCAGGAAATAGAAACGAAGATTCATGATATGGCAGGAACGGTTTTTAATATCAATTCCCCAAAACAGCTCGGAGAAATTTTGTTTGAAAAAATGGATCTTCCTCCTTTGAAGAAAACGAAAACCGGTTATTCAACTTCGGCAGATGTTCTGGAAAAATTACAGGATCAGCATGAAATTATTCCGGAAATACTTCTTTACCGTCAGCTGAGTAAATTGAATTCCACCTATATTGAAGGTCTTATTAAAGCGATTCATAATAAAACTGGAAAAATTCACACGATGTTTAACCAGGCCCTGACGCAGACTGGACGTTTGAGTTCAACAGAACCAAACCTGCAGAATATCCCGATCCGACTGGAAGAAGGCCGCAGAATCAGGCACGCGTTTGTGCCATCGAAAGATAATTCCTATATTCTGGCTGCAGATTATTCTCAGATTGAACTGAGGGTGCTCGCCCACATATCGGGAGACGAAAATTTAATTGAAGCTTTCCGTCATGGCATGGACATTCATACGAAAACGGCAATGGATGTATTTGAGGTCGAGGAAGCAAAAGTCACGTCGGCGATGCGCAGGACCGCTAAAGCGGTCAACTTCGGCATCGTTTACGGGATCAGCGATTACGGTCTTTCCCAGAGTCTCGGCATCACGCGTAAACAGGCACAGAGTTTCATTGACAAATATCTGGAAAGTTATCCCGGAGTAAGTGAATATATGGATTCAAGCATTGAAGAAGCAAGGGAAAAAGGATATGTGACGACGATGATGAACCGGCGCCGCTACCTTCCTGAGATTACGAGCCGGAACTTTAATCTGCGGAGCTTTGCTGAAAGAACTGCAATGAATACCCCGATTCAGGGAAGCGCTGCAGACATTATTAAAAAAGCGATGGTAGATATGGATAAAGCAATGGACAAAGAAAAAACAAAAGCCGTCATGCTGCTGCAGGTTCATGATGAACTTATTTTTGAAGTACCGGAAAATGAGGTTGAATCTTTTTCGGAAGTGGTAAAAAAAGTAATGGAGTCGGCTATAGAAATCGATGTACCTCTTATTGCGGATGTGGATTATGGCAAGACGTGGTACGATGCGAAATAGACAGGAGGGATCGAAATGCCGGAGCTTCCGGAAGTAGAAACAGTAAAACGCACCCTGTCGGAATTGATTGTCGGTAAAACGATTCAAGATGTCGTGATTACTCTGCCGCGCATCATCCAGCGTCCGGATGATATCGAAGAGTTTCGTCATACGCTTACGGGCCAGACGTTTGAAGGAGTGGAAAGAAGAGGCAAATTCCTGCGGCTGATCCTGGAGGATGATGTGATAGTCTCCCACCTGCGGATGGAAGGACGCTACGGTATGTTTGAAAAAGGAGCGCCGGTAGATAAGCATACACATGTACGCTTTGTGTTTACAGACAAAACAGAGCTTCGTTATACCGATGTAAGGCAGTTTGGGACGATGCATATTTTCTTGAAAGGGACTGAATTTAATCATCTTCCGCTGCGCCAGCTTGGCCCGGAACCGTTGGATGATGCTTTTACGGTTAAAGTCCTGCAGTCGAAACTCTCTTCAATCCGGGCAGTCAAAACACAGCTGCTTGATCAGACAAAAATTGTCGGGCTCGGTAATATTTACGTAGACGAAGTTTTATTCCGGGCAGGAGTCCATCCTGAAAAACCCGCCCATACGATTACTCAGGAGGAAGCGGAAGCTATACATGACTCTGTGGTCGTTATCCTTCAGGAAGCGGTGGATGCAGGTGGATCATCTGTTAAATCCTACGTGAACGGACAGGGGGAAATGGGACTGTTTCAGCAGCAGCTGAACGTTTACGGAAGGAAAAATGAACCCTGCTATACGTGCGGCAGTATCATTACCCGTTCTATTGTGGGGGGCAGAGGCACGCATATCTGTCCTTCATGTCAACCAGCAGAAAGGAAGGTGCATGTATGAAATTAGGACTGACCGGCAGTATTGCTACAGGAAAAAGTACAGTTACAGGAATGTTCAGGGACCGCGGCTATCCGGTAATTGATGCAGACATTATTTCCAGAGAAGTAGTAGAACCGGGTAAGCCGGCTCTGGAAGAAATTGTAGAGTATTTCGGTAAATCTGTTCTGTACGAAGACGGGACACTGAACCGGAAAAAACTCGGTGATATCGTGTTTGAACATCCGGAAGAAAGAGAAAAGCTGAACAGCATTGTACATCCTGCAGTTCGCCTTGAAATGAAGAGCCGTGCAGAAGAAGCGGAGAGGGAAGGGGAAAAACTCATCGTTCTCGATATCCCGCTTCTTATTGAAAACGATCTCTATTATTTAATCGATGAAGTTCTCGTTGTTTATGTTCCGGAAGAGGTGCAGAAACAGCGTTTAATGGAGCGGAATGGGTATTCGGAGGAAGAAGCTTCCCGACGGATCTCTTCCCAGCTTTCTATAGAGAAGAAAAGGAAAGAAGCGGATTTCTTAATTGATAACTCCGGAACGCTTGATGATACGGAGCGTCAGGTTGAAGAGCTTATCGAAAAACTAACAAACTCATAGGCAGAGCCTGGTGCGTACTCCATTTCTCTTCTGTACCCTCATGAGTCCCCGCCGTTCGCTGCAGAAAGAAGGGTGCAGATACAAAAGCATCTTAAGTCATGACAGTATTTTGTCATGGCTTTTTTACGTTTGGCTCTGTTTAATGCTTCGTGTTGTTATTGGAGTGCCTGCGGCTCTTCCGCCTGCCGGGCATGCGGCTTCCCTGACGTCCGGGAGGATCTTCCCGATTTCTTTTTCCGCAGGCGTCTCTTCCCTGACCCCGGTTTTACGGAATGAGAAATATTGTTCGTTAAAAAACAGAAGTACGTCTCTTTCATGGCAAAAAACGAAGCGGAAACATGCCCGTGGAAGAAGGAGATTGGAAGATCCCACGGAACGCAGGTCCTACCCGGAAATCTCCTCCACGGCAGGTCAGTTATAGCGAAGTTTTCTACATTTATCAACACTGGACTTGGTTCTTACGCACGTTTGGGGAAACGAACTATATCTGACAAAAAAGCTAATTTCACCCTTGAAACTTCTATCGTTTAAGCCTGGCCCGACAGCTTTTTAAGTAAAGTTACCTTCTGTAATCGTAAGTTGGAAAGCCAAGTTCCCTTTTTTGCGTAAGAACCTTGGACTTTAACAAAGACATTCATGCAAAATTTTTGCACCATGTTTGATGAAAATGGCCTTATGTAGGAATGGAACCTCCCCTCTATACAGGTTGAATGAATGATAGTCAGAAGAGGACTTCTTTATTTAGAAGGCGGGTTCTGTTCTGTCTTTTTATCGTAAGCTGGAGTGGACACGGGGCGATCAAGGACGAGTCGAAGATCCATCCCTCCGACCGCAGGGAGGAAGGGATTAGCTGAGGCCGGACCGCCCGGAAAGCGTCCCCATGGAAACGAAAGCGCACGTTCAATGCTTCAATACTTTGTTTTCAAGGTAGCTTTACGTTTAAGAAATATCGCAATTCTAATTGTAAACAATTTTATAAGTGTATTTTCTGACTAATAAATGAGCGGACTATATTCAGGTTATCCTATCCATTTACATGTTTGTTTATTAAAGAAAGTGTTCATCCGCAGCAGAGATTATATATACCATTCGTTTTTTAAGGACTAATTCTATTGGTATTTTCATTCATTAAACAGGGGCTCTTTATCACCTGGATGGCAGGGTCTGATTCACCCCCCTGTTTCTGGATAATTATCCTAATCTTTCACAAAAATATATAGTCATAAACAATTTAAATGTGCTATACTATATCTGTGAAAACGCTTAAATAATATAACACAATAGCTTGGAGGGGTACTCATGATACGAGTAGCGATTAATGGGTTCGGGAGAATTGGGCGGATGGTTTTTCGTAAGGCGATGATGGATCAAAAAGTAGAGATAGCAGCGATAAATGCCAGCTATCCGGCGGAGACGCTTGCCCATCTGGTTAACTATGATACGGTCCATGGTACATTTGAAAAAAGGGTGGAAGCCTCAGGGGACCAGCTTATAGTTGACGGCAAGAAAGTGGAAATTGTTCATTCCCGGGACCCGGAGCAGCTTCCCTGGAAAGAGCTTGGAATCGATGTTGTGCTGGAAGCGACAGGGAAGTTCCGTGAAAGGCATGAGGCGGAGAAACATATTAAGGCAGGTGCCAAAAAAGTAATCATAACAGCTCCTGGTAAGAATGAAGATGTGACGATTGTGTATGGAGTAAATGAAGGTGATTATGATCATAAAGAGCATGATGTTATATCCAATGCTTCATGTACGACGAACTGTCTCGCTCCGGTTGTGAAAGTACTGAACGAAGAGCTTGGTATTGAATCCGGAATGATGACAACCGTCCATTCCTTTACTGGTGACCAGAATAATATTGATAATCCGCACAAAGATCTGCGCCGTGCGCGTGCCTGTGGTCAATCCATTATTCCGACAACTACAGGAGCAGCTAAAGCCATTTCCTCGGTCCTGCCGGAAATGGAAGGGAAACTGCATGGTCTTGCTCTGCGGGTGCCTACTCCGAACGTATCCCTGGTGGACCTGGTAATTGATGTTAAGCGTGAAACGAGCGTAACGGAAGTTAATGACATTCTAAAAAGAGCTGGTATGAACGAGATGCAGGGCATAATCGGCTACACAGATGATCCTCTCGTTTCTATTGATTTTAACGGGGATGACCGTTCTGCGATTATTGATGGGGATTCGACGATGGTTATTAACGGGAAACAGGTGAAAGTTCTGGCCTGGTACGATAATGAGTGGGGCTACTCCTGCCGTCTCCTCGATCTGGTTTACCACGTAGGAAGCTACCTGCACGCGGACCGCAGCACATTTGCTTCCTGATAGAAAACTCCATACAGCGCCAAGAGTTGGTTTAAAAGTGCGGGCAGCTCTTTTTCTTAACCTGCCGCGGGGACAGCATCTGAAAACCGGCTTCGTCTTTCATAGATGAAGCCGGTTTTATTTGTGAATCTGTCAGCCTTTTGTTTTTAGAATGGGAACTTTCCTTTCGAACTGCGGGGGAGGCTCTCCGTTTCCCGAAACGATGACAGGCTTTTTCTTCGAAGTCAGATGTTTATGTTTAATAAAATAAAGGAAGGAATACATAGGACCACAAAAAGCGAAGAAAAAGTTTGCAATACTGCTTTAAAAAAAGTATACTGATTTTCGTAATCTTTACTCGCAGCGTGTGCTTATGTAAAGGGTTAGGACCTCTCAGGACTAACTTGCCCCCAGTAATGAACATGCTTAAGTAAAGGATGAAAACGATACTTGTTTTTGAATATTTAGGGGGTGTCATGATGGATACAATGGGAAGACACGTCATTGCAGAACTATGGCAGTGCAATATTGACAGATTAAACGATGTTACTTTTATTGAGCGGACCTTTGTAAATGCAGCACTCGAAGCAGGTGCTGAAGTAAGGGAAGTTGCTTTTCATAAATTTGCACCACAGGGAGTAAGCGGGGTAGTGATTATAAGCGAATCACACCTGACGATTCATAGTTTTCCGGAACATGGATATGCAAGTATTGATGTTTACACGTGTGGAGACATCATTGATCCGAACGTAGCATCTGATTATATTGCCCGTGAACTTGGTGCGGGAAAATCAGAAGTAGTGGAAGTACCCCGGGGCATCGGGCCTATCGAAGTAACACCTTTAAAAACGGAAGAAACGTATACGAAGTGAAAGTGAAAGCTCTTTTCCTGTGGGAAGAGAGCTTTTTTGAATTTCCTCTTTAAGTCCGATTGAACTATCTTTCATTTCTTGCTATGCTTATAGAGGCGAGGTGTATGCATATGGGATTAAAACAAAATCTAAAAAAAATATTCAGTACACGGACAGAAACGAGCGAAGATAACGAAGACAAAACACTTCAGACGCATTACTATAAAGCAATGAAAGATAAAGTGATCGATGAGCTGCATGCAATGTTTTCCAAAAAACAGGGTTATGAAGTCAGCTCAGTTTCTGATGAGCACGGAGAAATGATTGTCCGTATCAACAAAGGTAAAAAAGCTTTTATGGTTATAACCGTCATTATGGTCCGCCCGTATAAAACGGCAGTTGATTTTTCTGTAAACACGGATACTATCCTTTTTACAGATTTCGGTCATAGTGCAAGTCTGATAAGGGAATTATATAAAGAATTAAACGGAAGGCTTACTTTTGTCGGGACGGGTCTCGGCAGCGAACTGAGCCGCTAGACGGGAGAGGAGGACCTGATGAAGTGTCCCCATTGCGAACATAATGGAACGAGAGTGCTTGATTCCCGTCCAAGTGATGAAGGCCGGGCAATCAGACGCCGGCGCGAATGTGAATCCTGTGGATACAGGTATACGACGTTTGAAAGAGTCGAAAAAACTCCGCTTATTGTCGTGAAAAAAGACGGCAACAGGGAGGAATTCAGCAGGGAAAAGCTGCTGCGCGGTCTTGTGCGGGCGTGTGAAAAACGACCGGTACCGCTGGAGAGTCTTGAGAAACTGACAACTGAGGTAGAGAAAGAAATGCGGAACAGAGGACAGTCGGAAATCAGCAGCAACGATATCGGTGAATACGTAATGCAGCATCTGGCTGATATTGATGACGTTGCTTACGTGCGTTTCGCTTCTGTTTACCGGCAGTTCAAAGATATTAATGTATTTGTAGATGAATTAAAAGAACTGATCAACCGGGAAAACCGGGATTGATCAGACGGAAGAGGTATCCGGGGCTGTCCCAGTGAATGTGTCGGGACAGCCCTTTCCGTATGAGGAGGGAAGATGATGCAGTGGCAGGAAATTGTTCCAACGACTCCGTTTGTTGCTTTTTCAAGCGGGTATTTTTCCGCGGAACGGGCTGATACGATGATGATGCTTTACCAGCCGCTCATCGGTCCTGTTGCCCTCAGCCTATATATGACGCTTATAACGGAAATAGGGCTGCATTCGGATGGGCGGATCAAAGGGGTCCATAAGCAGTGGATGACCCAGACCGGCCAGCACCTTTCCATGCTGTTTGAAGAAAGGAAAAAGCTTGAGGCACTTGGTCTTCTTGAAAGTTATCAGGGCGGGGAAGAGGAGCCTGTCATGTATTATGAGCTCCTTATGCCGATGCGTCCGCAGGAATTTTTTAAAGATGAACTGCTCAGTGTTTATTTATACAACCGGATTGGCAGTAAAGACAGATACAGGACCCTCAGGGAGTACTTTGTGAAGGAGCAGGTGGAAACGAAAGAGTTGAAGCGGCTGACGAAGGGATTCAGCGAAGTGTTTACTTCTGTGCATCCATCCGAGATGAAGAGTACGTCCAAGGAGATGGAAGGGATTATTACTTCCGCTTCTGATATCAGCGGTCTGGAAAAAAAGGCAGCGTATTCCATGGATGAAGCGATGGATCTGCAGGACGTAACTGCCTACCTGCCTGCTTTCGTGAACCGCGATGAACTATATAAACCGGCGAACCGAAAACTGATTCAGCAGGTTTCCTTTTTATATAAATTTTCCAATGAAGAACTGGCCTACATGATTCAGGACGTGATGCTTCATACGGATTATCTGGACGGGAAGAAATTTCGGGAGGCAGCAAAGAGGCGCTACCGCCTTCAGGAAAGCGACAAGCCTCCTATGCTCGGTCTGCGTACCCAGCCTCCTGCTCTGACAAGTGTGAAAGGACAGCCGCAGTCGGAAGAAGAAGTGCAGATCCAATATTTTGATACGACTTCCCCGATCGAATACCTGCATGCCTTAAGCGGCGGAGCAAAAGTATTTGACGGTGATATTTCGATAATTGAGCAGCTGATGCACGATTATGATCTTCCGGCAGGAGTCGTTAACGTCCTTGTCGACTATTTATATATTGTCAATAACGGAAAGCTTTCCAAGCAGCTTGCTTTCAAAATAGCCTCCCATTGGAAGAGGAAAAAAATTAATACCGTAACCGAGGCGATGCAGCTCGCTAAACAGGAGCATGAAGAGCGGAAAGCTTTCCAGTCAAAAAAACAGAAACCGGAAAAAGCTAAAGCAGAAGAACCTCTGCCGAAGTGGATGCAGGAAGAGAAACAGCCGGCTGCTGAGGAAGATCCGGCCGGTGATGATATGCAGAAAGCGATGCAGGAAGCGGCAAAATACAGGGAACTGCTGCGACGCAAGAAAGAAAAGAAAGGGTGATCCTGAATGGATCCGATTGAGCGGGCATTTAAACGCTTCGGAGGCGGGCGTATGGAAGAACGTTTCCACGAGATGCGTAAAGAAATTATCGCCGATCCTCGTGTGAAAGAATTTCTGAACAACCATGAAGAAATCGGCGCGGAACAAGTGGAGAACGGCTTAAACGAATTGTATCAATATAAAGAACAGTGGCATAACTGCGACAACTGCCCAGGACTGGAGGCCTGTCCAAATTTAATGCAGGGCTACCAGCCGCAGCTGGAAATACACCGCAGGCAGATTCACCTTTCGTATCATTCGTGTCCGCTTAAACGAAAAGATGATGAAAGGAAACGCCATGCCTCGTTTATGAAAAGCTTATACCTGCCTAAAGAGATGCTGTCAGTCACGTTCGATGATTTTCGTGAGGACCATCCTACCCGCGTGCAGGCTTTTGCGAAAGCACTGGAGTTCTGCTCGGCTGCTACACCCGGGGAGGACGGTAAGGGATTATATATTCACGGCCCGTTCGGTGTAGGTAAAACCTTTCTCGTCAGCGCGATCGCAAACGAACTGGCAGACCAGGAAGTCGAGACGATGCTCGTGTACACGCCTGACTTTTTAAGAGAACTTAAATCCGGTATCGCCGACGGGTCCTACCAGGATAAACTAGATAACGTAAAGAGGGCTCCGGTATTAATTCTTGACGACATCGGCGCGGAAACGATGACTCCGTGGGTCCGGGATGAAGTTCTTGGTGCCCTGCTGCAGTTCCGGATGATGGAAAGACTTCCGACAGTCTTTACGTCGAACTTTGACCTGGAGGAACTGGAAATGCACATGGCCTCGACGCAGCGGGGCGGTACGGAAAAAATCGATAAGCTGAAGGCGAAAAGGATTATGGAGCGCATCCGCTATTTGAACACGCCGCTTCCGATGCTGGGAGATAACAAGCGCCAGGGGTGACCGAAGAATTCCAGCCGGGGTATAAACGGTTTCTTTTTGCTGAAATGGGCATTTGTGATACGATAAGGAAAGAGATTGACAGAATTGGTGAATGGGGGATACGAATATGAGTATTGATGATATTCTTGCGCGAGCCAGAGACGGAGAAAGACTGACGACAGAAGATGCAATCCGCTTATATGAAAGTGACGAAGTAGAAAAGATGGGTGAGGTAGCAAATGAAAAGATGCTTAAGTGGCATCCCGAGGCAGAGACAACCTTTGTTATCGGCAGAAACGTGAACTATACGAGCTTCTGCGATACATACTGCCGCTTCTGTGCCTTTTACCGCCCGCCAAACTCAAAAGACGGCTATACACTGGAAGATGAGCAGATCTTTGAAAAGATACAGGAAACAAAAGACGTGAACGGTACAGAAATTCTCATGCAGGGCGGAACGAATCCGAACCTCCCTTTCAGCTATTACACAAATCTCCTCCGTGAGATTAAAAAACGCTTCGATATTACGATGCACGCTTTTTCACCTGCAGAACTTTATAAAATGTGTGAAGTTTCCGGACTTTCCATTGACGAGGTGCTGAAGGAGCTGAAAGAAGCCGGACTGGATTCTGTTCCCGGCGGTGGAGCGGAGATACTCGATAACCGCACCCGCAGAAAGATCAGCCGTCTGAAAGGAACATGGGAAGAGTGGATAGACTGTATGAAAGCAGTTAAGCGCGCCGGTCTTCACGGCACGGCTACGATGGTTATCGGCTTCGGCGAATCCTACGAAGAGCGGGCTCTCCATCTGCAGCGCGTACGCGATGCTCAGGATGATTCCGACTGCTTCCTTGCATTTATTTCGTGGACATTCCAGCCGGAAAACACGAATATGAAAGGGGAAAAAGTAACACCTCGGGAGTACCTAAAAAACCTGGCCATTTCCCGTATTTTCCTCGATAATATTCCGAACTTCCAGTCTTCCTGGGTAACGATGGGGCCTGAAGTCGGTAAAACTTCTTTATCCTACGGCTGTAACGATTTCGGCAGTACGATGATTGAAGAAAATGTTGTTTCCGCAGCGGGAGCTACGTATAAAGTCGACACAAACCTTATTCTTCGACTGATCCGCGAAGCCGGAAAAACGCCGATTCAGCGCGATACGAAGTATAATCATCTGCATGTCTTCCAGGAAGGCGAAAAAGTGGAAAAAGACTTTATCATGCAGAACTAAACTGTCTTGATTTTTCCTCACGACAGGGATATAATATGACTCAGAATAAACACAGGCTTTGACGAGGACACGAATGATCCGGGACGGGCATACCAGAGAGGGAAGTAATCTGCTGCAAGCTTCCTATGCACCGCCGTTCATTTACCGCCTCCAAGCTTCGCTTTTGAACGAGGAGTAAGAAGCGACGGTTCCCCCGTTAACGGATCAATGAAGCGGGCCTATGCCCGGAATCAGGGTGGAACCACGGTGACACACTCGTCCCTAGTATACAGGGGACGGGTGTTTTTTTATGCAGAAAATGAGCAGATTTCCAGCGCCTTCTCTATCCCGGCAGTTTTTCATCCTTTTTTACATTGAAATTCATTAAACGTCCGCTCGTTTATGAGCAGGCTTCAAAATCAGCATGAGGAGGAAATAACTATGTCCCAGATTACGTTAACTTTTCCGGACGGAGCAAAAAAAGAATTTGAGTCCGGTATTACAACGGAGGAGATTGCCCAGTCCATTTCCCCGGGTTTGAAAAAAAATGCCCTTGCAGGAAAATGGAACGGAGAGCATGTGGACCTCCGTGCTCCAATTGAAAAAGACGGCGATATCGAAATCATTACTTACAATTCGGAGGACGGCCTGCATATTCTCCGCCACAGCACTTCCCACCTGATGGCGCAGGCCGTGAAACGCCTCTATACAAATGTGAAACTTGGTGTCGGCCCGGCTATTGAAGAAGGCTTTTATTATGACATCGATATGGAAGAGACTCTTACAAGTGAAGACCTCCCCAAGATCGAAAAAGAGATGAAAAAGATTATTGATGAAAATCTGGAAGTAAAGCGCGTGGAGCTTTCACGGGAAGAAGCGATCGAGAAATATAAAGAGATCGGTGATGATCTGAAGCTGGAGCTGCTTGAAGAAATCCCTGAAGGAGAAAAAATCACGATCTACGAGCAGGGAGAATTTTTCGATCTTTGCCGCGGGGTCCACGTTCCGCAGACAAGCAAGTTAAAAAAATTCAAACTTATGTCCATTAACGGGGCATACTGGCGTGGAGACAGCAGTAACAAAATGCTGCAGCGGATTTACGGAACGGCCTTCCCTAAACAGCAGGAGCTGGAAGATCATCTGCACCTGCTTGAAGAGAGAAAAGAGCGCGACCACCGAAAGCTGGGCAAGGAACTTGGTATTTTTGCTCTCAGCCAGAAGGTTGGTCAGGGTCTGCCGCTCTGGCTGCCAAACGGTGCAACTATCCGCCGGATCGTGGAGCGTTACATTGTCGATATTGAAGAACGGCTCGGGTATGACCACGTCTATACGCCTGTGCTCGGAAGTGTGGATCTCTATAAAACTTCCGGTCACTGGGACCACTATCAGGATGATATGTTCCCGGTTATGGAAATGGACAATGAAGATCTCGTGCTCCGCCCGATGAACTGTCCACATCATATGATGGTGTATAAAAATGAAAAGCACAGCTACCGGAACCTGCCGCTGCGGATTGCCGAACTCGGTACGATGCACCGCCACGAAATGTCCGGTGCACTTGCCGGACTGCAGCGTGTGCGGGCGATGACGCTGAATGATGCGCATATTTTCTGCCGTCCGGATCAGCTGAAGCAGGAATTTATCCGAGTAGTAGAACTGATTCAAGCTGTCTATAAAGATTTCGGAATCGATGATTACTACTTCCGGGTGTCCTACCGGGATAAGGAAAATAAAGAAAAGTATGTAGATAACGATGAAATGTGGATTAAAGCTCAGGATATGCTGAAAGAAGCGGTAGATGAAATGGGCGTGGATTATATCGAAGCAGACGGAGAAGCAGCTTTCTACGGTCCGAAGCTTGACGTACAGGTGAAAACGGCTCTCGGAAAAGACGAGACGCTCTCCACCGTCCAGCTGGATTTCCACCTGCCGAACCGTTTCGATCTGACGTATACAGGAGAAGACGGCAAAGATCACCGTCCTGTCGTTATTCACCGCGGAGTCGTTTCGACAATGGAACGCTTCATTGCTTTTCTAATTGAAGAATACAAAGGTGCATTTCCGACATGGCTTGCTCCGGTTCAGGTGAAAGCCATTCCGGTCAGCGACGTTCATATGGATTATGTACGAAAAGTGGAAGACCGCCTTCGTGCAGAAGGAATCCGCGTTGATGTCGACGTGCGTGAGGAGAAACTCGGATACAAAATCCGTGAAGCCCAGATGAAAAAGATTCCTTATCTTCTCGTTCTCGGTGATAGAGAGATTGAAGCGGAAGGGGTTAACGTACGCCGGTATGGCAGGCAGGAAACAGAAGAAATGAGCCTGGAGGAATTCGTAGATCACATCAAACAGGCAGTGGAAGCAAAAGCATAATATAGAAAGAGCCGGTCTTTATCGTATGATTAGATAAAGACCGGCTCTTTTCCGGCCGGCTTCAGATGGGAGCCGGCAGAGGCAGTCATTCTGAAGAAAGGGTATCATGCGCCTCGTTATCTTTTATAATACCCCAGGCAATAATGGCTAGGCCGGAAGCAGCAATAAGCAGACCGGACGCAGGACTTGTCCCGGGTTCTGAAATAGTTCTGATTAAAACAATTAAAACAAACACGGCCCCTCCACCAACAGAGAGAAAACCCCAGAATTTGTTAACACTATTTATTAAATAATAAGAGTTCAGCACCGGATAAGCAATCGCTGCCAGTAGAAACATTCCTTCCGAACTGAAACCGGATATATTCTCATAAGGAGTGCTGATCCAAGTGAAAGACAGGGAGGTAACAACAATTAAACCTCCAATATCTATAATTTTTTCCCCTTTCCTCATAAAGCCATCACCCTATCTGAACCTCATTGGAGAGTTTTCCCAATATTAACATATAATTGGGAATGTTTTAATCTTTGAGGAGCAGCCTTCCCTGCTGACGGGAGAAAGGGGTAATCCATTTCTGAACATGTTTTATTTTCAAGGCAGTCATTATAATAGAAGTTCAAGAAAACCTTTGACACAGGCAGGTGGATTTGGTATATTATATTGGTGAACATTATACGGAAATCAAAGCAAGAAGAAGCGCCCGCTTCTCACCTGATTCGCCAGGCAGCGTACAGGTTATCTTATTCGGCAACGATTACAGAAGTGTGGGCGGATTTTTCTCCCACGCTTTTTTTATTGGTTTATAAAACACACCAATAGTGGAAAATCTTGCTTTGCTCCGAAATAATCATGGAGGTGGCTCAATATTAGTAAGGATATGTTCGTTAACGAAAACATTCGTGCTCGCGAAGTCCGATTGATCGGCGCAGACGGCGACCAGATCGGTGTAAAATCTAAGCAGGAAGCGCTGGAAATGGCCCGCAGCGCAGAGCTTGACCTTGTTATGGTTGCACCTAACGCGAAGCCGCCCGTATGCCGCATCATGGATTACGGGAAGTACCGTTTTGAACAGCAGAAGAAAGAAAAAGAAGCCCGCAAGAAGCAGAAGATCATCAACCTTAAAGAAGTTCGACTCAGCCCGAACATTGAGGAGCATGACTTCAACACAAAGCTTCGAAATGCACGTAAATTCCTCACAAAAGGGGACAAAGTAAAAGCAGCGATCCGTTTCCGCGGACGTGCGATTACTCACTCTGAGCTTGGACGTGACGTACTTATGCGTCTTGCGAAAGAGTGTGAAGATGTTTCCAATATCGAGTCTAAGCCTAAAATGGAAGGGCGCAGCATGTTCCTTATTTTAGCGCCGAACGCCGACAACGAAAAATAGACCGGACTAACCATCCATTTTATTCACCTGCAACGACAACAACCATAATTTTGTACAGGAAGGATGTTCAACATGCCAAAGATGAAGACGCACAGTGGTGCATCAAAACGTTTCAAGAGAACTGGTACAGGCAAGCTTAAGCGCGGCCACGGCTTCACAAGCCACCTCGCAGCGAACAAATCCCAGAAGCAGAAGCGAAAGCTTCGTAAATCTTCTCTTGTAGCTAAAGGCGATCAGAAGCGCATCAACGACATGGTTCAATAAACAATAAACGGATATTATAAATAAAACATTTGAGGAGGGATTACGATGGCACGAGTAAAAGGCGGCTATACAGCACGTCGGCGTCGTAAAAGAGTATTAAAATTAGCAAAGGGTTATACAGGTTCTAAACACCGCCTGTTCCGTACAGCAAAAGACCAGGTTATGAAGTCCCACCTGTATGCTTATCGTGACCGCCGTCAGAAAAAACGTGATTTCCGCAAGCTCTGGATTACACGTATTAACGCGGCTGCACGTACGAACGGTCTTTCTTATAACCGTCTTATGCACGGTCTGAAAACAGCAGGAATCGACATGAATCGTAAGATGCTTGCTGATATCGCTATTCATGATGAAAAAGCGTTCGCTGATCTTGCTTCTAAAGCAAAAGAGAACCTTAAGTAATCATCAACGTTTCATGAGGGCAGCTTTTGAATGGTTTTTCATTCGAAGGCGCCCTTTTTTCATGCGAAGGAGGCGGCAGAAATGGTATTTATCTGGCTGGCTGTAAATGTTATCGGAAGTATTATTTTTTGGTTGGATAAACAGCGTGCCGTGAAAAGAAAGCGGCGTATTGCAGAAAAAACGCTGCTTCTCTGGGCTTTCATCGGTGCTGCCCCGGCCATGTTTGCCGTCTCGCGTACAATCCGCCATAAAACAAGAGTACGCAAATTCCAGATTTGCCTCCCTTTGTTTTCGGTACTGCAGCTGCTTGCAGGACTCGTGTTAATTTAGGCAGCCAGAAGGGAGAAACATATGGAATCTATCCAGAACGCTGTTTTTAATGCTATTGAGTATACAGGTTGGCTCGCTCCTATCCTGTTTATTCTTCTACATCTTTTAAGGCCGCTCCTGTTTCTTCCGGTGGTCCTTGTCTGCATGGCAGGAGGTTATTTCTTTGGATTCTGGGCCGGAACAGTGTATTCCATAATCGGCCTCACACTTATGAGTGCGGTGTTTTACTGGATTGTAAACCGTTTTCCCGGGTTTCAGCAGAGAGTGGCGAAGATGAAAAGAAAGGTTTTCCAGGATCGTGAAATGACTCTCGTTCAGGTTATGATCCTGCGCATGATGCCGTTTGTTCATTTTCATCTTCTCTCTCTTTATCTGATCGAAATGACCCAGAACTTCAGAAATTATATGTACTTTTCGACAGCTGGTATTATACTTCCTTCCATAATGTTTACCGGCTTTGGCCATATACTTATGGAACTTTCATGGGGATATGCGCTTATTATTATTGCCCTGCTGGGGCTGCTGTTTGTTTATATCGGCAGACGTGAAAAGGAAGAAGGGACACCCCTAGAAAAACAGGCCTGAGAACCAAAAAAAGAGGTATTTACAGGAATTAATCCGTAAATACCTCTTTTTTTATTTTCTCTGCTGTTCCAGTTTTTTCTTTATATCAGCAATAGGCTGACGCCATTCTATATCGGCCTTTGGATAGCGGACAATCAGTTCCTTTTCAATCGCATGAAAGTCCCGGCTTGTCATGCCGCGCAGTCTGTCCTGATCATCAGTAGAGAGAATGATAGTCGTGACTTCCACGGACTGGTCCGTCGTTCCGAGAAATTTTTCTCCTTCGAACATCGCTCCGCGGACAGTCAGGAAAATATTTTTGCGGACGTTATCCGTATCATCAAGAATATAAAAGTCTTCGCTGCGCTGGGCTCTCTCGAGACGGCGCCGCGGATCGGTAAAATATTTTATGAGGCTGTAAATAATAATACTTACAGCTATGAGAAGGAACAGGCGGAATAATAATACCGTAAACATAGTAATCTCTCCTTCTTTAGGACATCCGGTTTTTAGGATAGTTCCATCGTACAATGATACGAATCCCTCCGTAAAGAAAACTCTCTTTTATGTTACGATAGAGCAGTCGGAAAGTTTCATTCTGTCAAAAAGTAATCAAAATGGGGGAGAATAAATGAATCTGCGGGAATTGTTTGAAAAGCAGCAGCAGCTGGACAGTTATATTGAAAAAAAGCGCGGGGTCACGGGAAAAGAAGTATTTCAGGATAAGCTGCTAGCTTTTGTTGTTGAAACAGGAGAGCTGGCCAACGAAGTACGCAGTTTTAAATTCTGGAGCAGCAAAGAAGCTTCTGCATCACCTGTTATTCTGGAAGAATATGTAGACGGACTGCACTTTCTGCTGTCACTCGGAAACACTCTGGAATTCGTTCCGGAAACGGGAACAGTTGAAATAGAAACCGAAGAGGCCCCGGAACAGGAAAAAACAGAGGCCTTTCTTGAAATTAACGGGTACGTGGCACTGCTGAGAATGGAGCCTTCCCTGGAAAGCTACAGCGTCCTTTTTCAAGGCTATGTCGACCTTGCCGGACTGCTCGGATATACGTGGGAGGATGTACTCGCAGCCTATGAAGAAAAAAACAAAGAAAATTATTCTCGTCAGGATAATAATTATTAATTTCGATTTCCGAAAGAATTGAGAACAAAATAAAAAACAGGTATACTGACAATGGTACATAATAAAACGTTTACAGGAGGAGTATACAGATGGAAGATATGCTGAAAATGCTCAAAGAATTGACTGATGCAAACGGTATTCCAGGAAACGAAAGAGAACCCCGGGAAGTCATGAAACGTTACATCACACCATTTGCAGACGACGTGCAGACAGATCATCTTGGCAGTCTCATTGCGAAAAAGCAGGGCACAGCAGAAGACGGTCCAAAAATCATGGTCGCCGGACACCTCGATGAAATCGGGTTTATGGTAACAAATATAGACGACCGCGGATTTTTGAAGTTTCAGTGCGTCGGCGGCTGGTGGGAGCAGGTGATGCTTGCCCAGCGTGTAACTGTAATGACGAAAAACGGAAATGTTCCGGGAGTTGTCGGATCAAAACCTCCGCATATTCTTGCCCCGGAGGCACGTAAAAAAGCGGTCGACAAAAAAGAGATGTTTATTGACATCGGCGCTTCCAGTAAAGAAGAAGCAGCGGAATTCGGAGTTCGCCCGGGAGATTCTGTCGTTCCGGTATGTGACTTTACGGTAATGAAAAATGAAAAGTATCTGATGGCGAAAGCGTGGGACAATAGGATCGGCTGTGCTATTGCCATTGAAGTCCTGCGCCGTCTTAAAGATGAAAGTCATCCCAACACGGTATATGGCGTAGGAACAGTACAGGAGGAAGTCGGACTGCGCGGAGCACGGACTTCAGCCCATCATATTCAGCCGGATATCGGTTTTGGTGTGGATGTAGGCATTGCAGGCGATACGCCGGGAGTAACCGAAAAAGATGCACTTGCTAAAATGGGTGATGGTCCGCAGATTGTTATGTACGACGCCTCCATGGTCTCTCACAAAGGCCTGCGTGATTTTGTGACGGATACAGCAGACGAACACAGTATTCCTTATCAGTTTGATGCGATGCCGGGCGGAGGCACGGATTCCGGGTCTATTCACCTGACCGCGAACGGAGTACCGGCCTTGTCCATTACGATTGCGACTCGTTACATTCATACTCATGCGGCTATGCTTCACCGTGATGATTTCGAAAGTGCCGTTCAGCTTATTGTAGAAGTCATTAAAAAAATGGACCGTGACACAGTAAACCGTATTACGTTTGACTGATCATTTTCAGGTCCTGCCCATGGATTTTTACAGGAATAAGGATCATATATAAGCGATAACGATTTCTAAGGGCGGTATGACAGATGATGTCATGCCGCCCTTGACTATTAGTTCAGTTTTCCAGGGGAGGAGGAAAGCTCCGATTCTAAATTCCTGAGCCAATTTTTATACAGGCTCCAGTAAAGACAGCAGTACCTCAGCACTTTAAAGCAGACTCGAGCAACTCCGATTAATACATATAAAAAAGAGCCTCCTTCTTGATGAAGGAAAATAAATACTAATTATAGAAAAAGGTAATACACTTAGTTTTTCAGAGTATATTTGCATCAATTTCATAATTGCATTTATTAAGAAAATATTCGAACGCTATTTGTTTTTTGGTATCTGAAATTCGCATTTTAAAATTGATCGCAGGGAAAGGTGGCGACTCCCGGAGAATTGAACGGTCTGAAGATCCACTTTTGCGAAATCTTTTTTTCGCAAGGCTCTGGTAAAGCTGTTGTTGATAAATACAGAAAACTCCGCTTCGTTTTAATTTTCTAATACAGAAAGCCCGCTGGTCGAATCAAGAAGGTACCAGGGTAAAAGCCAGTGCCAAGGCGATTTTTCAAGACGCCTGCGGAAAAAGAAAGCGGGAAGATCCTCCCGGACGCAAGGGAAGCTGCGTGCTTTCTCCGCGGCAGGCGAAGAAAAAAGAGCTGCAGGCAATCCAATAACAACACGGAGCTTTAAAAGAGCCTATTTTTAAGGTAGCTTTCAGAAAAGAAGGTGGTTTGAATCAATGAGGCAGCAAAAAATTCAACTTAATAATAAACTTATTCTAACTTTGTTCCTTATATTGATAATGTCGTACATTTCTTTCGCAATCATTGAAACAAAAAATATAAGCTATGCCTCTGTAGAAGAAGCTTTTGATGAAATACTCGTTCGTGAAAACATTGAAAGAAAAGATATTACAGATAAAGCAGTCCGCATTAATGACGATGATGCTGTTATACTTTTCCGGGAGGGGGATCTTTTTGCATACTCTCATTTTGAGAAAGGATTTTTCGGATGGAAGACAGACTCATTCTCCATTGGGGAAAAATCAAATGGTCCATCGGGCACCTCAAATCTTATTAAAGGGTGGATACCGGATGACTATGTTTTCACGACAGAAAAAGTCCTCGTTAACGATAAGGAAGCAATGATACTGGAGCTTGATAAAAACAATCGAGCCTGGGTCCTTGTTGATTCTGAAAACGAACACCAAATGGATAATATAAATGTCCGGTTTATCGATGAGAATAGAAATGTTATTAACACGCTTAATAAATCCTGATCAAAGGAATTTCATTATAGAAGTCAATCCTGTAAAAATCGAATAAAGTAAACGGTCTCCGCTGCAGTCAGCCACTTTCTCCGGACTTATTTGAAGCTGATTTTTCGCGGGCTTGATGCGGGGAGCCGCTTATTTTTACCGTAAGCTGCAGGGGCCGGGGGCGGCTCGAGGGCGATAAAGAACGAGCTCCACTCCGCCCGACGGAAGGAAGGACGGAATTAGCAGAGGCCCGCCCTGCGCCCCCCATGGGAACGTAAGCGCCCGTTCATCGATTATCTACATTATTTTCATAAATCATAGATAAACCTATCTTACCGAGGGAGTTTGTGTAACTTACATGGATGTAGAGCAGGAGATGCATTCCCTTCTTTCAAGTAAGAATCAAGCTTATTGCTGAATGTTATAGAACTTATCGCTCTATGGTTCAGGAATCTCTGACCACCTTCACACCGGGGCTATTGACGAACCCGCTTCTACTTGCCTATAATGCATAGAGCTGTTTAACTAAGTGAAGGAAATGGGGTTTCTTTGTGAACTATTTCGTGAAATTAACTATAATCGTTCTTTCATCAATACTGCTCGGTTTCGCTTTTAACGTCTTTCTGCTTCCTCATGAAGTACTGACAGGCGGAGTGACCGGTATTGCGATGATTTTCGGTTTATTAACTCCCTTGAACACAGGAATATGGATTATCGTCCTGAACATTCCGGTTATTATTATCGGATGGATGAAGCTGGGAAAGGAATTTATTATAAACAGTATTATTTCAGTAGCCGTTACTTCTGTTTCGATGCTTTATATTCCTATCGTAATGGTAACGGAGGATGCCCTGCTTTCTTCTGTATGGGGCGGTATACTGACGGGTATCGGTATCGGACTGATCATCCGTTTTTACAGTTCTACAGGAGGTTTTGACGTTGTCGGGATTCTCCTTATTAAAAAATGGGACGTTCCGCTCGGCGGGTTGATCTTTGGACTTAACTCCATCGTTGTCCTCTTTTCCGGCTTTTTCTTCGGTTGGGAACTGGCACTTTATACGATGCTTTCCATTTATATTACTGGAATTGTCATTGACCGTATTCATACCCGTCACGTGAAGCTGAACCTGATGGTGGTAACGAGCAAAGGGGAAGAAGTACGGCAGGCATTTTTGGATAATCTCGTCCGCGGCGTAACAATTATCGACGGACAGGGAGCTTATTCCCGCGAAGAGAAAAAAGTGTTGTATACTGTAATTACACGCTACGAACTGGAAGTGATCCGCCAGATTATGAAAGATATTGACCCGTCGGCCTTTGTAAGTATCAGCCAGAGCATGCAGGTTATGGGGAATTTCCGGCGGGACTGACCGTGGTTACGAAAAAGGAGAATGCCGAATGGAAGTTATTTCATCAAGTCAAAATCCGCGTATTAAAGCCTGGAAAAAGCTCCAGAAAAAAAAGGAGCGGGACCGCTCAGGATTGTTCCTTATCGAAGGAGAACATTTAATAGAAGAAGCTTTAAAAGCTTCTCTTACCGTCAAGCAGATTATCTGTTCTGAAGGCAGAGGGATCCCAAGGGAGTGGACGGTGAGCGGGATTGAGGTAGTCGAGGTAACCGAGCAGGTGCTTGCAGATCTTGCGGAAACAGAAACCCCTCAGGGAATGATAGCTGTCTGTGTAAAGCCGCAGCTGAAAAACATCGTTTTCGACTCTGGCAAATACCTTCTTCTTGACCGCGTCCAGGATCCGGGAAACCTTGGAAGTCTGTTCCGGACTTCTGAAGCAGCGGGGATGACAGGTGTTATTTTAGGAGAAGGCTGTGCCGATCCCTTTAATCCAAAAGTGATCCGTGCCACTCAGGGAGCGCTGTTTCATATTCCGATACAGAGCATGGATCTTGAAGATGCTTTACAATACTGCCATGAAAGCGGAATACCGGTGTTTGGTACGAGCTTGAACGGCAGCACGTATTCTGCTATAGAACCTCAGGAATCGTTCGCTCTTCTTATGGGAAACGAAGGCAGCGGCGTTGACCCGGATCTGCTTGCAAAAACCGATCAAAATCTTTACATTCCGCTGCATGGAAAGTCAGAATCACTCAATGTCGGAGTGGCAGCCGGAATTCTCGTATACCATCTGAGCGGCCATTAAAGTAAAAGCTGGCCTGCAAAGCCTGATGTTGATAAATACAGAAAACTCCGCTTCGTTGTAATTTCCAATACAGCAAGCCTGCTCGTTGAATCAAGAAGATACCAAGGTAGAAACCAGTGCCAGGGCAGAGACGCCTGCGGAAACAAAGCGGGAAGGTCCTCCCGTACGACAGGGAAGGAGAGCTGAAGGCTTTCTCCGTGGCAGGCGGAGGAGCCGCAGGCACTCCGAAAACAACACGGAGCTTTAACAGAACCTATTTTTAAGGTAGTCTGAAAAATAATTTGAAATACCAGGGGAAACCTTATATAATATCTGCATATGAATACAAAGGCGAAGAAAGAACATAGTAGGCGGTATTATCTTTTATCAGGGAGGCTGTGTCCCGGACTGTAAGCACAGCTTAAAAGATGCGCTGAATTCACTCTGGAGCCGGTATGAGCTACTGAAACGCAGCTATACCCGGGAAAAGGTCCGTTATCCTTTACAACCAATGAAGTGAACGGGATATTTTCCCGTTAATAAGGGTGGTACCGCGAAGCTTTTCGTCCCTTTTGTACAGGGAAGAAAGGCTTTTTTTGATGAATAAAGGAGGCAGAAAAGCATGTTGGAGCGATTGCAGGAATTACATGACGAAGCAGTAACGAGAACAGCCCAGGCGGAAACGCTCAAGGAACTGCAGGAGGTGCGCGTAGCCTATCTTGGAAAAAAAGGACCGATTACAGAAGTAATGAAGAGCATGGGCAGGCTTTCCACAGAAGAACGGCCGGTTGTCGGACAGAAAGCAAACGAAGTCCGTGAATCTGTGCAGGCACTGATCGAAGAAAAAGAAAAAACTCTGGAAGAAGCGCAGGTACTGGAACAGCTGAAGCAGGAAAGCATCGATGTTTCCCTTCCCGGAAGACCGGTATCAAAAGGCAGCCGTCACCCGCTCACGTCCGTTGTGGAGCGGATTGAAGATGTCTTTATCGGCATGGGCTTTCAGGTAGCGGAAGGACCGGAAGTGGAAACCGACTACTATAATTTTGAATCATTGAATCTGCCGAAGCATCACCCGGCGCGGGATATGCAGGATACATTCTTTATTACCCCGGATCTGCTTCTTCGCACGCAGACGTCACCGGTGCAGACTCGTACGATGGAAAAACACGAAGGGCGCGGGCCGGTGAAAATCGTCTGCCCCGGAAAAGTTTACCGGCGTGATGAGGACGACGCGACTCATTCCCATCAATTTATGCAGATTGAAGGTCTGGTCGTGGATGAGGGAATCCGTATGAGCGACTTGAAAGGTATTTTTGAAGCATTCGTGAAAAGCTATTTTGGGGAAGACCGGGACATCCGTCTTCGTCCAAGCTTCTTTCCATTCACCGAACCGTCTGCCGAACTGGATATTTCCTGTGCTATGTGTGGAGGCAGAGGCTGCCGCACGTGTAAAGGGTCGGGCTGGATTGAAGTTCTTGGTGCAGGAATGGTACACCCGAATGTATTGGAGATGGGCGGATTTGATCCGGAGAAATACTCGGGCTTTGCGTTCGGAATGGGTGTGGAACGATTTGCGATGCTGAAATACGGGATAGACGATATTCGTCATTTTTATACGAATGATACCCGTTTTCTTGAGCAGTTTGCCCGCGAATAATTATCGAATCCATACTTTAACAGCAGAACGTAATTAGAAAAAGGAGGACCTAGTTTTGTTAATTTCTTATCAATGGCTGAATGAATATGTAGATATAGCAGATTTAAGCCCGGAGGAAGTCGCAGAAAAACTGACGCTTCACGGAGTGGAAGTGGATGCGGTAAAACATCTCGGGGAAGATGTTGAAATGCTCACTGTCGGGAAAGTGCTGGAATGTGTTCCACACCCTGACGCCGATAAACTTAAGATCTGTCACGTCGATGTTGGAGAAGACAAGCCTGTTCAGATCGTCTGCGGCGCTAAAAATGTTACTGAAGGCCAGTTTGTGGCAGTAGCACGAGTCGGAGGAAGACTGCCGGGCGGCATGAAAATTAAGCAGGCAAAACTGCGCGGACAGACATCGGAAGGGATGATCTGCTCCCTTCAGGAACTAGGTTTCGAAGGGAAAGTCGTACCTAAAAAATACAGCGAAGGCATCTTTGTTTTTCCGGAAGAAATGGTTCCTGGAATGGACGCAAAAGAACCGCTTGGACTTCTGGATACCGTGCTGGAACTCGATCTCACGCCGAATCGTTCGGATTGTCTGAGCGTGCTCGGAGCTGCTTACGAAATTGCAGCCGTTCTTGGCCGGGAAGTGCACGCTCCGGAACCGGCCGTCGTACCGGTAAAGGAAAAAGCCACTGATTATATCGAAGTAAACGTAGATGCTGCAGATGTTAATCCTTACTATGGTGCTACCGTGATCCGCGGCGTCAACATCGGAGAGTCGCCTCTATGGCTGCAGACAGCACTGATGGCTTCCGGGATCAGGCCTCTTAATAACGTCGTCGATATTACAAACTATGTGCTGCTTGAATACGGACAGCCGCTTCACTCATTCGACTATGATCGATTCGGTTCTAAGGAAGTACGAGTTAGACGAGCGGCAGACGGCGAGAAAATGGTGACGCTGGACGGAGCAGAACGAACGTTGTCAAACAGCCACCTCGTCATTACGAACGGTCAGGAGCCGGTCGCTCTCGCAGGGGTGATGGGCGGAGGAACATCGGAAGTGGAAGAAAACAGTGTCAATCTTCTCCTTGAAGCCGCCTATTTTGATCCGGCTGTCGTCCGTCAGGCCCAGCGTGAACTTGGTATCCGCAGCGATTCCAGTATACGTTTTGAGAAAGGCGTCGATCCAAATGGCGTAGAAGAAGCCGGGAAAAGAGCAGCTTCCTTAATTCAGCAGCTGGCAGGAGGAGAAGTACTTTCTTATACAGTCGCATACGATGAGCTGGATCGCAGTGAAAAAGAAATAGACATTTCTTTAGACCGGATCAACCGCTCCCTCGGCACGTCTCTTTCCACAGAAGATGTTACGGCCATTTTTAACAGGCTGCAGTTTTCTGCAAAAGAAAAGGACGGAACGTTTACGGTGAAAGTTCCGACACGCCGCCAGGACATTAAAATTGAAGCGGACATCGTTGAAGAAGTCGCCCGCCTTTATGGGTATGCGAATATTCCGGTTACGCTGCCGAATACTCCGTCTACACAGGGGGGACTTTCCGAAGAACAGAAGAAAAAACGAAAAATCCGCCGTTTTCTCGAGTCCGCTGGTCTTCACGAAGCAGTCAGCTATTCTCTGACGACAAAAGAAAAAGAAGCAGCTTTCTCTGAAGAAGGTTCCCGGAGGGTGGATGTGTCGCTTCCGATGAGTGAGGACCGCAGCAGCTTACGTACGACGCTGCTTCCCCATCTTCTTGATGCGCTGAGCCATAATAAAAACCGAAGCCTCTATAACGTTTCCCTTTATGAAATCGGTTCTGTCTTTCATACGGAAGAACAGGAAGTAACGGTTCAGCCGCAGGAAAAAACGCATGCTGCCGGCGTTTTTATGGGTCTCTGGGAAGAGCATGCCTGGCAGGGTGAGAAAAAAGCTTCCGACTTTTTCGTAGCTAAAGGAGTAGTGGAAGGTCTGCTTGCCGAGCTGAATGTCGAAGCTGCGTTTGTTAAGGCAGAAAAACCGGGACTTCATCCGGGAAGAACTGCTGCGGTTATTATTCAAGGGGAAACCATTGGTTATATCGGACAGCTGCATCCGCATACAGCAAAGCAGTGGTCTCTGCCGAAAACGTTTGTTTTCGAACTGAACCTCATGCCGCTTCTTGACAGGAAGGAAGAGGTAGTACGCTATCAGCCTATTCCGCGCTATCCGGCTGTTGACCGTGACATTGCGCTCGTTGTCGATCAGGAAGTGAGTGCTTCGAAGCTGGAGGAAGTTATTAAGGAAACCGGAGGAAGACTTCTCGTACGTACGAAGCTGTTTGATCTGTATGAAGGAGAAAACGTGCTTCCGGGCAAGAAGTCACTGGCTTTTTCTCTTCGCTACCTGGATCCTGAAAAAACACTGACAGAAGAAGAAGTAGCCGTAGTTCATCAAAAGGTGCTCGATGCACTGGAAGAAAAAACAGGGGCTGTTCTTCGGGCGTAGCTGATAATCCAGCGGCTGTTCGAAAAATCCTGTTTATAAAGAACAAACGGCATAGTGCAAAAAAGGCCTTCGTGACGGATACTGTCATGAAGGCCTTTTGCCGTTCAGCATATTTTTGATCTTTATAAGATGAACTTCATAATTCGTTTCCGCTTCTGTAACCGGCCGCTTTCGTTTCCATGGGGACGCTTTCCGGGCGGGCCGGTCTCAGCTAATCCCGTCCTCCCTGCGGTCGTGCGGGATGGATCTTCGACTCGGCCTTATTCGCCCTGGAGCCGCCCCACGTCCACTCCAGCGGCCTGTTCTGCTTTTCTGTTCTTCCTGTAAGAACAGTCTGCCGTCAAAAATGATAACACCTTTCTTTTTTTCGATGAAGAAAACCGCTCTCACGGTCATTTATTTTTCTATATAAATAGTAAGTTCAATTTATATACCTTGAAAATAGAGTATAGAAGCGATAAGCGTACGCTTTCGTTTCCACTGAGGCGCGGGGCCTGCCTCCGCTGATTTCCTATATGGACTTTGGTGGAGATATCCATCTCCCGGTCAGTCTGCAGCGGAGATCCTATACCTCATTCGTACTTTACGCTAATGATTTTATATTTTAAAATTGATTCGACTAAATAAATAGATACTTTTTAGGAACAGTACACGATAAGTGGCTGACCTGAGTAGGAGAGCCCGAATAGGGGTTGAGTGAACAGATTTCTGCTCACTCAGATCCTCTTCGGCTTAACCGAAAATCACGTAGGTCTGCCTTTAAAAACTTTAATCACTTCTACTTCGCAGCCCGCTGCGTGTTGGAGAAGTGCCATTTTACGGAACGGTAAAGGGCTTCTCTGCCGTGGCTGCGGTAAATTTCCCCGGCCGCTTCATCGACTCGCGGACCGGCACCTTTTGGAATAGGAACGCCAAGGGATGCACTTAACTTATCCATTTCCTGAAGAAAGGCGTAGCGGGCGAGAATGGAGCCGGCGGCTACAGAAGGGTGCAGACTTTCTGCTTTCGTAGCAAAGTAAATAGGAATCTCGGACGGCCATTTTTTACCGCTCTTGGCGAGGTAGGCAAAATAGCTTTCCGGTTTGACGAACTGATCGATTAATACCCCGTCAAAAGCATCTCCCTGATCACGAAGTTTCCCGATGACATTCTTAATTGCTTCATGATGAAGCATCGCTTTCATCTGCCCCTGATTCATTCCTTCCGCCTGGAGTTTATTATATTTTTCGTTGCGCAGCACCGTTAAACTGTACGTGCAGAGTTTTAACAGCTTCGGGGCAATTCGTTTAATATCAGGGTCGGTAATCGTTTTTGAGTCCCGGAGACCGAGTGATTCTGCTTCGAGCAGCTGGGCGGTGGATAAATGGGCTGCGACGACGGTCATCGGGCCGAAGTAATCGCCTGTTCCTGTTTCATCGCTGCCGATCAGCTGCGACTGGCTGATGTCTTTCGGTGGAGCATATTTATGCTGATCCACGGAAGTCTTCGATTTTCCTTTACCTGACCCGGAGCCCGTGCCGCCCCAGCGGGAAGCTTCCTGGTAACTGGCAGCTCCCTGGAATAAAACTTTCCCTGATTTATAAGCCGTTATGTGGCAGCCGTCGGTTTTTGCCGCAAATACAGCGCCCGGCGGCAGCTTGCTTACGGCGCCTTTTTTATAGTAGTTTTTGATCTTTTCCAACTGCTGCGGTCCTGCTTTAATTACCTGCTGGCTCATAAGTTCCTCCTGTCGATAAATATGTACTGCTTGATTGTACCAGAAAGAGTCCGGCGGATCACGGGGTGAAAGCGGTCCCGGGTTCACAGCAAATATATTTTATTCCTGACCCCCGCATGTTATGATTACATATAGTATTTCTACTGAAGACAGGGGGGACTGCAGTGAGCCGGGAAGGAAGAAAAATCCGCACAGTGGTTACAATAGCTAAAAATACGTATACAGTCGTCGGCGAAGAC